>JBHORA010000005.1:0-29216 GCA_042408535.1 Chloroflexota bacterium | reverse complement strand
GCGGCGAGGTGATCCACGATGACTTCGGCGAGAACCGAGACCATCGCTCGGTCCTCGCCACCGAGGCCGAGGATTACCTTGTTCACCGCATCAGGCCCGTCAAGTGTGGCCAGCAGAATGCGGCAGTAGTTCGCCCAAAAGGTTGCCGACATGCGATCGGCGATCCTGGCCGCACGCATCAGCCGATCGTGGGTGTCGCTGTCCCCTCGCAGTAGGGCAAGGTGGCCACATAGCGCAGCGTTCTGCGCCCGCTGGCCGGGGTTGTACGTGAGCGCATCTGCCGAGACCTGGAAAGCTTCGGTCTCCGCCTCCTTGACGTCGCCTTCCCTAAGCGCCAGCCACAGCTTCGCAGCACGCAGCATGGCTCCGTGCGGCGGAACCAGCTCAGCAAGGGCCTCAGCGGATCTCAAGTGTTGCTCGGCCGCTTCGGCGTCGCCATAGCACGTGCAGATCTCCGCTGCCTGGATGAGCACGTCTGCGCGCGTAACGAGATGCGTGGTGCTGCATGCGAGGGCGAGGTGTTCGGCGGCGTCGGTAAGGCGACCGAGATACGCCTCCGCCCAGGCCCGCAGGGAAAGGACGTTGGCGACCTCGGGCGAACCCCCTGCGCGCGTTAGGGCAGACTCCGCCTCGTCGGCGTGCGAGAGCAGCTCCGACGCCCGACCCATCGGCCGGAGCAGTGACATGAGGTTGTTGAGCGTGATCCCTAGGTAGCGGGTCATCCCGGACGCGCGGTGCGCGTCGGCCATCTGGCGCATCACCTCTGCGGCTGTGGACAGGTTGACGGCTCCCATGCCGGCATCGATGACCACCGCCATGCCCGTTCCGAGCCAGCGGTAGAGGGCGTGCCGGCTCTCCCGAAGGGTGTCGGCTAGCGAGCGCGCCTCGCCGATGTCGCCGCTCGCGAAGGCGAGCGTCATGAGGTTGGCAAGAGCGGCGTCCCGCAGGTGTTCTGGAGCCGTCGCAGCCGCGTCGCGGGCGTGGGCGAGGGCGGCGTCACTGTCGTTCCGATTGAACTCCAGACGGGACCGGACGATGTCGAGGGCTACCGAGCCGCCTTCACCGTCTCCGCTCAGGTACCGCTCGGCAAAGGCGTAGTCGCCAGAAGCCATGACGTCTTGGAGGGCGCCCTCGGCGACGCGGCGCGCGGCGTCGTGGTCGCCTGCCGCGGCATAGTGATGGCACGCTAGCCGCCAGTCGGACGCCTCGAGGTGTCGGGCGACTCGGCGATGAATGGCAGCGACTCCCTCGGCTCCCACGTCCCCGGCCAGCCTCGTGAGCAGGAACTCGGCGACGAGCGGGTGGTAGCGGCTGGGACGTTCCTCGTCGCCGAGGGGCGGTAAGAGCCCGGCCCGAGTCGCAGCCACGAGAAGCCGCTCGGCGTCCTCGAGGGGCCGCCCGCTGGCGACAGCCGCAAGCTCCGGTACGACCCGTTGGAGGACCGCCGTCTGCATGAGGAATTGCTGCAGCTCTGGTTCGAGGACCCCGACGACCTCCTCGGCGAGGTAGTCGTAGAGCTTCGACCGTCCGCCGCTCAAGCCGTCGATGAAAGATCGAGCTTCGGCAGGCGTTCGGTCCCGAATGGCGGCTTCCACGAGCTGCAGCGAGGCCGCCCAACCCTCCGTTCGGCGATGGAGCGCCGCGACGACGTCGCGAGCGAGCGGGCGCTGGTAACTCTCCCGGAAGAGGCGCTCCGTCTCTTCCGGGCTGAATCGAAGATCGCTCGTCGTGAGCTCAGCGAGCTGGCCGTGGGTCCGGAGCCTCGCCAGGGGGAGCCTCGGTCCTCGGCGAGTCGAGACGACGATCGTGACTCCGGGCGGCACCCGCCGGACGATCTGGCGCGCGATCGACCGGATCTCCGGCACGTCGTCGACGATGTGGTAGTCGTCGAGGATGACGGCGGTCCGCGGCTCGCCGAGGAGCTCGAGCTCCCGGATGTACGTGTCGACGATGGCCTCCATCGTCAGGCCGGTGGCGGACACATCGCTGATGAGATCGGCCGTGACCGGAGCGAAGGCTGGGTTGCAGGCACGACCGGCGGCGACGAGGTAGCGCAGGAACGTAATCCAGTCTCGATCGCCCTCGTCGATCCGGTACCAGGCCGTCCGGATGGAGGTTCGTCGGGACCAGTCGGCGAGGAGGGTCGTCTTCCCATAGCCTGCCTCGGCCGCGACGAGGATGACCCGCCGCTCGACCGCCGCCGAGAGCCAGTCGAGGAGCCGGTCGCGTCGGAGCGTCCCGTCCGCGAGGGACGGGGACTCGACCTTGTAGGCACTGATCGGGAAGCCCCTCACCTCCGGCCTGCTCCCCGGCATCGAAAACCTGGACACACCGACGCGGCCCGGACCGACGGCCACGAGTCGAGCCGCTTGGCTGGCGGATCGAGCCGCGTCGCTGGGCGCCGGTTCGCGCGAGGTTAACGATAGGCCGCGCCGGGGAGCGGAGTCAAAGGAATCGGCGCCATCGAGCCGGTTGCCATCTTCGGAGGCGGCCCGATCCGGTGCGGCGGCCGGCCGTTCGCAGGTCCCGCCGTGCCCATCGGCAGGGAGGCGGGGAAGGGGTCTCGAGTCGCGGGTCTTGGCGGTGGGGCGGGGCGGCGGCATGGGCCCATCGTGCCCGGCGCCGCTCATCAGCGGGTTACGTGGCCGCGTGTTACGTGGCCGCGGGTTACGTGGCCGCGGGTTACGTGGTCGCCTCCTCGTCCGACTACCCAGGTCGCGTCGGACGTCAGGGGAACGGGGGCTGGGGGGCGACCGTTAGCCGGTCAGTCGGTTTCGTACTCGAAGGCGATCTTGAGGTCGACGTGGTACTCGACGATCTCGCCGTCCTCGACCTTGGCCGTCGACTTCACGACCTCGATGGAGCGGATGTTCCGGACCGTCCGAGCCGCCGTAGCGACGGCCTGGCGAGCGGCGTCGCTCCACGACTTCGGGCTCGTGCCGACCATCTCTCGGACGATGATGACGCCCATGGTCTCGTACCTCCTTCGACTGGGTGTTGGGCCGAACTCGACTGGGCCGGCGCGGCGACACGGGCTTGGCCGAGCTCGACTGGGCTCGCGCGGCGACAGGGGCTTGGTCGAGCTCGACTGGGCCGGCGCGGACTGGCTGCCCCTCGGCCACCACGACCTTGGGGGTCGGTGGTCAGGCCAGTGTAAGCAAGGCAGGCGCGCTTTCAGGCAGGGGCGGATCGTCCGGCGCCGGCCCGGACCTTGTCGAAGCAGGTGCTGCAGTAGACCGGCCGATCGGCCCGGGGGCTGAAGGGGACGACGGCCTGTCCGCCACACATGCTGCAGATGGCAGCGTGGTACTCCCGCGGACCGCCTGGGATGCGGGCATTGCGGGCCGCGGCCCGGCACGTTGGGCACCGCTGGGGGACGTTTTGGAGCCCCTTCCGGGCGAAGAAAGCTTGCTCACCCGCCGAGAAGACGAATTCCTCCCGGCAGTCCCGACAGACGAGCGTTCGGTCCTCGTACACGGTCCCGCGTCCCTCCTCGAAGCGCACCCACGAACGGTCCACGGTGTTGGGTGCCCTCCTCGAGCTCCAGTCTCTTCGGCGTCAGGCGATGCGCAAGGGCACTGCGGACGTCGATGGCCCGTCGCCCACGTCGAGGCGTCTCGCCGTGTCGGTGCCTACCGCGCTCTCCCTCGGCCCGTGCCATGAGGTGAGGATACTCGGCCCGTCAAGTGAACAACCGAGCCGCCGGTCGAGGGAGGATCGACGGGCTGTCGAGAACATCCGTGCCGCGAGCAAGCGCCAGGGGTGAGAGGGATCGTCGGGTCGGGTCCATCTCTCGAGCGGCGGCGATTTCGATGGCGAGTGTCTCCCGTCGGGTGGCCACGATGGGGGATTGTCCGGGCCGGCCGTGTTCCGGGTCGCGCCGTCGGCGGCGATTGGTATCTGCTGGCGGTCATGGGCGCGGTCATGTCTCAACCGCGTGCCGAGCCGCGCCGTCGGCGGCGATTGGCGCGGCGGGCTCGGGGGCTTCGGGCGGCACGCCCGGGGGGAACCGCAAAAGGCCGGCTGCCGTCTCATCGCTGGCATGGGCTCGCTTCTCTTCCTGGGATTCTCCCGGAGCAGGGGACCGACGACGGTGAGATCGACGGCGATCTGCTCTACGCACCGAGCTGGCGCCTGGCTGACCGTCCTTGGCCTGAGCGTCGTCCTTGTCGGATGCGCGAGCCCGGTCGCCAGCCCGTCACCCGGGTCGCCGTCACCGAGCGGCACGGCGGGCGACGGCAGCGAGGCGATCAGCCACCCGACGGGGCGGACCGACATCGTCCTCCGAGAAGAGGTCGGCGGCGGCTTCGTCCCGATCTGGTTCTTCGCGACCCAGGCCCCGTTCTTCTCGCTCTACGGCGACGGCACGGTCATCTACCGCGACGAGTCGGCGCCGCTTCCCGAGCCGGATGCAGACGGAGTCGTACCGGGTCACCCGTTTCGGGCGGCGAGGCTCACCGAGGAGCAGGTCCAGGACATTCTCCGCTTCGCTCTAATTGATGGCGGCCTGGCAGTCGCCCGACCCCGCTACGACGCAGCGAACGTCGCCGACGCCCCGACAACGATCTTCGTCATCCGAGCGGCCGGACTCAACAAGACGGTCTCCGTGTACGCTCTCGGGATCGGCACGCCGGAGGCGGCCGACGCCGAGTCCCGTCGCGCTTTCGCGCGCCTGGATGCGCGGCTCCGGGGGCTCATCACGAGCGGCAGTCTCGGCGGCACGCTCTGGCAGGCGGATCGCTGGCGGGGGACGCTCACGGAGGCCGGCGGCGCGCCTGGGCAGGCACGGCCCTGGCCCTGGCCGGATGTCGACCCGAGCGACTTCGTCGCCGACCCGACCGGCGCCGTCCCGGCCCCGCACCGGACGCTGACGTCGACGGAGGTCGAGGCCCTCGGGCTGACCGGGATCGAGGGCGGCTTCCATGGCCTCTCGCTCGCCGGGCCCGACGGTCGGATCTACACCTTTGGCCTCCGGCCGCTCCTGCCGGACGAGGCGGAGTGAGCCGAAGCGAGACCGAGGCGGAGCCCACGCGAGGTCGCCAGGCCGAGCCGCTGACGAGGAGCGGGCCGACGCCGCTCCGAGGCGGACGGTCCCAGCTCGGCTCGACGGGGTGCGCCGACGTCGCGGCGCCCTGCTCCTAGCTGAAGGTCTCCGCGTAGCGATCACCGACGGCCGCGCTATAGAAGCGGGTCTGGCGCTTCTTGAACATGAGCTTCAGGCGCCCGGTGGGCCCGTTTCGGTGCTTCGCCAGGTGGACGTTGATCTCCTCGACCTCGCTGTCGGGGTCGTCCTGGCCGCGATCGCGTTCCCGCCACAGGAAGATGACGAGGTCGGAGTCCTGCTCGATGGCCCCGGACTCGCGGAGATCCGAGAGGCGCGGCTCCTTCGACTCGCGCATCTCGGGCTGGCGCGAAAGCTGGGAGAGGGCGATGACCGGTACCGACAGCTCGCGGGCGAGGGCTTTCAAGCCGCGCGAGATCTCCGAGACCTCCTGGACCCGGTTCGCCTCCCGGGAGACGTTCGTCGCCTGCATGAGCTGGAGGTAGTCGACGATGACGAGGTCGAGCCCGGCCTCGGCCTGGAGGCGCCGGGCCTTCGTCCGGAGCTCCATCGTGCTGATGTTCGGCGTGTCGTCGATAAAGATCCGGGCCTCGGAGAGCTGCGTCATCGCGTTCGCCACTCGGGTGAAGTCGAGATCCTCGAGGAAGCCGGTCCGGAGCCGCTGGGAGTCGATGTCGCCGACCGAGGAGAGGAGGCGGAGGACGAGCTGCTCCTTGCTCATCTCGAGGCTGAAGATCCCGACGCTCTTGCCCTCGCGAACCGCGGCGTGCTCGGCAATGTTGAGGGCGAAGCTCGTCTTGCCGACCGACGGTCGAGCGGCGACGACGATGAGGTCGCTCTTCTGGAAGCCAGTCGTCAGGACGTCCAGGTCGGCAAAGCCAGAGCGAATGCCGCTGATCTCGCCGCGGTGGGAGTGGAGGAAGTCGAGGCGGTCGAAGGCTTCGTGGAGGAGGGTCCGAAGGGGATGGAAACCGGCGTGGACTCGGCGCTCGGAGACGGCGAACAGCTCGGCTTCGGCCCGATCGACGGCTTCCTGGATATCGGGCGGATCTTCGTAGCCGATGCCGGCGATCTTGCCGGCGGCAGCGATGAGGTTGCGGAGGACGGCCTTCCGCTCGACGATCCGGGCGTACTGGACGGCGTGAACCGCCGTCGGGGTCTGGTTCGCCAGGCTCGAGAGGTACGTCCGGCCGCCGACGGCGTCGAGTTCGCCGCGACGCTCGAGGGCCTCGGCGACGGTGACGATGTCGATCGGCTCGCGCCGTTCGAAGAGCTCGAGCATGGCCGCATAGATCTGGCCGTTCGCGGCCCGGTAGAAGTCCTCGGGGCGGAGGAACTCGGCGACCTCGACGATGGCGTCCTTGTCGATGAGGATCGAGCCGAGGACGGACTGCTCGGCCTCGACGCTTTGTGGTGGCAGGCGGTCGATCATGGCTCCACGATCCCGTTCGGAGGTGACAGCTTCGGTGACGCGTCGGCCACTGCGGACCGCCACTCCTTCGCGGTCCGAGCGGCCTCTACTGTTGCCCGGCGTCGGCTTCGGCGGGAGGGGGTTATCGACGAATTCGATCCACCACTTCGACGGGCGCCTGTGGATCGTGTTGATAGCCTCGCGCTGGAGGCGGTTCAGTCGAGGCGGCGAATCACCCCGATGAGCTTGCCCTGGATTCGAACGTCGTCGTAGTACTGGGGTGGATAGTTCGGATTGGCGGGCTGGAGGCGGACCCGGTTCTTCTCCCGGTAGAACCGCTTCAGGGTGACCGCGTTCTCTTCGACCTGGGCCACGACGATGTCGCCGTCCCGGGCCGTCGACTGCGGCCGAATGACGACGTAGTCGCCGTCCATGATGGCGGCATCGATCATCGAGTCGCCCCGGACCCGGAGGACGTAGGCATCGCCGGACGGGGCGATGACATCGGGGACGGCGAGGGTCTCGGAGGCGTCCTGGTAGGCCTCGATCGGGCCGCCGGCCGCGATCTCGCCGATGATCGGCAGGGCGTGGGCCGGTTCGGTGCCCACCGATTGCGGAACGAGTTCCGAGGCCAGCCCGAGGCGGAGGGCGGCCGTCGGCGTCAGCCGGATTGCCCGCGACTGAGCGGCGCCCCGCTCCAGGTAGCCCTCTCGTTCGAGAACGAGGAGGTGATGATGGACGGCCGACGTCGAGGCAAGGCCGACCGCCCGGGCGATCTCGCGGACCGAGGGCGGGTAGCCACGGGCCCTGATGGTGGCCGCGATGTAGTCGATGATCTTGCGCTTCCGTTCGGCGTCGTGCCTGGTCACCGGCGCCTCCTTTCGGTCGCTATCATACAGAACAGACGTTCGATGTCAAGCCCCGCCTTGTCGTTGCCATCGTCTGGCCTGCTAGACTGTGCGGACCGTCGAGGGCGGAAGGCGGTTCGTTCGAGCCGCTCCTCCGGTCCGCCAGCGGCTCCCGCCGACGAAACGACCCGTAACGAGTCACGAGCGCCACCTCCCCAGACCCAGAATGCGAGTTCGACCACCGTCCCCTCGGCCTCGGGGCCGGAGCGTTGTCGCCCGGCTCCTGGCTGCGGTCGCCCTCCTGCCGATCGCGACCCGCGGGCAACTGTATGGGCGGCTCCTCTGGGCCCTCGTCCGGGATGGGCGGGTTCCGCTGGCCCGGAAGGGCGTCCTGGCGGCGGCGCTCGGCTACGTCATCCTCGGTCGGGACCTCGTCGCCGACGAGATCCCCGTCGTCGGAGCGATCGACGACGTCGTCGCCGTCCTCCTCGCCCTCGATCTCTTCCTCGACGGCGTCCCGGGCCCGGTTCTCGACGAGCACCTGGCGGCCGTTGGCCTCGACCGTCGGACCTTCGAGGCTGATGTCGCCCAGATCCGCCGGCTCCTTCCGGGCCCCATCCGGCGGCTGGCCCGGCTCGTGCCGCGCGCCCTCGGTGGCGTCGCCCCGACGTTGCGGACGATGGCCATGCTGGCCGGTGACAGGCTCGACGGGGGGCGTCGGGCGGGATGGCCGGCGGCGTGACGGCTGCTGGCACGGCTCAGGTGGCGGGCGCCGCTCGGGTGCGGGCGAATGCCGCTGGTCGGCCGGCGGGCTGGCCGCGCCATCGAGGGGTTCCATGACAGACTTGGCCGACCGGGTCGATCCGGCGGCCGTGACGGAGGGTTGCAGCGCGTGAAGGTCATCCTGACCCAGGACGTTCCGAAGCTCGGCAAGATGGGGGAGATGAAGGTTGTCGCTGACGGGTACGCGACGAACTTTCTCATCCCGAAGAAGCTCGCCGTGCCGGCCGCCGGCGGCGCCTACCGCCAGTGGCTCCACGACATCGCCGCCCGCGAGGAGAAGCGGCGCCGCGAGCGCGAGGAGGCCGAGATCACGGCCCGGCGGATCGAGAGCACGACCCTTACGATGGGGGTGAAGGTCGGCGAGGCTGGCAAGCTCTACGGCTCCATCACGGCCAAGGACATCGCCGACGCCCTCGGTCGGCGGGGGATCGTCGTCGACCGCCACAAGATCGAGCTCGAGGAGCCGCTCCGCGCCCTCGGCACCTACAAGGTGGCGATCAAGGTCTATCCGGGCCTGACGCCGGAGGTGACGGTCGTCGTCGAGCCGAAGGGGTAGCCTCGCCCGACGACTTCCGCCCTAGAAGGCGACAAAGCCGATGCCGATCGCCCAGATCGCGTACGCGCAGGTGGCGATGGCGGCCAGGCAGGCGAACTGGGCGAGCTTCGACATGCCGTCCCGGAAGGCGCTGGCGAGGATGACGAAGAGGAGCGGCTGGACGTCGAGGCTGAACCGGTAGCCGAACTGGGTGATCCCGACGTTGCCGTGGGTGATGATCGGGATGAGGGCGAGGCCCGTACCGATCGCCGCCCAGACCACCCGAGGATCGTCGAGGCGCGCCTTCGCCAGCCAGAGGTAGACGGGTGTCGTGAGGAAGATCGAGAGGCCCCACCACGAGGGCTGGAGGTACGGCGGGTTGTCGACGTAGTTCCAGCTTCGGAAGAAGATGGCGTAGAGGTTGCGGGGGATGTAGTCGATCGAGAGGATCCCATGCTCGGCGTAGATGGGATCCTCGAGGATTCCGGGGATGCGGACGTAGCCTTCGTCGATCGGGGTTCCCCAGCGGGCGAGGTTGTAGAGAGCGTAGGCGCCAAGGGGCACGGCGAGGCCGACGACGAAGGCGACGCCGGTTCGAAGCGCGGCGCCGGGTTCGGTCGGCCGGCGGGGTGGCCAGCCGAGCCCGATCGAGGCGGCGAGGAAGAAGGGGGCGCTCAGGCCGACGGGGAGGCGGGCGAGCGTTCCGCACCCGAGGAGGACACCGGCGAGGAGGGGTGCGCGGCGATCGAGGACGAGGAGGAGGGCGGCGAGGCTGAAGAGAACGGCGACGACGTGGGCGAAGTACCACGCGGAGCCGACTTTGGCGACGTACCAGAGGACCGTGCCGAAGCCGAAGGTCGCCGTCAGCAGGAGGCGGGCCCGGCCGCTCAGGCCGAGCCGACCGAGGACGAGCCAGGCGAGGCCGACGGAGAGTCCGCCGAGGATGGCGCTCACGAGCTGCTGGTGGATCTCGGTCCCGAAGAGGGCAACGATCGGGAGGAGCACGACAGCCGGCATCGGAGGGTAGGGCACGTACCAGAGGGCGTCGCCGGCTGGGATGAGCTCGTTCAGCCAGGACGGTGCCTCGGTCAGGCCGAGGCGGCCGTGGAGGAAGGCGTCGGCGAGGCGGACGAAGTAGTCGAAGACCTGGCGTTCGGGGTCCGTCGTGTAGACGTAGACGGCGGCGGCCGCGATCGCCCATGCCCCGGCGGCGAGGAGGTCGGCTCGGCGTGCGGCGGTGGGGACGGTCGCGGTCGGGACGGTCGCAATCGCGACGGCGGCGGTCCGCTCGCTGATCGCAGACGTCGGGGGAGTGACGGCGCTGGGTGGGCTCGTGGTCCCGCTCGGCGAGCTCGTGGCCCCGCTCGGCGAGCTCGTGGCCCCGCTCGGCGAGCTCGTGGCGGCGCTGGGCGGGCTCGTGGCGGCGCTGGGCGGGCTGGCGTCGCCCCCGGGGGTCGCGGCGGTGGTGGGGTCTGCATGGTCAGGCATGGCGCGCGCCTTAGACTAGCGGTCGTCGGAGTGCGCGGCGAGGTCGGACGGCAGCGGCCCAGGCGACTGGGACTCGATCGGGAGGTGGCGTGATCGAGCGAGGCGAAGGTGTCTCGGGACGGCAGGCTCTCGGGTGGCTCGACTCGCTCCGCGAGGCGACCTGGCTTGTCATCGTCGTCCGGGTGGCGCTCGCCGTCCTGGCGGTGTTCGTCGTCGCCGGTGGCGGGGTGCCGGGACCGTGCCACTTCGAGCTTGCCCGGAACGGCTGGCTGACGATCCCACCCCTCGAGGCTGATGGGCTGGCCTTCGTCCTGGCCGGCGTTTGGCAGCGCTGGGATGCGTGCTGGTACGCGAAGATCGCGACCTACGGCTACGAGTCGGGTTCGAACGCGGTCGCCTTCTTTCCGCTCCTGCCGGCTCTCATGAACCTCGGTGGTCGCATCATCGGCTCGGTTACGGTGGCGGGGCTCCTCATCGGCCTCGCGGCGACCATCGTTGGCCTGGCTGTCGTCCACCGACTCGTGGCCCTCGATCTCGGTCGGGCGGTGGCTGATCGGACGATTCTCTACTTACTCGTCTTTCCGAGTGGCTTCTTCCTGTTCGCCCCGTTCTCGGAGGCGCTCTTTCTCGCCACCACGGCCTCGGCGTTCTATGGTGCAAGGACGCGGCGGTGGGGACTCGCCCTGGTTGCCGGCACGCTCGCTGGTCTAGCACGGACCCCCGGTGTCCTCCTCGCTCTGCCGCTCGCCTGGGAGGCAGGCCGGACGACGCTTCTCTGGCTGGGGCAGCAGCGTGGCGGGGCAGCAGGTGAGGCACCCTCTGGCGGCGAGGCCGGGACCGCGGAAGCGGGGATCTCGACGGCCGGGGTCTCGACGGCCGGCGTCTCGACGGCCGGGGTCTCGACGGCCGGGGCCTCCGCCGAGGCGCTAGCAAAAGAGGCCCCCATCGCTGAGGCCTCACATCCGCTCCGCGCGGCCTCGGTTGTCGTGGCCTGGCTGGCCGTGGTCGCCCCGGTGGCAGCGTTCGCCGGGTTCGTCCTCTGGGCCTCCGCTGCAACGGGGCTGTCGCCGCTCGAGAGCCAGGATGCGTGGGGCGGGAGGGAGTTCCATCCGCCGTGGGAGGTCGTCGAGGCAGCCCTAGGCTGGGCGGTCGACAAGGGCGATCCCCTCCAGGTTCTCAACGCGGCAACCCTCGTCGGGTTCGGCGTGGCCACGCTCCTGGCCGTGCGTCGACTAGCGGCGAGTTACACGATCTTCGCGGCCAGCCAGCTCCTCCTCATCTCAGTCCGCCTCCAGCCGACGCCGCTGACCTCGACGACGCGCTACCTGCTCGTCCTTTTCCCGGTCTTTGTTGGCCTGGCCCTCGCCGGCCGCCGGCGGTGGTTCGACCGGGCCTGGCTCATCGGCTCGTGTGTGCTGCTGGCGGTTCTGGCGACCGGCTTCGTGCGTGGGCAGTTCATCGCTTGATCCGCTGGCAACGGTAGAAGTGCCGCCTCCGTGGTGAGTGCCGCCTCGGTGGTGAGTGCCGCCTCCGTGGTGAGTGCCTCGGCGGCGAGTGCCCCAGCGGTGGGAGTGTCCAGCGATAGCGAGATTCGCCTCGGCGGCCAGCTGCTGAACGAAGCTGAGCACGCAGCAGGAGATGGGGGTGGGTGGTGAGTCTGCTCTGGGCATCGTCCTGCTGGGCTGAGCGAGCACGGGGACGGGAAGGGTGAGCGTTCGCTCGGCGGGCCGACGGGCGCCCCGCAACTGACCCCACCCCCGATCGGTCTCGATTGGGGCCCCACCCGGCCGGCGAACAGGCCTATGCCCAGCGCGGACTCACGGTGGAGGGGTACGCCCACCGTGCCGAAGGGGCCGCACCCCCAAGGGCGTGGGTTCCGCGCCGAACGAACGCGCCCCTCCGGCTTCGGCCCATGCCCAGCGCGGACTCATGGTGGAGGGGTATGGCTGCCGCGCCGGCGTCGGACGTCACCCGCCACGCGTGCCGTACACCCGCCAGTTCTCAGTCTGGGCGATGAGCGGATAGCGAGACGCGAACCAGGCCTCGTTCGCCCCAAGGGAGCTTCGCTCGTCCGGGCCGACGACGACGGCACCGACACCGTAGCGCTCGATGAGCGCTTCCGCCGCCGGACCCCCCGCGTAGATCGTGGCGACGTCCGCCTGCCGGGCTTCGTACGGGATCCCGCTCACCCAGAGCTGCCCCCAGTAGCCCATGAGGAGCCGCCGCCCCGAGAGCATCATGACCGGATCGTGGCTCTGCATTCCAGTCACGACGACCGTGCCCGGCGGCGTCGTCCGGCGAACCGCTTCGGCCAGCTGGAGCTGCTCTGTGGAGATCATTCGGTACTGGGTGTGGCCTTCGAGCATGTGGAGGTGCTCGAGGACCGGGCTGGCGACGAGCGTGGCGACGACCAGCCCGAGCCCGAACCGCGCCATCGCCCCCCGCCAGCGGCGCCACGCCCAGACGAGGACGGCTGCCACGACCGTCGCGACCGACAAGAACCAGACGGTCAGGATCTTGTGGTTGTCCCAGTCCCAGGGCTGGAAGACGAAGAGGTTCCCGACCACGAAGATCGCTTGAAAAGCGAGGAGGAGACGGTACGCCCGGGGCGGCACCACCCAGATCCCGAGCAGCGGCAAGGTTAGGCCGACGACGAGGAGCGGCCCAAAGAGCCCGAGGTTCTTCAGCCAGAAGAGGGGCCAGGAGTCGAAATAGGGCGCTTCGCTGGCCACCCAGCCGATCTGGACGCGGAAGGCGGACAGAGCGCCCGGTCCCTCACCGAGCTGACTCGCCAGCTGGGGAAGGCTGACGAGGACCCAGACGACCCCGAAGATGAGCCAGCCGATCCAGGGCACGATCCAGGGCAAAGAACGCCCGCCAGCGCTCCCACCCCCGCGCCCGCTGCCGGGCCCACCCGCGCGCCCGCCAGCGCTCCCACCCCCGCGCCCGAGGAGGTCGCCCGGTCGGGGGACGAGGAGGAGGGCGAGCGGCGGCATGAGGATCGCCATCGCCAGGAGGGTCGGCAGGTGCGAGAGGGGAAGGAGCCCGGCCACGACGCCAGCGAGCAGGAGGGGGCCCAACCGGCCGCTCCCCACCGCCGTTCGCCAGGTCGCGAGCCATGCTCCGAGCGACGACGGCTCGTCCGGAAGACCACGGGTGCGCCGGATCCCGAGGAGGATGAGGGTGAGGGCGAGCATCATGAGCGGCAGTCCGTAGAGGTAGGCCCGTTGTGACATGAGGAAGGCGAGGTAGGGGTTGAACCAGCGGATGTGGAGATCCTTCTGGGCCGCGTAGTCCCAGGGCTGGTTCGCCAGCGTCCCGACGAGATCGCCCGAGCGGACGACCTCGGCCGCCGTCGCCAGCCAACCCGGACTGCCACCGAAGAGGAAGAGGACGAGGCCCAGGGTGGCGACCGAGCTCCGCCCCGAGAGCCGCCGCACGAAGGCCCAGATGGCGATGCTGACGAGCACCGACAGAATGAAGCTGTGGAGAGGGAGCGCCTCGATCGGCGTCAGGCCGAGGACGACGAAGGCGGCCGGGGTGAGATCGGAGAGGTAGTGGTAGGCGAGGGGGAGGCCAGCGAAGAGGGTGTGCTCGGGCGGGAAGTTGTCGCCGTAGGCGAAGCTGCTGACGATGCCCAGGTGGGTGGGCCAGTCGCTCCAGATGTACTCGTGACCCGCCCAGAGGCCGTCCGGTCGCACGGTCAGCGCATCCGCCCAGAGGGTGACAAAGCGGAGGCCGATGAGGACAACGGCAATCGTCGCCCAGCGGTCGATGCGATCCTGGACCAGCCGCCCTAACCCGAATTCGATGCCGACGGGGCCGATGCGCTGGCGGCCGATGCGCTGGCGGACGCTGGGTCGACGGCCGCCGATGAGCTGGCGGAGATCGGCGCGACCTCGGACCAAAAGAGCGGCTGCGGCGACCGCGGCGAGACCGTCGACGATGACGAGCTCGGCCGAGAAGCCGACGACGACCGCCGTTGGGACGAGGACGAGACTCCCGAGGACGATCCCGAGGATGCTCCCGTAGGCGAGTCGCTCCACCCGAGTGAGGTACGGCGCCAGGCGATCGAGGAGAGCGATCCCGAAGAGAGCGATGGCGAAGAGCCAGACGAGGGATGGAAGGATGGCCACGGCCGGGCGATGATAGCCGCGTGAGCGAGGCAAGGCGGGCCTCCAGCCGAACGATCCTCCACGTCGATCTCGACGCCTTCTTCGCCGCGGTCGAACAGCGCGATCACCCCGAGCTTCGTGGTCGGCCGGTCATCGTCGGGGGCGGAGCCACCGATCGAGGCGTCGTCTCGGCAGCGAGCTACGAGGCCCGGGCCTTCGGCGTTCGCTCGGCGATGCCCCTCCGGACGGCCGCTGCCCTCTGCCCCGACGGCGTTTTCCTGCCGGTTCGGGGCGCCCGCTACGCGGAGGTCAGCCGTCAGGTCATGGGCATCCTCCGTCGCTTCACGCCCCTCGTCGAGCCGATCTCCATCGACGAAGCCTTCCTCGACGTCACCGGTTCGCGGTCGCTCTTCGGGTCGGGGGAGCTCATCGCTCGCCAGATCAAGGCCGCCATCCGTTCCGAGACCGAGCTCACCGCCTCCGTCGGCGTGGCGACCTCGAAGCTCGTTGCCAAGGTCGCCTCGGACCTCCGAAAGCCGGACGGGCTCGTCGTCGTCCCGCCGGGCGAGGAAGCGGCGTTCCTCGCCCCGCTGCCGATCGAACGCTTGTGGGGGGTCGGGCCCCGGACGGCCGCCGTCCTCCACGAGTTCGGGGTGCGGACGATCGGCGATCTCGCTGCCCTCCCGGACGCCCTCCTCGAACGTCGTCTCGGTCGCTACGGCCCGATCCTCCGGCAGCGGGCGCTCGGGCTCGACGAGGATCCCGTCGTCGGTCGGCGACCGCCGAAGTCGATCGGCCACGAGCACACCTTCGACGTCGACAGCGCCGACCCGGAGGTCATCGAGGCGACGCTTCTCGCTCTCGCCGAGGGGGTCGCCGGCCGGCTTCGGGCTGCCGGGCTCCGGGCCGGGACGGTCGCCGTCAAGATTCGTGACGCCCGGTTCCAGACGATCTCCCGGCAGACGAGGCTTCCCGAGCCGACCGACCTGGCCGAGCCGATCTGGCAGGCAGCCGTCGCCCTCGTTCGGCCGGAGGTCCGGGGTGTTCGGATCCGGCTCCTCGGGATCTCGGCCGAGCACCTCGAAACGGCGACCCAGCTCGGTCTCTTCGACGGAGCCGTCGAGCGGCGGCGCCGACTCGCACGGGCGGCCGACGAGCTCCGGCGCCGCTTCGGCCGGCGGGCGATCGTTCGGGCCCGGCTCCTCCACTCGGACCTGCCGGCGCCCTTCGAGCGCGATCCGCGCCCACCGGAGACATAGCGCTCGGCCGCGGGGCAGACGTCGGCGCGCAACAGACATCATCGCCAGACCCAGTCACTCCGTGCCAGACAGCTGTCACGACCGCCGCCCATGATCTCGCTCAAAGCCTTGACTCGAACGGGCGTTCGCATTATGATGGCCAAGAGCAGAACACCTGTTCACATCTCGACGGCCTGGTCGTCTGCGGAGGGCCGAGAAAGGAGCACGACATGGCGATGATGCGGGTGGAGTCGGTGCCGCTCCGCGTGCGAACCGATTGGTTCGACGGGCGGCCGCGTCTCGTCGAGTGGGGTGCCGAGCGATTGCCCGTTCTCGGGGTGGCTGCCGTGCGGGACGAGACGGCGGCGTACCGGGTCGAGACCGGGCCCCGGACCCTCTTCGAGGTCGAGACACCGAAAGCCCGACTGGCGATCTCGTTCGGCCATCGGAGCCGGCGCTGGACCCTCGAGGCGGTCGACGACGCATCTCCTCCATCGTGAGGCCGGCCCCCTCCTCCCGGCCGGCCCGGTGAGCGGGGCGGGCGCGCCGGTACCGCGCTCGCCCCGTCACGTCCATCGGCGATCCGCCTCGCCGTCGCCCGGGGAGGGTTCGCGCCGACCGGCAGCGGGCAGGTTCTCTGCGGGCATGGCCGGCTGCCTACAATGGCCGGCGTGGAACCGACCGCCGTCGCCGCCGAGCGGGCGACTCCTTTGGCGTCTTTCCGCGACCTGACCCTCGCCGCCTTCGTCGATCGCCTCGCGTCGGCCGAACCGGTCCCCGGAGGAGGAAGCGCCTCGGCCGTGGCTGGGGCGCTGGCCGCTGCCCTCGTGACGATGGTCGCCCGCCTGAGCGAGGGCCGCCCGGCGTACGCCGAGCATGAGGCGACGATCCGGAGCGCCGGGCGGGCGGGGGCCGAGCTGGCCGGCCGTTTCCTCGATCTCGCCGATGCCGACGCCGCGGCCTACGCGAGGCTCGCGGCCGCCTTCCGGGCACCCCGGGCGACGGCCGACGAGAAGGCCGAACGAGAGGAGCTCGTGCGGGCTTCGGCCCGCGAGGCCGCCGGGGTGCCCCTCGATTGCCTCGGGGCTTGCCTCGAGCTTCTCCGGCTCACGGAATCCCTCGCCGGACGGAGCAATCGGAACGCCGCCTCCGACCTGGCGGTCGCCAGCCTCCTTGGTGAGGCGGCCGCGGAGGGAGCGGCTCGGAACGTGGCTGCGAACCTCCCCTTCGTCGCCGACGAAGCCTTCGAGACGGAGGCCCGGGTGCGGACGACCGTCATCCTGTCCGAGGTCCACGCCCTCGGGGAAGCGGTGCGTCGGATCGTCGACGGCGGCGGACAGCGGCCTGCAGCGACCGCTGGGGAACCGCGGAGTGCCGCCACGGCTCGGGAGCGCCAGCTGGGCCCCATCGGGGAGCCGCCGGCGGACGTCGAACGGAGCTGACGTGAGGCGCCCCACGAGCGCTCGGACCCGGGGTTCGTCCCTCGCCGGGTGCGCGGCGACATCGCCCGACGGAAGCCTCGTCGGGGCTCCTGACCCCGCCTCACCGCCGGTACCCGAGGGTGGCCCACGACTCCTCGCCGGAGCTCCCATCGCGGCCGAGATCCGGAGCCGCGTCGCGGCCGACGTCGAGGCGTTTCGGCGGCGCCACGGACACGCCCCCGGCCTCGCCGTCGTCATGGTTGGGGCCGATGCACCGTCGGCCGTCTACCTTCGCCAGATCCTCCGGAGTTGCCGGAGCGTCGGCATCGAGGGTCGCCTCGTCGAGCTCTCGGGCCGGGTCTCCGTCACCCGGCTGCGCCGCGAGATCGCCGACCTCAACGCCGACCCCCTCGTCTCAGGGATCATCGTCCAGATGCCCCTCCCACGGCATCTTCCCCTCTCGGCGGTCATCGAGACCCTCGATCCAGCGAAGGACGTCGACGGCCTCCACCCCCTGAACGCCGGTCTCCTGACCCTTGGCTACGAAGGCTTTCTGCCAACGACCGCCCACGCTGCGGTCGAGCTCCTGAAGCGTTCGGGGATCCCCCTCGAGGGGCGGCGGGCGGTCGTCGTCGGTCGCTCGAACGTCGTCGGCAAGCCGGCCGCCCTGCTCCTGCTCCGCGAGCACGCGACGGTCACCATCTGCCACTCCCGGACCCGCGATCTCGCCGCCCACCTCCGCGAGGCCGAGATCGTCGTCGTCGCCGTCGGGCGGCCCGGGCTCGTCACCGGCGACATGCTCCGGCCCGGTGCCGTCGTCGTCGACATCGGCATCAACGTCGTCGGCGATGCCCTCGTCGGCGACGTCGACTACGCCTCGGCGAGTCGCGTCGTCTCGGCCATCACCCCGGTCCCCGGTGGCGTCGGTCCGGTGACGAACGCCCTCCTCATGACCCACGTCGTCCGAGCGGCCGAGACCCAGGTCGCGGCGGCAGCCGGTCGCCGGCCGACCCTCGTACCGGTCGGCGGGTCCCGCAGACGAGCTGACGGTGGACCCGGCCCGGCGTCGGGTCGGAGCGGGCCCGGATGAGCGCGCCGGCCTTCCCGTCGGACCTCGAGATCGCCCGTTCCGTTGCTCCGCGGCCGATCCTCGAGGTCGCCCGCGAGCTCGGCCTCCGCGACGACGAGGTCGAGCTCTACGGCCCGACGAAGGCGAAGGTCCGCCTCGAGGCGATCGAGCGGCTCGAAGCGGAGCGACCTCGCGGCAAGTACGTCCTCGTCACGGCGATCTCGCCGACGCCGCTCGGGGAGGGGAAGACGACGACGACGATCGGGCTCGCCCAGGGGCTCCGGCGGCTCGGCCTCCGCGCCGCGCCGACGATCCGCCAGCCCTCCCTCGGCCCCGTCTTTGGGATCAAGGGTGGTGCCGCCGGCGGAGGGTACAGCCAGGTCCTGCCGATGGAGGACTTCAACCTCCACCTGACCGGCGACGTCCATGCCATTGGTGCCGCCCACAACCTCGCCGCAGCCTTCATCGACAACCACCTCCACCACGGCAACGCCCTCGGCATCGACGTCGATTCCATCAGCTGGCCGCGGGTCGTCGACATCAGCGATCGGGCCGTTCGGCGGGCCGTCATCGGCCTCGGCGGACGGGAGAACGGCCCGCCGCGGGAGACGGAGTGGCAGATCACCGTCGCCTCGGAGGTCATGGCGATCCTCGCCCTCGCCTCGGACCTCGCCGACCTCCGAGCTCGCCTCGGCCGCGTCGTCCTCGCCTTCAGCCGTGACGGTCGACCGATCACGGCCGAGGACCTCCGCGTCGCCGGCGCCATGACGGTCCTCCTCAAGGACGCCATCAAGCCGAACCTCCTCCAGACCCTCGAAGGCGGTCCTGCCTTCGTCCACGCCGGGCCCTTCGCCAACATCGCCCACGGGAACAGCTCCGTCCTCGCCGACCGGCTCGCCCTCGTGACGAACGAGATCGTCTGCACGGAGGCGGGCTTCGGGGCCGACATGGGAGCCGAGAAGTTCTTCGACATCAAGTGCCGCCAGTCGGGGCTCCGTCCGGACGCGGCCGTCGTCGTGGCGACGATCCGGGCCCTCAAGATGCACGCCGGCGTCGGACGGGTCGTCGCCGGGCGACCCCTCGACCCGGCCCTCCTCGAGGAGAATCCCGCCGCCGTCGAGGCCGGCTGCGCGAACCTGGACGCCCAGATCGAGAACGTCCTCGCCTTCGGGGTGCCCGTCGTCGTCGCCATCAACGCCTATCCGACCGATCGGCCGAGCGAGATCGAGGTCGTCCGCCGGCGGGCCCTCGCCGCCGGCGCCCGAGCGGCGGTCGCCGCTCACCACTTCGAGCGGGGCGGCGACGGCGCCCGTGACCTCGCCGCGGCAGTCTGGGAGGTCGCGAGCGCAGGGGCGCCGAGCTTCCGCTTCCTCTACCCCGACGAGCAGCCGCTCGTCGAGAAGATCGAGACGATCGCCGTCCGGATCTACGGCGCCGCCGGCGTCGACTTCCTGCCGGCGGCGGCGCGAGCCCTCGAGCGAGCCGAAGCCCTCGGACTCGGGCGGCTCCAGGTCTGCATGGCGAAGACGCAGTACTCGCTCAGCCACGACCCGACCCTTCTCGGTCGGCCCCGGGGGTTCCGGGTCCCCGTTCGCGACGTTCGTCTCGCGGTCGGGGCCGGCTTCGTGACCCCGCTCCTCGGCGAGATGCGGACGATGCCTGGCCTGCCGTCGCGCCCCGGCGGCGAGCAGATCGACATCGACGAGCGAGGCCAGATCGTCGGGCTCTTCTGACAACGGGGGATCGCTGAGCCCTCCTTCGGTCCCAGGCGATCGTAGGGGCGCGTGCCAGGCGTTCTAGACGCCGCCCGTGGCGAGGGCGAAGCAGAAGGCGACGACGAGGCCGAGGACGACCCCGAGGGCGCCGGCACCCCAGGCCAGCGGATCGATCGGCCCGAGGTCCTCGGCCTCCTCGGCCCCGCGCTCGCCGTGGGCGCCGTGGCCGCCACCGGCGTCGGGTGCCGGGGCGGTGACGAGGTGAAGGTCGGTGGGGTCGTTCATCGTCAACGCGATCGTAACCGGTCGAGGGGTGCCGCGCCGTGCCGTCTCGGCTAGGAGCGTGCCCGCCCAGCCCAGCCGGGCTGGCCGAGCCGCCACCAAACGAAGAGGGCGATCCCGATGACGACCGCCGCCGCGACCGCGAAATCGAGGGGCGCGAGGGCGTGGCGGATCTCCGTCCAGTGCTCCCCGAGCTGGACCCCAGCGAAGGTGAGGATGATCGACCAGGGCAGGGCGCCGGCCGTCGAGTAGACGACGAAGCGCCACGGCGACATCCGGGCGACGCCGGCAGGGAGGCTGATGAACGTCCGGACGACGGGCAGGAGCCGACTGAAGAACGCCGTTGCTGGGCCGTAGCGGGCGAAGAAGGCGTCGGCGAGGGCGAGCTCGTGGTGCCGAATGAGGAGATACCGGCCGTAGCGCTCGAGGAGCGGTCGTCCGCCCTTCACCCCGATGAGGTAGGCGACGACCGAGCCGAACGTGTTACCGGCGGTCCCGGCGACGACGACACCCCAGAAGTTCCACGGCGCACCGGTCAGGGGCTCGAGGTGGAAGGGATCCGAGACGAGGAAGCCGGCGAAGGGGAGGATGAGTTCCGACGGGAGGGGAATCATCGCCGACTCGATGGCCATGGCGACGAAGACGCCAGCGTAGCCCACGAAGCCGTAGAGTCCGGCGAGGAAGGGGATGACAGCGCGGTCGAGGAACTCGAGCACGGATGAGGTCTCCTCCAGCCGATTGGTCGGCGAGGGCGGTGTGGGGCACGCGCCTTGGGGAGGATACCTGCGGGCGGCCGCGGGTGCGCCTCTGAACCAGCGGCACGTCCGGACTATGCTGACAGGGTGGCCCCGGCTTCCGCGCACCAATCCGAGGTTCTCCTCACCGGCGCTCATCTGACCCTGGAGGACGTCGAGGCCGTCGCCCGGGCCGATGCCCCCGTTCGGCTGGATCCTGCCGCCCGAGCGCGGATGGAAGAGGCGCGGGCCGTCGTCGAGCGACTCGTCGCGGCGGGCGAGGTCGTTTACGGCGTCACGACCGGCGTCGGGGCCCTGGCGACGACGGTCATCGGCCCGAGCGAAGCGGCCGCGCTCCAGGAGAACCTCCTCGTCTCCCATGCCGCTGGCGTCGGGACGCCGCTCCCGCGCGACGTCGTCCGGGCGATGCTCCTCCTCCGGGCGAACACCCTCGCCCTCGGCCACTCAGGCTGCCGACCGCTCGTTGTCGACCGCCTCTGCGCCTTCCTCGAGCGTGGCCTTCACCCGGTCGTGCCCGAGCAGGGGAGCGTGGGTGCCTCGGGTGATCTGGCGCCCCTCGCCCACCTCGCCCTGCCCTTGATCGGCCGGGGCCAGGTCGAGCTCCGGGGCCAGATCCTGCCCGCCGTGGTCGCCCTTCAGGAGGTGGGCCTCGAGCCGCTCGTCCTCGAGCCGAAGGAGGGGCTCGCCCTTCTGAACGGAACCCAGCTCATGACCGCCCTCGGTGCCCTGCTCGCGGTCGATGCGGAGCGGCTCGTCCGGACGGCGTCGGTGGCGGCAGCGATGTCGGTCGAAGCGCTCCTCGGGACCGACGTCGCCTTCGCCGCTCCGTACCAGCTCGCTCGGCCGCACCCGGGCCAGATCGCGACCGCCGCCGAGCTCCGTTGGCTCCTCCGGGAGTCCGAGCTCCAGGCGAGCCACCACGGCTCGGCCCACAAGGTCCAGGATCCGTACTCGATCCGCTGCGTCCCCCAGGTGCACGGGGCCGTCCGCGATGCCCTCGACTTCCTCCGCCGGATTCTCGACATCGAGTGCAACAGCGCGACCGACAACCCCCTCGTCTTCCCCGAGGGCGGGGCGGCGGCCGAGGGCACGCTCGCCACCGGCGGCGGGCGGGTCATCAGCGGCGGCAACTTCCACGGCGCGCCGGTCGCCCTCGCCCTCGACTTCGCGAAGCTCGCCCTGGCCGAGCTCGGCTCCATCGCCGAGCGACGGATCGCCCTCCTCCTCGACCCCCACTTCAACGAGGGTCTTCCGGCCTTCCTCGCTCCCGAGCCGGGCCTGAGCTCGGGGCTCATGCTCCTTCAGTACACGGCGGCGGCCCTCGTCTCCGAGCACAAGGTCCTCGCCCACCCCGCGAGCGCCGACTCGATCCCGACGAGCGCGAACCAGGAGGACCACGTCTCGATGGGTCCGATCGCGGGTCGCCTCGCTCGTCGGGTCCTCGAGGGGGTAGAGCGGATCCTCGCCATCGAGCTCGTCTGCGCTGCCCAGGCCCTCGACCTCCGGAGCGCTGCGGGTGCTCCGCGTCCGGGACTCGGGGTCAGGGAAGCGCACCGACGGATCCGGGAGCGGATCCCGCCCCTCGAGGCGGATCGGGAGCCGGGTCCGGACCTGGAGGCGGCGACGGAGCTGGTCCGGAGTGGCGCCCTCGTCGATCTGCTAACCGGGATGGCCGCCGAGCGGGGCCGCTAGAGGCCCCCGGCGGTCAACGTCGGCCGCGCCAGTGCCCCCCGAGTCCGCGGCGTCGGCCTCCTCGATCCGGGTGCGCGCCGTCGGGTCCGCGTCGCCATCCGGTCGCTCGGAGGGTCTCGTCGATTTCGCGGAGGTACGGGCGGCCCTCGCGCTTCCCCTCGAGCCACTCGAGGTACCCCGGATCGACACGGGCGATCTCGCCGATCGACCAGCCGCGGAAGAGGCCGAAGGGGAGGACGCTCCCCTGGGGTCGACCTGGAGGTGGCCCGGCTGGCCCGTGCGGCGCCGATCCCGCCGAGCCTCCCGGTCCGGACCCCGCCCAGCCTCCCGCTGCCGCCGCCTGCGGCGCCGACCACGTTCCCCGGGTCGCCCCTGCCGGCCCGTCGGGTTCGGTGGCCTCGGCAGGGTCGGGCCAGCCTGGCGCCGACGGAGCGGCGCGCCGTCGGTCGTAGTCGGCTCGGCGCTCGGGGTCGCCCAGGACCTCCCAGGCGGCGTTGATCCGGCGCATCGCCTCCTCGCCGGCCGCACCGGCGACGTCCGGGTGATACCGACGGGCGAGGGCGCGGTAGGCCGCCGCGATGACGGCCGGCTCCGCGGTCGGGGCCACCTGGAGGGTGGCGTAATGGTCTGGCTCTTCGGTCGTCATCTCGCTCCTCGCGCGCGAGACCTCCGGGACGCGTCCCCCGGACCCGGTTCGAGGCGCACCGGATGTCGCCACGCTATCACGAACCGCCTTCGCCGTGCTGCCTGACGCTGTCCGCTCGGCCCGCCTCGCCGCCGCCACGGCCGCTTGGTCCCCGCCACGGCCCGCCTGGCCACCACCACCCGCCTGGCCCCAGCCCGACCTCGGGTAGACTCGTTCCCGCCATGGCGGAGATCCGCATCCTCGACGTCGTCGACGAGGCGAGCTTCGATCGGATCCCGCCCTGCGCCGACCGGCGCTTCGATCATAGGACGTGCGACTACTGGGAGGATCCCGACCGCGGCTCGAAGCGCTCGCGCCCGGACTGGCTCCGCCCGGCCGCCGAGACCCGGGCGCCGCGGGAGCCGCTCGACGACAACCCGTTCCGGCCGACGAAGCCGGCCTGGCGGGAGAACCCCTTCGCGCCCTCCGAGGCGGACCGACTCGTCGACAACCCCTTCGCCCCGCCTGCCGAGCGCCCGACCCTCGCCTGGCTCGGGGAGGAGCCCTCGGGGCCGTCGGTGAACCCCTTCGCCCCGCGACGACCGCTGGCCCAGCCACCGACGGGGCCGCGGAAGCTCGGGCTCCTGAGCCGTGGCCTCGGTGTCTTCGGGAGCTACGCAAAGGTCCTCCTCCTCGACGGGGAGCCGGCCGCCTACGCCCAGTTCGGGCCCCTGTCGGCGTATCCGCGGGCGCTCCGCGTCCGGGAGCTCTACCCGCAGCTCCCCGACAGCCCGCTGCCTGCCGTCATCACCTGCATCGCGGTCACGAAGACGGCCCGCCGTCGGGGCCTGGCTCGGCGCCTCGTCGAGGCCGTCTGTGCCGACCTCGCCGGCCGCGGCTTCGCCGCCGTCGAGGCCTATCCCGAAGCCGGCGCCAGACCCGATGAGACGAGTGCGGCAAGCCCAGCCTTCTGGGTCGCCTGCGGGTTCCGGGTCGTCGTCGACGACCCCCGCTTCCCGGTCGTCCGGCGCGAGCTCGGCTGACCGTGGCCGCCGGTACGGCGAGGCGGGGCGGCAGGCGCCGGTACCGCGCCACCGGCGGCGGGCTCGCCGGCTACCTCGCGGCCGTCGCGGCCGCCATCCTCGCCGGTTGCGGCGGCTCCGCGTCTTCTCAGGCGATCTCGACGCCGACGCCGGACCGTTCGGTGTCGGTGCCATCGGCGAGCGCGACGCCTCCGACTCCACCGGCGAGCGCCGATCCGAGCCCGAACGCCGCCGTCGTCGCCGACGACTCCCTCCTCGCGCTCTTTCCCTCGGTCGTCGCCGGGCTCCCCCTCGTCGCCGTCCCCGAGGCCGTGCCCGAGGCCGCGGCCGACCCCAGCGTCGCGGCCGTGGTCGACCGGATGGCCTTCGCGGTTGCCATCGATCCCGCCACGGGCGACCAGGCCGTCGCTCTCGTCGCTCACCTCCGGACCGGCGGTCTCGACGCAGCGGGCTACCGGGCCTGGCGCGACTCCTTCGACCGCGGTGTCTGCGCGCGCGCAGGTGGGGTGGCTGGGCACGCCGAGACGACCCTCGGCGGCCGGGTCGTCGCCGTCGCGATCTGCGCCGAAGGGGTGAGGACGTACCACGTCCTCCTGGCAGACCGGGGACTCGTCGTGTCGGTCCAGTCCCTGGGCGAACGGCGGCTCGGCGAGCGACTCCTCGCCGATCTTCGAGGGTGATGATTCGCCTCGTCCCTTCGGGCGGGGGCGCTGCGCCGGGCACGCGGGGGCGAGTTGGGCCAGGGCGGGACCGCATGACGGCCGGCACGTGACAACGGCGGCCGCGGGGCGCAGACTAGGTCCGGTGCCGAGGACGACACCGTTCGCCAGAGCGACGGAGGTCATCGAGATGTCGACCCGCCCACCCGCCACGACGACCCGAGCACCCGGCGGGACCGAAACTGCCGCCGGTCGCCTCCCGCCACTCCCGGGCGCCCGGCCCGTGCGAGCCCCCCGAGGCCGCCAGCTCTCCTGCCGCGGTTGGCCCCAGGAGGCCGCCCTCCGGATGCTCATGAACAACCTCGATCCCGAGGTCGCCGAGAACCCGGATGCTCTCGTCGTCTACGGCGGCACCGGCCGGGCGGCCCGCTCGTGGGCCGCCTTCGATGCCATCGTCCGCGAACTTCGTCGCCTCGGCGAGGACGAGACCCTCCTCGTCCAGTCCGGCAAGCCCGTCGGCGTCCTCCGAACCCACGAGTGGGCGCCGCGGGTCCTCATCGCCAACAGCAACCTCGTCGGCCGCTGGGCCAGCTGGGATGTCTTCCGCGACCTCGAGCGGGCGGGCCTGACGATGTTCGGGCAGATGACCGCCGGGTCGTGGATCTACATCGGGCCCCAGGGCATCCTCCAGGGGACCTCCGAGACCTTCGCCGAACTCGCTCGGCAGCACTTCGGCGGCACCCTCCGTGGCCGGCTCGTTCTGACAGCCGGGCTCGGTGGGATGGGTGGGGCGCAGCCCCTCGCGATCACGATGAATGAAGGGGTCGCCATCTGCGTCGAGGTCGACCCCGAGCGGGCCCGGCGGCGGCACGCCATCGGCTACGTCGATCGGCTCACCGACTCCCTCGACGAAGCCCTCGACTGGGCTCGCGCCGCCGCCGCCGAAGGCCGACCGCTGAGCATCGCCCTCGTCGGCAATGCCGCCGAGACGCACCCCGAGTTCGTCCGCCGAGGGGTTCGCTTCGACGCCGTCACCGACCAGACCTCCGCCCACGACACCTTGAACGGCTACGTACCGGGCGGACTCTCGCTGGACGAGGCCGCCGCGCTTCGCCGGGACGACCCGGCCGGCTACGTCGCTCGGGCCCTCGAGTCGATCGCTACCCACGTTCGGGCGATGCTCGACTTCCAGGCCGCTGGCGCGATCGTCTTCGACTACGGGAACAACATCCGGGCTCAGGCGGCCGAGGCGGGCGTCGCCGACGCCTTCGCCTTCCCGGGCTTCGTGCCGGCCTTCATTCGACCCCTCTTCTGCGAGGGGAAGGGCCCCTTCCGGTGGGTCGCCCTGTCCGGCGACCCGGCCGACATCCTTCGTACCGACCGCGCCGTCCTCGACCTCTTCCCGGAGAATGCGGGGCTCCGCCGCTGGATCGAGATGGCCGAGGCGAAGGTGCCCTTCCAGGGGCTCCCCGCTCGGATCTGCTGGCTCGGCCTCGGCGAACGGGCAGCGGCCGGGCTCGCCTTCAACCGGCTCGTCGCCCGCGGCGAGGTCTCGGCGCCGATCGTCATCGGCCGCGATCACCTCGACGCCGGATCGGTGGCCTCGCCGAACCGCGAGACGGAAGGGATGCGGGACGGCTCGGACGCCATCGCCGACTGGCCGTTCCTGAACGCCCTCGTGAACACGGCCGCCGGGGCAACCTGGGTGAGCATCCACCACGGCGGCGGGACGGGGATCGGCTACAGCCAGCACGCCGGGATGGTCGTCGTCGCCGACGGGACCGACCTGGCCGCGCAGAAGCTCGAACGGGTCCTGACGACGGACCCGGCGACGGGCGTCCTCCGCCACGCCGACGCCGGCTCCGAGGCGGCGGTCGAGGCGGCGCGCCGAGCCGGTCTCCGGGTCCCGATGCTCGACGACGCTTGAACCATCGCACCTCCCGCGGATCTGCGCTTCTTGCTGTGACAGATTGTGCCGACTTGACACGTATTGCGGGGGGTGTACGTTTTCCGACGAGCAACGCGGCCCACTGACGCAGTCGGAAGGGGTGATGGCGACGAACGATCAGCC
Source organism: Chloroflexota bacterium (assembly GCA_042408535.1). Lineage (GTDB taxonomy): Bacteria > Chloroflexota > Limnocylindria > Limnocylindrales > CSP1-4 > BPIH01. The sequence goes on along the minus strand of JBHORA010000005.1, from coordinate 2,404 downwards.
GGCCAGTTCCCGCGGTGCCTGGCACGAGGAGATCCTGGGATGGAACGTCAGGAACGACGCCCGCGGTGGCCGTCCGTTGCGGCTGTGATCAGCCGTGCCGCTGTCGGCCTCGCCGCTGTCGGCCTCGCCGGTTGTGCCGCGCTCGCCGGTGCCCCCCTCGCGAACCCCGAGCCGAGCACCGCTGCTCCGAATAGCCCAACCTCCACCCCAGCCACGTCCGATCTCCGCTCCCCCGACGAAGCCGCTTCCGATCGGTGGTGGGACTGGCTTGGCTTCGGCGGCCTCTGGGGTCGCTCGTACGACTCGCTGGCGGGCGTGGTGAAGGGTGCCGACGTCGTCGTGCTCGGCCGGATCGTTCGAGCCGAACCCGGACGGGTCGAGGGCAAGACCGAACCCGACGGTTGGGTGGATCGGGTCTTCTACGTCTACGCGACCGTCGAGGTGGAGCGAGTGGTCGCCGGCCAGCTGCCCGGGAGGGAGGTCGTCGTCCAGTTCATCAGCCCGGACCCATCCACCTTCGCCGCCCAGCTCCGTGCCTTCCCGTCGGAGCGGGCGCTCTTCTTCCTGAACGACCTCGTTCGATCGCTAACCGACGGCGGCCGTCGGACGCCTGACCCCGTGCTGGCGAAGCTCCAGGGCATCTACGAATGGACCGTGCCCGGCTCGGTCGTCCGTGACATGGGCGGCGTCGCCCGCCCGCTCGTCTCCTGGGGAGACGGGTACGCCCGCGCCCTCGACGGGCGACCCTTCGACGACGTCGTTGCCGAGGTCGTTCGGCTCGCCGGCAGCTGACCGGCTGCGAGGGGCCACGGGCCATCGGATGGCGGGGTCGCTCGTTGGTAGCTTTTTCGACCGTCGGATGGGGCTGCCGCGCCCGCGAGTTCGCCCGCGAGTTCGCCCGCGGACTCGCCCGCGAGCAAACCCCCTCACCGCGTCCGCGAACTCCCCCTCCACCCTGCCCGCGAGCTAGCCCTCGAGCGCTGGGGCCGGAACCTCCCGGAGCCGCCGGAGCGGCCCGACGAGGAGCGGCAGGAAGGCGAAGAGGCTCCCGACGGCGCCGATCCAGATCGTCTCCCGCAGCCCGACGACGGTCCCGAGGATCCCGCCCGCGATCTGCCCGAGGGGGATCGTGCCCCAGACGATGAAGCGCATCGTGGCGTTCATCCGGCCCTGGAGCCGCGTCGGCGTGATCGCCTGGCGGAGGCTCACCTGGTTGATGTTGTAGACGATCGTCGAGAGACCGAAGAGGAGGCCCGCGGCGACGAGGAGCGGGATCGCCGCCGGACCCGTCGGGGCGAGAGCGACGAGGACGAGCCCCGGGCCGAAGAGGATCGCCGAGGCGATGATCGTCGGGCCCACCCCGAGGCGGCGGGCGACGGCGGCGGCGGCCACCGCCCCGACGAGGGTGCTCACGTTGCCGAGGGAGGCGACGAGGCCGATCTGCTCGGCCGAGAGGCCGACGACCCGGACGAGAAAGACGAGGTAGACCGCGAAGCCGACCGTCCCGAAGAGGTTCGAGAGGGCCGTGCAGGCGGCGATGGAGCGGAGGAGGGGCTGGCCGAGGACGTAGCGGAGCCCTTCGCCCACCTCGGCCCGCATCGACGGCCGCGGCGGGTCACCCTCCGCCCCGGCGCTCGGGGCCGGTTCGGGCCGCCGGATTTTCCAGACGAAGAGGGCCGAGCCGAGGTAGCTGAGGGCATCGACGACGACGGCGACGGGGGCCGTGAGGAGACCGATGAGGAGGCCGCCGAGACCCGGGCCCCCGATCTGGGCCGCCGAGCGGCTGATCTCGAGCTTCGCGTTCCCCTCGACGATCTGGTCCCGATCGACGAGGGAGGGCAGGTAGGCCTGATAGGCGACGTCGAAGAAGACGGTCAGGATGCCGTTGACGAAGCCGACGAGGTAGAGCTGCCAGATCGTGAGGACCCCGAGCTTGTAGGCGATCGGGATCGAGGCGAGGCTGAGGGCCCGGCCGAGGTCGCCGACGATGAGGAGCGGGCGGCGCCGGAGGCGGTCGACCCAGGCCCCCGCTGGGAGCGAGAAGAGGATGAAGGGCAGGAACTCGACGGTCCCGAGCAGGCCGACCTCGAAGGGAGTCGCCTCGAGGAGGACGATGGCGACGAGGGGGATGGCGAGGAGGCTGACCTGGGTCCCGAACTGGCTGATCGTCTCCGCCGCCCAGAGCTTGCGGAAGTCGAAGTGGCGAAGGAGGCTCCGCGGCGGACGAGCGGCAGGGGCGCCGGGCGCGCCAGCGGCGGCAGGATCGTGGCTCAGGGGGTCCTCTCTCGTGACGTCGACCCGTCCCGAGCGCCGACGGCGCGGATCGAGGTCGACCGGTGCCGAAGTCTACGCCGACCCGAAGGGACCCGGTGCCCGGACGACGCTCTGGAAACCGACCCGCTTG
>JBHORA010000209.1:0-50762 GCA_042408535.1 Chloroflexota bacterium | reverse complement strand
CGGACCTGGGCCCCGGTCACCGCCGCGACCTCCCGGGCGAGGCCGACGAGGGAGAGGGCGTCACCCCGGTTCGGCTTGACGTCGACATCGAGGACGACGTCGCCGAAGAGGTCGGCCAACGGTCGGCCGACGGGGGCCTCGGCGGGGAGGATGAGGATCCCCTCGGCGTCGGTCGTGAGCCGAAGCTCGTCGCCCGAGCAGAGCATGCCGTCGCTCACGACCCCGAGCTTCTCGGCCCGCTCGATCCGGCGTCCCCCGGGGAGAACGGCACCCGGCAGGGCGACGGGAACCCGCTGGCCGGCGGCGATGTTCGTCGCCCCGCAGACGATCTCGCGGAGCGACCCGTCGCCGACGTTCACCCGGGCCAGCGAGAGGCGCTCGCTGTTCGGGTGCCGCTCCACGGCGACGAGCTCGCCGACGACGACCGACTGCCAATCGGACCCCCAGCGCTCGATCGCCTTCACCTCCATGCCGAGGAGGGTGAGGCGCTCGGCGAGCGCCTCCGGGGTCAGCAGGAGGTCGACGTAGTCGGCGAGCCAGGAGAGGGGAACTCTCACCGGAACTGCTCCAGGAAGCGGAGGTCGTTCTCGAGGTAATAGCGGAGGTCGGCCACGGCGTGGCGGAGGTTGGCGATCCGCTCGACGCCCATCCCGAAGGCGAAGCCCTGGTACTGCTCAGGATCGAGGCCGCCGTACTGGAGGACGACGGGGTGAACCATGCCGGCCCCGAGGATCGTCATCCAGCCCGTCCGAGAGCAGGCCGGACAGCCTGCCCCGTCGCAGACAACGCAGCGGACGTCGAAGGCGACCGACGGCTCCGTGAACGGGTAGTAGCCTGGCCGGAAGCGGGTTGCTCGGCCCGCCCCGAAGAGGGCAGCCGCGAACTCGTCGAGGAGGCCACGGAGATCAGCCATCGACGTCCCCTCGTCGATCATGAGCCCTTCGACCTGGAAGAACTCGAAGCCGTGGGAGGCGTCGACGGCCTCGTAGCGGAAGCAGCGGCCGGGCAGGAGGGCCCGGATTGGCGGCCGCTCCCGGGCCATGACCCGGATCTGACCGGGCGAGGTGTGGGTCCGCAGGAGGTAGCCGTCGAGGTCGACGTAGAGGGTGTCCCACAGATCCCGGGCCGGATGGTCGGCCGGGATGTTCAGCATCTGGAAGTTGTAGACATCCGTCTCCACCTCGGGCCCCTCATAGACGACGAAGCCGAATTGGCCGAAGACCTCGGCGATGGCGGCGATCGTCTCGGGGATCGGGTGGCGAGTCCCCCGCGGGACGGGCCGCCCCGGGAGGGTGACGTCGACCCGCTCGGCGACGATTCGGGCAGCGATCGCCTCGGTCCGGAGCGCCTCGCGACGCTCGGCGATGGCACCCTCGATGGCCGCCCGAACGGCGTTCGCGACCGCTCCGACCCTCGGCCGATCGTCCGCCGGCAGGGCGCCGATCCCCCGGAGGACGGCCGTCAGCTGGCCCTTCCGACCGAGGACGTCGATCTGGAGCCGCTCGAGGCTCGCCAGATCCGGCGCCGCCGCCGCAGCCGCCAGCGTCTCGTCCCGGAGGCGCTCGAGTTGCCGGGTCAGGCCGGCGAGGTCGACGGACACGGGCGGGCTGTTCGAGCGGAACCGTCGATTCCGAGCGGACGGGCCACGAGAAAGCGACTCGGCGGCCGACCGCCTAGGCGTCGCGGGCGACGGCGGCGATCCGCCCGAAGGTCTCGGCGTCCCGAACGGCGATGTCGGCCAGGATCTTCCGGTCGAGGATGACGTTCGCCCGCCGGAGCCCAGCCACGAGCCGGCCGTAGGTCAGGCCGTGGAGCCTGGCCGCCGCGTTGATTCGGACGATCCAGAGCTGGCGGAGCTGGCGCTTCCGCTGCTTCCGATCCCTCGTCGCGTAGGCGAGGGCATGGAGGAGCGCCTCGCGGGCCGGCTTGACGAGCTTCGATCGGGTCCCCTTCCGACCCTCGGCGGCCGCCAGGAGCCGCTTGTGGCGGCGATGGGCGGTGACGCCCCGCTTGATTCGAGTCATCGTCGCTCCGCCTCGCTACAGGTACGGCAGGAGCCGCCGGATCTGGCGGGCGTGCTCGGGCCCGAGGATCGCCTTGCCCTGGTAGCGGCGGGTCCGCCGGGACGGCTTGATCTCGAGGTGGTGGCCCCGCCACGCCTTGACCCGGATGTACTTCCCGCTGCCGCTGACGCCGATGCGCTTCGCGGCAGCGCGGTGGCTCTTCATCTTCGGCACGCTTCGCTCACTCTCCTGTCGTCATCCCGATCGCCCCGCCGGCACCGCCGCCGCTCGACGGGGAGTCCGCCGTGGCGGTCGGCCGCGGTCTCGCCGCTGGCGGAACCGAGCCCGGCGCGCTCTCGGTCCCCCGGCGACCGTCACCGCTCCTCGCCTCGGCGGCCTTCGCCTTGTGGAGGGAGGCGATGATGATGTGCATCGCCCGACCCTCGAGCGAGGGGGCCCGCTCGATGGTGCCATGCTCCTTGATCGCCTCGGCGAAGCGGAGGAGGAGGTTCCGACCGAGCTCCGGATGGGTAAGCTCCCGGCCCCGGAACTGGACGGTGACCTTGATCCGATTGCCGTCCCCGAGGAACTCGATGGCCCGGTTCACCTTCGTCTCGAAGTCGGCCTGACCGATCTTCGGGCGGAGCCGAACCTCCTTGAAGTCGACGGCCCGCTGCCGGCGCTTCGCCTCCTTCTCCCGCTTCGCCAGCTCGTACTTGTACTGGCCGAAGTCGAGGAAGCGGACGACCGGCGGGTTCGCCAGCGGGGCCACTTCGACGAGGTCGAAGCCCCGTTCCTGCGCGATCTCGAGGGCCCGGGCCGTGGGCATGATCCCCAGCTGGTTTCCGTTCTCGTCGACGACCCGGACCGGCGAGATCCGGATCATCTCGTTGACGCGCAGGTCTCGGCTGATGGCTGACCCCTTCGAGCGTGTTCCTCACTGGTCGACGACGGCCGGGCGCCTCGGCCCGGCCGTGCCGCCGCGGCAGGATAGCACAGGGATTCGCGGCCCGGCAATTCCACCGCCCGCGACGGAGCCGGTGGGCGCTCCGAGCTCACGCCTGCGCTGGGCCGGCCGATGGCGCCTCGACGACCCGCTCGGCGACCTCGCGCCGGAGTCGCTCGGCGAGCTCGACCCAGCCGACCGGCGGTTCCTGGGTTCCATCGCGGCGGCGGACGGCGACGGTCCGGCTGGCGACCTCACGGTCGCCGAGGACGAGCATGTAGGGGACCTTCTGCTCCTGGGCGAGCCGGATCCGGTTCTGCATCCGACTCCCCGAGGCGTCGACCTCCACCCGGAGGCCGGCCGTCCGGAGGACCGCGGCGAGCTAGTGGGCCGCGCCGGCGTGGCGATCGGCGATGGGGATGACGACGGCCTGGACCGGGGCGAGCCAGAGCGGGAAGGCGCCAGCGAAGTGCTCGACGAGGATGCCGATGAAGCGCTCGAGCGAGCCGTAGATGGCCCGGTGGATGGCGATCGGGCGCTGTGGCCGCCCTGCCTCGTCGACGTACGTGAGATCGAAGCGCTCGGGGAGCATGACGAGGTCGATCTGGATCGTCGCCAGCTGCCACTCCCGACCGAGGGCGTCGTCGATGTAGACGTCCACCTTCGGGGCGTAGAAGGTCCCGTCCTTCGGCTTCACCGTGTAGGCAGCCCCGTCGCGGTCGAGGGCCTCGGCGATGAGCCGCTCGGCCCGGTCCCAGAGGGCAGGGTCACCGAGGGCGTCATCGGGTCGCGTGGCGAAGGTGTAGCGGGGCACGAGGCCGAACCAGGCGTAGACCTCGCGGATCATCGCGAAGAGCCGGGCCAGCTCGTCGGCGAGCTGGTCGGGCCGGCAGTAGATGTGGGCATCGTCCTGGACGAAGTGGCGGACCCGGGTCAGCCCGTGGAGGACGCCCGAGCGCTCGTTCCGGTGGAGGCGGCCGTATTCCGCGTAGCGGAGGGGGAGGTCGCGATAGGAGCGGACCCGGCTCCGATAGATGAACGTGCTCTCGGGGCAGTTCATCGGCTTCAGGCTGAACTCCTGGCCCTCGATCTCGAGCCGGAACATGTTCGCCGCGTAGTGCTCCCAGTGACCCGACTGCTCCCAGAGCCGGCGGTGGACGACGATCGGAGTCCCGATCTCGACGTAGCCCTCGCGCTCCTGGAGCTCCCGCATCGCCGTCTCGAGGGTTCGCCAGATCCGCATCCCCTTCGGGTGCCAGAAGGCCGAGCCTGGGCTGACATCGTGGAAGCTGTAGAGGTCGAGCTGGACACCGAGGCGGCGGTGGTCGCGCCGCCGAGCCTCAGCCCGGCGCCAGAGGTAGGCGTCGAGCTCGGCCTCGGTCGGCCAGACGGTCCCGTAGATCCGCTGGAGCATCGGCCGCGTCTCGTCGCCTCGCCAGTAGGCGCCGGCGACGGCGAGGAGCTTGAAGGGGCCGATCCGACCGGTCGAGGCGACGTGGGGACCGCGACAGAGGTCGATGAAGGGACCGTGCTCGTAGAAGGTCGGCCGAGGGAGTGGTTGGCCTGCCTTCCGGGCCTGGGCGGCGAGCTCGTCGAGGATCTCGACCTTGTAGGGCTGACCTTGACGCTCGACGAAGGCCCGCGCCTCCTCGAAGCTCATCTCGCGGAGGACGAAGGGATGGTCGGCCGCGACGCTCGCCCGCATCCGGGCCTCGATCCGCTCGAGATCCTCCGGGGTCAGCGGCCGCGGCAGCTCGAAGTCGTAGTAGAAGCCGTCCTCGATGGCCGGGCCGATCCCGAGCCGAGCCCCTGGGAAGAGATCGAGGACGGCTTCGGCCATGACGTGGGCCGCCGAGTGCCGCATGGCGTCGAGCTCGTGGCGGGCACCCGCATCGAGGAGCTCGTCGGCCGACGTCCGCTCCGGGACGGGGCCCTCCTCCTCGGGGACGACCTCCGCGGCGAGGCTCGCCCGTTTCGCTTCGTGCTCGGCCATGGCCTCCCTCGTGTCTTCGATGGCGTTGGTCTGCTGTACGAAAAACCCCCCGCCCCGCAGGACGGGAGGTTCGATCTCCCGCGGTTCCACCCGCGCTTCGCCGTCGTCCCGTCGCCCCGGCCACCGCTGGCGCGGTCGCGACGGCGCTCTCGTGGCCGCGATAACGGGCGGCTACCGGGCCGGTTCGCCGGCCGCTCCCGGGTGGTATCGCCCGCTCCTCGACGCCGGGCTCCCAGCCACGGCCCGGCTCTCTGGGGTCTCAGCGGCGGACGATGTGTCCCGTTCGTCGCGTTCGGGGTCTGGTGGGCGGTAGAGGACTTGAACCTCTGACCTCATGCATGTCAAGCATGCGCTCTAACCAACTGAGCTAACCGCCCTGGCGGCGGTCATAATAGCGGAACCGGCCCTCCGCCGCCTCTCGGGAGGTGCGGCTCTCCTGTCCGACGCCACCCGGACGGCACCGCCCTGCCATCCTCACCATCGACGCCGGGGCGCCGCTGCCACCGTGGTCGGCGACGGCTCAGTACCCGTAGCCGTAGGACGCGGCCGGGCTCGGAGCGGCGGGTGGGCTGGCGGCGGGCGACGCGTTCGGACCGCTGGGCTGGGTACAGCCGCCGAGGGCGAGGAGAACGACGAGAAGGATCGCTCGGGCGAAACGGATCGGCACCGCGGTAACGGTCGGACGTGGCCTCATACCCATCGATACGTCGGCCGCCTTCAGCCGGTTTCGCGACAACCCGATGCGGCGTCGGGAGGGCGACGGTCGGTTCGCTCCCAGTGCCTTGGCGGGGGATCGGGCCGTGCCATGGCCGGACCGGAGCCGGAGAGCACGGCCAAGCGACGGGCCGGCCGCCGACGGGCGATCATGGGAGCATGCGCAGGGACGATCGTCCTCGCCGGGCCGCCTCGGCCGAGGGTTGGACGCCCACTCCGGCGCCCGGGCCGACCGCCCCCGAACGACCGCTCATCACGAGCCCGGCGAACCCGCGACTTCGAGCCGTCGCCGCCCTCCGTGACCGCCGCGAGCGGGCTGCACGGCGCCTCGCCCTCGTCGACGGCGCCCGCGAGGTCCGCCGCGTCATCGAGGCGGGGGCATCCGTCGTCGAGGTCTACCTCTCGACGGAGCACCGGACCGACGCCGAGGGGGAGGCCACCCTGGCGGCCGTCGCCGCGGCCGGCGTGCCGGTCGTCCACTGCGGACCCCGGGCCTTCGGCCGCATCGGGTACGGCGATCGTCCGGACGGGATCCTCGCCGTCGTCGTCATGCCCCCGACGGACCTCAGCCACCTCGCCCTGCCGACCGATCCCCTCGTCGCCGTCGCCGAGGGCGTCGAGAAGCCGGGCAACCTCGGTGCCATCGCCCGTTCCGCCGACGCGGCGGGGGTCGATGCCCTCGTCGCCGCCGGCGCGGGCGCCGACCCCTTCCACCCGAACGCCATTCGGGCGAGCATCGCCACCGTCTTCGCCCTCCCCATCGCCGTCGCCCCGAGCGAGGAGGTCGCTGCCTGGCTCCGAGGCCACGGGATCCGGATCGTCGCCGCCAGCGCCGGCCACGGCATCCCGTACACCGAGGCCGATCTCCAGGGACCGGTCGCCATCGTCCTCGGCAGCGAGGCCACCGGGCTCGGCCCCACCTGGCGCGGCCCCGACGTCACGCCCGTCCAGATCCCGATGGCGGGCCTCGCCGACTCCCTGAACGTCGCCGCCGCCGCGGCCGTCCTCTTCTTCGAGGCTCGCCGGCAACGCGGCCCTGCCCTCCGCCGCCGGCGCCGGCCCTGAGGGGCAGTCGGGCGACCCGGCCTCGGCCCCGAGAACGCCGGCCGGCGGCGTCGGGCCGCGATCCCCTCTAGCCGCCGTGAACGATCTCGCCGTCGACGAGGACGAGCCTTGGCCGGACCCGGCCGAGGAGCCCGCCCGGCTCGACGGGCTCCTGGAGCGCCGCCGCCGGGATGACGATGGCATCGGCCCGATACCCCGGCTCGAGGCGACCGCGATCCCGAACCCCGGCCGAGCCCGGCCCGCCGATCGCCGCCGCCCGGATCGCCGTCGACAGCTCGAGCCCCTCCCCCACCCCGAGGAGGACCTCGCCCGGCCGGCGCGGGTTCCGACGGGTCACGGCGACCTCGATCGCCGGCCAGGGGTCGACGGGTTCGACGGGGGCGTCGGAGCCGAAGGCGAGGGTCGCTCCACCGGCCTCGAGGGAGCGCCACGGGTAGCCCGAGCGAGTAGCCCGCTCCCCCCACGCCGCTCGGGCCGGCCCGGCGTCGGTGACGAGGTGGACGGGTTGGACGGAGGCGACGATCCCTCGCGCCCCGAAACGGCCGATGTCGGCGGGATGGACGAGCTGGGCGTGCTCGATCCGGGGGGCGGCGACGGTTCGCCCGACCGTCGGCTCGAGGGCATCGAGGGCGGCCCGGACGGCGGCGTCGCCGATGGCGTGGATCTGGACGGCGAGGCCGGCTCGACTCGCTCGCTCGGCGACGGCCGCGAGCTCAGCCGGTTCCAACCGCCAGATGCCCCTCGCCGGTCCCGGCCCGGGAGCATCGTAGGGCTCGAAGAGGGCCGCGGTCCGAGAGCCAAGGGCTCCGTCGGCGAAGACCTTGAGCCAACCGATGTGGGCCCGGCCGACCTCGGGTGCGATCGGGTCTCCCGTCCGGAGGCCGGCCGCCAGGGCGGCCTCGAGGGCTTCGAGCCGGACCGACACGTCGACCCGGAGCCGGAACCGCCCGCTCCCCTCGAGGCGACGGTAGACGGCGAGGACACGCTCGGGGCTCGGGTCCGGACGGAGGGGGCCGGGATCCTGGACGCCGACGAGGCCGAGCCCGAGGAGCTGCGGTGCGAAGGCGACGACCGCTTCGACGGCCTCCTCGATCGAGGGCTCGGGCAGGACGGCGAGAACGCTCCCGACGGCGCCTTCGAGGAGGAGCCCCGTCGGCCTCCCGGCCCCGTCCCTGACGACCCGGCCGCCCGGGGGATCCGGGGTGGCCGGTCCGATGCCCGCCGCGGCGAGGACGGTGCGGCTGACCCAGAGGGCGTGGTGATCCTGGGACCAGAGGACGATCGGACGACCGGGCGCCACCGCCTCCAGATCGTCGGCCGAGGGCCAGACTCCCCAGCGATGGGCAGCCCAGCCCCGACCGACGAGCCACCGGTCGGGCGGGAGCTCACGGTGCCGGGCAGCGACGAGGGCGAGACCGTCGGCGAGGCCCGCCGCGGCCGACAGATCGAGCTCGGCCTCGGCTGCAGCGGCGTCGAGGAGGTGGAGGTGGGCGTCCGTCAGGGCGGGCAGGAGGACCTCGCCGGGTGCGAGGTCGAGCCGCTTCGTCCGACGCTGGAGGAGGCCGTCGAGCTCGGCCGCCCGACCCGCCGCCACGACCCGACCCCTCGCGATGGCGATGGCCTCGGCCCAGCCCCAGCCGCGCGGGCCGGCGAGGGTGGCGATCCGGCCGCGGACGAGGAGGTCGGCCCCCGCCGGCCGAGGAATTCCGACCACCTTGCTCCCGACCGCCGACCGAGCTCGCCTGGGCGCCCGGGCTCGGGCGCCTACCGAGACCGCCTGGGGCGCCCGGGCTCGGCGCCCACCTCGTCCATCCGCCCGTCGGAGCCGATGGCGTCCGACCGAGCCCCGTCCGGTCGGCCGAGCGCGCTCATGGCGGCGTCGACGTGCTCCTCGGTGCCGAGGGCGACGGTGAGGGGATCGATCGGTCCCGGAGCCGGTTGGTCGGCCCGGAGACCCCGTTCGACCGGTCGGAGCGGCCCCCGGAGGAGGACGGAGCCGGCACCGGCGAGGAGGACGAAGACGGCGATGGCGAAGATGACGGTCGGGGTGCCAACGAGGTCCGAGATCGGGCCGACGACCATGATCGGTACGAAGCTTGCCATCGAAACGAGCATGTTCAGGACGCCGAAGACCCGGCCTCGAACGTCGGCCGGCAGGTCCTCGTGGAGCTGGGTCTGGGCCGGGATGGCGACGATGGCATAGGCGACCCCGGCCAGGAAGGCGATCGCCACGACGACGGCGAGGAGGGAGAGGAGGCTCGAGAGGTCGGCGATCGGACCCTCCGGGGTCGCCGTCTGGAGAGCTCGGGTCAGGGGACCAGCCACGGAGAGGAGCCCGAGGAGGCAACCGAGGGCGAGGAGCCCCGCCTCGATGACCCGCCGCCGGGGGAGATAGCGACCGTACGTGTTCAGCAGGAGGATCCCGAGGACGAGTCCGAAGCCGAGGGGGAGGACGACGACGACGAAGTCCTTCGGGGCGAGCCCGAGGGCCCGGGTCGCGAAGTCGGGACCGAGGACGCCGAGGACGCCGATCAGGGAGGCCGTGATGGCGAGGTAGGCGAGGGACCAGCTGATCGCCCGGTGGCTGGCGATGAAGGCGAGCCCCTCCCGGAACTGGCCGAAGGTCGACTCCATCGCCCGTTCCGCATCGAAGACGACGGCCTGCGGGCTGAGGCGACCGTCATTCGGCGGCGCGCTCGGCAAGGTGGCGCAGAAGCCCGCCGCCACGAGGTAGAGGGCAGCGATGACGAGGAGGAGGATGTCGGTCCCGGCGAGGGTGACAACGAGGGGTCCCAAGAGGGCGAAGCCGAGGGCGAAGGCCGCGTTCATCGTGAAGGTGAAGAGCCCGTTGGCGGCGATGAGGAGCCGGCGGGGCACGAGGTGCGGGATCATCGATGCCTCGGCCGGTGCGAAGAAGACCGTCACGAGGGACACGAAGGCGTTCAGGAGGTAGATCGCGGCCAGGTGCGGCCCGACGGCCCACATGACAACGAAGGCGAGGCCCCGGAGGAGGTTCGTGGCGACGAGGATCGCCCGTCGGTCGAAGCGGTCGACGTAGATCCCGGCGACGGCCGAGAAGAGGACCGCCGGCACGAGGAAGGTGAGGAGGAGGACGCTGACGGCGGCATTCGAGCGGGTCGAGGCGAAGACGACGACGGTGAGGCCGTAGATGACCATGTTCCCGCCGACCTGGGTTGCCACCTGCGCCAGCCACAGGAGGAAGAACGGCCGGATCCGAAGAACGGCGGCGACGCCTCCCCCGATGGGCTCCGCCGGCGACCGCCCGCGGCTCACCGGTCGGCCGGGCCGAGGACCCGGGAGCGAGCCGGATCGCCGCGGGTCACGAAGTCGACGAGGCGCCGCTCGACCCGGCGCCGCTCGACGAGGACGTGGCGGCCGCAGCGGAGGCAGCGGAGGCCGAGGTCGGCGCCGAGGCGGTCGACGAGCCAGTCCGTTCCGCCGCAGGGATGCGGCCGGCGGAGACGAACGACGTCGCCGAGCCAGAACTCGATCGGAGGTGGACCAGCCATCGGCCGGCCAGCCTATCAGAGGGTCGGCGTCCCGTGGCTCGGCCGAAGGTCCCGCTCACTGGCCGCCAGTCGGAGCCGCTCGAGGGGGGTGACCGTGATCGTCACCTCCGGGAACCGGGCCGAGAGCTGGGCGACGATGCCACCCATCCGGGTCAGCGAACCGGTGAGCGTCTCCGGTGAACCGATCGCCTCGATCTCGAAGGGGTCCGGGAGTGGGGTGTTCTCGACCGAAAGGGCGCCTGGCGGCCCTGCCACGACGGAGCCCGGGACGATCCGGATGCCACCCACGGCGATCGCCTCGGCCCCGGCGTTCCGCAGCTCGTTCAGGAGCTCCTCGACGGCCGAGCCCGGCAGGGGACCGCTGACGGTGATTCGAATCCCGGGACCGACGACCGGATCGAGGCCGGCCCAGGTCCGCAGCCGGGCGAGGTCGGTCCGGAGCCGATCGACCGACGACTCGCCCCGCGCCGCGGCCTGGGTCAGGTCGCTCACCTCCCGCTCGAGGGTCGCCACCTCCCTGCGGAGCTGATCGTTCCGACTCGTCAGATTCGCGACGAGGACGGTCAGCTCCTGGGCCGAGCGGGCCTCGAGCCCCGAAAGCCCCGCTTGAGACCGGAGCTGGGCGACGACGAGGAGGCCGAGGAGGAAGGCGACGGCCGTCACGCTCAGTTGGGCACGCCGGCTCCGCATCGTCACGATCCTCCGGGGCTCGGCGACGGCTCGGGTCGGGCGTAGCGGAGGGTGACCGTCCCGGCGTAGGCGGGAATGACGACCCGCTCGGGCTCGGCGAAGGAGAGGCCGAGGCCGAAGGCGTCAACCCGGTGAACGACGAAGTCACGGAAGCCGGCCGAGACGCTCAGGCGGTCGTAGAGGCCCGGCGGGCCGATGGCCGCGATCTGGTAGGGCGGGGCGAGGTAGGCGGAGTTCACGAGGACCGAACCGCCGATGTCGAGGATCGCCGTCGAGACGGTCACCCGCTCGCCGTTGATGGCGATCGCCTCGGCCCCGGCGAGCCAGAGCTCCTCGACGAGGGTCCGGATGTCGTCGCTGTTGGCGAGGCCATCGGCCGGGTTCGCCCCGGGCGGAAGCGGGCCCGTCGCATCGGTGAGCTGGAGGACGAGGCCCGGACCCTCGAGGGCGACGAGCCCGGCCGCGATCCGGGCAGCCTCGATCTGGCGGTTCAGCTCGGCGACGAGGGCAGCGCTCCCCTCCCCCCGCTGCTGGAGCTCGCGGATCTGGTCGTTCAGCTCGAGGATTCGGGCCTTCAGGGCGTCCTGCTGGCGCTGGAGGGAGCGGACCGTCTCGATGAGGGGCGCGCGCTCCTGGGACGTGTACCGGACCCGCGGTCCCTCGGAGCGGAGCTGCGCGGCAACGAGGAAGCCGAGGGCCAGCAGGGCGGCACCGAGGGCCACCTGCCAGGAGGGCACCTGACGGAGTCGTGCCCCGAGGCTACTCACTGCGCTCCCGCTCTGGGGTCGGCGCCCCGCCCGCCGGGCGGCCCGAGCGCCGCCGGCGCGACCGGGCGGCGATGGCGACGGCAGCGAACAAGCCGAGGCCGAGGAGGACGGCGAGGAGGCCGGCCGATCCCCCGGACCCCGACGCCCCGCCTGCCCCCGGGGCGGCACTGGCCACGGGAGCTGGCTCCTCGCTCGGGCCCGGCGACGAGCTTGGCGCTGGCGCGGTTCCTCGCCAGGCGTCGGGGACCGGGCCCGGCGGTGCCGGCTGGGGCCCGTACCGGGTCGGCGGCCCGGCACCGAGATCGGCGAGCCAGGCTGTTTCGAAACCGGCGACGTCGACGCCGAGGGCGGCCGTGAAGGCTTCGTCGTCCGTTACCCCCCGCGCGTAGGAGCGGACGAGGGCGACGAGGGCGTCACGGCCGAAGCGGCGAACGAGGAAATCGACGGCCGAGACGCTCTCGCTGTAGGCGAGGAAGAAGGCCTCCTGGCGGGTGGGAAACTGGGCCGTCAGACCCGACAGGGGCATGAGGGAGCCGTCTCGGGCCGCCGCCGCGACTGCCGAGCGATCGCTCGGGCCGTAGCCCTCGGAGAGGTAGACGGCGAGTCCTTCGTTCAGCCAGCGCGGGGGAAAGTGGTACGGGTTCCGGACCGCCGTGTCGAAGACGAGGTGGGTCAGTTCGTGGGGGATGACGATGCCGACCCAGGGGCTCTCGAGGAGGCCCGGCCCGATCTGGGCGAAGAGGGTTCGGATCTCGGCGTTCGCCTGGCCGCCGACGTTCTCCCGCGTCCCGGGACCGAGGGCGTCGTAGAAGGCCTGCTCGTCGGCGTAGATGAAGAAGTCGATCGGTCGCTCCTCGCGGACCCCGAGGAGGTTCTCGGCTTCGGCGACGGCGTCCTCGGCGATCCGGAGGGCACGGGCCCCGAAGGCGGCATCGCCCTCGACCCAGTGGACCCGGACGAGGCGGCCGGCCTCCACCTTCCACCGGAAGCGGTCGTCGCTGTAGACGACCCGGACGGGGGGCCCGAGCCAGGTCTGTCCGGAGGCGTCCGTGAGCCGCCAGCGCGCCGTGAGGGGCGTGTTCGGCAGGAGGTGGTCGCTCCCAAGATCGAGGGAATAGCGAAGCGTCGTCGTTCCCGACGGCGGCAGGGCCACCGTCCGGACGGTCGGTACCGGCT
This sequence comes from Chloroflexota bacterium, assembly GCA_042408535.1. Lineage (GTDB taxonomy): Bacteria > Chloroflexota > Limnocylindria > Limnocylindrales > CSP1-4 > BPIH01. Next base: position 37,878 of record JBHORA010000209.1, on the reverse strand, counting down.
CCTCGGCCAGCCAGATGAGGATCTCGGCCCGCTTCAGGGGTCCGAGGTCGGCGATGGGCTGCTCGAAGTCGACAGAGCGGCCGAAGGAGGCCGTCGCCCTCGGCGTCCCGAAGGTAGGCTCGGCGCCGAGTGCCGTCAGCGGCGGCGCGAAGCCGACGAGGATCGCAGCGAGGGCGAGCGAGCCCGCCAGTCCGGCCGCCCCACCAGGCAGGCGTCCGAGGAGGCGGATCATTGCTCCCCCCAGGCAAGGCCGGCGAAGCGGAGGGAGCCGAGACCGTTCTGGCCGGCTCCGAGGAGGCCCGCTCGGGCGAGGGCCCAGCCGTTCGCGTAGGCAACGGGGATGACCGGGACGTCGCGGGCGACGATCGCTTCGGCCGCCTCGTAGCCGGAGCGGGCCGCGGCGGGGTCGAGGTGCTCGAGGGCCGCCTCGATGGCCGCGTCGAACGCAGCCGACGACCAGCGACCGTAGTTGTTCGTCCGGCCCGAACCGAGGAGGAGCCCGAGGAAGTCGTTCGGGCCGGGATAGTCGGCGATCCAGGAGAGAGCCCAGAAGGCCGGTGGGTCGGTGTCGAGGCGGGCGAAGTAGTCGTCGAAGGGCATGATCTCGGCCGAAACGGGCACGCCGAGGGTCGCCTGCAGCTCGTCGACGATCGCCTCCTCCCAGCCGGTGCCACCGCTGACGAAGGCGACCGGTGGGAAGCCAGCCCCACCCGGGTAGCCCGCCTCGGCGAGGGCGCGCCGGGCAGCCTCGGGGTCGTAGCGCGGACCGTAGTCGCCCTCGGGCCGGCCGGGAATCCCCGGCGGCACCATGCTCGTCGCTGGCGAGGATCCGTCGGCACTCAGCTCGACGATGCGCCGCCAGTTCACGGCCCAGGCGAAGGCGCGCCGAACCCGCGCATCGTCGAAGGGCGGGCGGGTCGTATCGAAGCCGACGTAGGTCACACCGAGGGAGGGCACGGAACGGAGGGCCGGGCCGAGCTCCCGGTCCCAGGCGATCCAGGTCGCGTCGCTCGGATCGATCGGCGTGTAGTCGACCTCGCCGGCCTCGAAGACGGCGACAGGACTCCGCCCACCGAGATCGGTCACGAGCTGGAGGCGGCGGATGGCGGGCTCGCCCGCCCAGTAGCTGGGATTCGCTTCGAGGGTGAGGGTCGTGGGGCCCGCCGCCGTGAGGCGATAGCCGCCGCTGGCCACGAACGACCCCGGGGCGAGGGTCGCCGGGTCGCGGCCGACCGCGGGCGGAACGACGGCGAAGGTCGGGCTGGCGACGATGGCCGGCAGGTCAGCCCCGGGGCGGAGGAGATCGACGACGATGCGGTCTCGACCCAGGGCTCGAATCCCCACCTGGCCGGGATCGCGGAGCTCGCCGCGCCGGTAGGCCGCTGCTCCGACGACGTCGTCGACGAGCGAGGCGAGGGGCGACGGGCGGCCGGGATCGATGACCCGAAACCAGCTCCGGACGACATCGTCAGCCGTGAGAGGGCTCCCGTCGGAGAAGCGGAGGTTCGGACGGAGCTCGAAGACGACGCGCCGCCCGTCGTCCTCGACCGACCAGCGGGCGGCGAGGGCCGGCCGGAGGACGAGGTTGGCATCGTAGGTCGTCAGGGTCTCGAAGAGGGCACCGATGACGGCCGCACTCGTCGCGTCCCCGGCCGCCGCCGGGTCGAGGGTCGCCGGCGACCCGACGACGATCGTCGCCTCGTCCCGTGCGGCGGCCCGACCGACGGCCGGCCCGGCTGGGCCGCCGGCGGCCCCGGTGACGAGGCCGAGCACGAGGGCTCCGAAAACGGCCGCCAGGAGGCCGCGACCGGCAGCGACAGCCGGCCGCCGGCCCGGCTTCCTGGTGGGCTCGGTGATCGTCAGGGAAGCTGCCACCAGGCGACCGTGCCCCGAAGGACGTCACAGGGCAGGCGGTCGTCCCCGAAGACCTCCTCGAGGAGTCGCTCGACGGCCACCGGTGGGCGCCGCGGTCGGGGCCACGGCCCGGGGCCGGCCGCGAACCCGGCGAGAAGGGCGACAATGCAGACCCAGCGGCGCATGCCCCGAGTATAGGGAGTTCGACGCGGCGTCCCAGGCGGCGACCAGCGAGCAGAAGAAGGAGGCCCCGCCGAACCACACCGCCGGGGGAACGATGTCTGGGGCAGGGCCTCGCTCCCGGTAACGAGCGAGGGGCGATAACGTTAGGCCCACTGCAAGGCCGATCCCATCTCGCGAGCCCGCAGCCGCAGCCTGCCGGGGCCGCTCGGTACGATCCGACGCGTCTGCTCCGCTCGAGGGTGTCCGGATGACGCTCCACCTCCGCAACACGCGCACCCGCCGGCTCGAACCCGTCGAGGTGGCCGACGGACCGGTCCGGATCTACACCTGTGGCCCGACCGTCTATCGGCCCGCCCACCTCGGCAACCTGCGGAGCTACCTCCTCGCCGACCTCGTCCGACGCGTCCTCCTCTACCACGGCCTGGCGGTCCGCCACGTCAAGAACGTCACCGACGTCGGCCACCTCGTCGACGAGCGCCAGGAGCAGGGACCCGACCGGATGCTCCTCGCGGCCGAGATGGAGGGCAAGAGCCCGGCCGAGATCGCGGCCATCTACGAAGCCCGCTTCCACGCCGACGAGGCCCGCCTGAACATCCTGCCGGCGAACGTCTACCCGCGGGCCAGCGAGCACGTCGCCGACATGCTCCGCCTCGTCGAGATCCTCGTCGACCGGGGCGTCGCCTACATCGCCCCGTCGGGGATCGTCTACTTCGCCGTCGAGACCGACCCGGCGTACGGCGAGCTCTCCGGGAACAGCCTCGATCGGCTCCGGGCCGGTCACCGGGCGGCGGTCGATCACGAGAAACGCCACCCAGCCGACTTCGCCCTCTGGCGTCCGGCCGGCCCAGGGCGCCTCCTCGCCTGGCCCTCCGCTCGCTTTGGGCGCGGGTTCCCGGGCTGGCACATCGAGTGCACGGCGATGGGTCTCCGCTACCTCGGCCCCGAGTTCGAGATCCACACCGGCGGCATCGACAACGTCTTCCCCCACCACGAGGACGAGATCGCCCAGTGCCGTGCCCTCACCGGTCGGCTGCCGGCCCGGATCTGGGTCCACGGCGAGCATCTCCTCATGGGCGGCCGGAAGATGGCGAAGTCGGCCGGCAACGTCCTCCTCGTCGACGACCTCGCGGCGCGGGGGCTCGACCCGCTCGCCTTCCGCTATCTCTGCGCCACCGTCCGCTACGGTCACAAGCTCCGGGCGACGGAGGCATCCCTCGCCGCCGCCGATGCCGGCCTCCGCTCGCTCCGGGCGGCGCTCCGGGCCCTCGGACCGCCACCGCCCGACGGTCCCTGGGGTCCTCCCCTCCCCCTCCGGGCCGCTCCACCCCCACCGCGGCCCGAGGGCGTCGCCGAGGGGCCGACCGGGCACGGTCGAGCCGATCGGCCGTTTTCGCTCTCGGATCGGGCCCACGCTCCCGCGGCCCCCCTTTCGGCGGACGGCCGCCGCCTCCACGACCGCTTCGTCGAGGCCATCGACGACGACCTCGATCTCCCCCGGGCCTTGGGTATCGTCCGGGAGATCCTCGACGCGGATCTCCCCGCCGACGAGCGGCGCTGGCTCGTCCTCGACGCCGACGCCGTCCTCGGGCTCGATCTCGACCGCGTCTGGCAACGGCCCTCGCAGGACGCGACGGCGGCCGCTGTCCCGGGCGGGCCCGTCGGCTCGCCGCCCGAGGACGTCGGGCGCCTCCTCGTCGAGCGAGCCGCGGCGCGCTCGCGCCGCGACTTCGCGACGGCCGATCGCCTTCGGGCCGAGATCGCCGCCCGGGGCTGGCGGATCGTCGACCGCCCCGACGGGTCCTCCGACCTCGAGCCGGCGCCCGGGGAGCCTCAAGGTCCCCTCGATCGTTAGCCCTGCGGCGGACCGACGGCGAGATCCCGGCGGCGACCGAAGCGACGGATGATCCGGTAGAAGTTCCGCTTCGAGAGCCGCTCGCGCTCGGCCTCGGGCAGCTCCGCCCAGCCCCGGTGCTCGTGCCGGACGAGGGGCAACGGCAGGGCGACGGCGCGCCGCGGCGGCCGTCCCTCGCCCTCGTCGCGGAGGACGAGGCTCCACCAGATGTCGAGGTTCCGGTAGAAGCGAAAGCCCTCGTCGAGGGGGCCGCGGGCGACGTAGTCGGCGCGTCGGAAGGCGAGCCAGTAGCCCTCGATCGCTGCCGCCTCGCCTGTCTCGATCTCGGTGAAGTGCCGGAGGTCGGCCGAGACGAGACCCCAGGCTCCGACGACGGCGATCTCGGGATCCTCGAGGGCCGCCACCGTGGGTCCGACGGCGTCACCGACGAGCTCGACACTGCCGTCCATGACGATGACGACCCCGGCGGCGGCCCGCCGGATGCCAGCGTCGAGGGCGGCCGCGAAGCCGAGGTGGCCCGAGGTGAGGACCACCTCGGTCGCCAGGCCCGGGCCGCCCGGATCGATGGCGTCGATGGCCAAGAGCGCCGCCTCTTGCTCGGGGCTCGGGTCGTCGCCGACGATGACGAGCTGGGTGCCGTCGGGGGCGTGCTCGGTCAGGCTCGCGAGGGCGCGCCGCACGTCCGCCGGCCAGCGGGTCGCCACGAGGACAACGCTCGCCAGCCCGACGGGCGCCGACTCGAGCCGGGAGGGAACGTCGGCACTCCGCCCGTAGCGCCGCCGACCGGCGACGTCGACCGTCGGCGGGTAGGCGCGGGCAAGGCGGAAGGCGAGCCCGTCGTCGACGATCCTCCAGCCGGCCGCCTCGATCCGGGCCCGGAGGCCGTCGGCGCTCGGCCAGTCCCGAGCCGCCCGGGCGGCCGCTCGAGCCTCGGCGAGGGCAACGACCTCGGGCGGCGGCGCGTCCGGTTCGGCGGCGACGGCGTTCGAACCGTCGGCCGCGGACGAAGCCGACGACGGCGCGAGGGGGCGCTCCTCGCCGACGGGCGAGGTTCGGTGGGACCCGGTGGCGTCGCGATCGGCAGGCACGGGACGAGGGTACCGCCGCGGCCGCTTCGGCGCCCGACGTCCGGTCCGGGCGGCACGGCTGGCGCCCCCGGAGAGATTCGAACTCCCGACGCAGGCCTTAGGACGGCCTCGCTCTATCCACTGAGCTACGGGGGCGCGCGTCCATCGTAGCGCGCCGCCGAGGAAGGGCGCCGCCGATCGACCCGGGAACCCCGGCGGAGCGTCCGGCGTCTCGGACGTACAATCGCCGCCCGAGACGATGAGCAACCCCTCTCTCCTCCTCTACCGGCGGGACGGCTGCCACCTCTGCGACGAAGCCCGAGCCATCGTCGACGCCCTCCTCGCCGAGCGGGCCGCCGCCGGTCGACCGACGGTGCCGGTCCGGGAGGTCGACATCGCCACCGATGCCGACCTGGAGGCCCACTTCGCCCTCACGATCCCCGTCCTGGAAGGCGCGGGCGAGCGGCTCGAACTGGCGACGAGCGTCGGTGCCATCCGCCGCTACCTCGATCGGGTCCTCGACGGGGTCGCCGCGTCCAGCGAGGGAGCTTCGTGAGCGGCGAGCTCTCGTTTGGCCTCGCCGTCGCGGCTGGGGTCCTCTCGTTCCTCTCGCCCTGCGTCCTGCCCCTCGTGCCGGCCTACCTCGGCCAGCTCACCGCCGTCGCCGTCGCCGGCGCCGGCGGTGGCCAGCCCTCGCGCTGGCTCGCCCTCCGTCACGCCGCGGCCTACGTCGCCGGCTTCACGACCGTCTTCACCTTCCTCGGCGTGACGGCAACCTTCGCCGCCGGACCCCTCTTCGATTACGTCGCCCCGGCCCGGACGATCGGCGGTGCCGTCCTCGTCGTCCTTGGCGCCGCCCTGGCCGGGTTCGTCCGCCTGCCGCTTCTCGAGCGCGTCTGGCGCCCCCTCGAGCCGGCTGCCCAGGCCGGCCTCGCCGGGCGGAGGGGCGGGGCCGTGATCGCCCTCGAGGCCCCCGCCGGACCGACGACCGGCCTCGGCCGCTGGCTGGCGACGAACCGTTCGGGGCCCCTCGTCTCCTTCGCCCTCGGCGCGATCTTCGCCGTCGGCTGGACGCCCTGCATCGGCATCGTCCTGGGGGCCATCCTCACCCTCGCCGCGAACAGCGCGACGGCCCCCCTCGGTGGCCTCCTCCTCGTCGGCTTCTCCCTCGGTCTCGGGATCCCCTTCCTCCTGCTCGGCTTCCTCTACGACCGGGCGCCGGCCATCGTCCGTCCCCTCGTCCGCCGGGGGCGGCTCGTCTCGCTCCTCGGCGGCCTCCTTGTCGCGGGGATCGGCCTGGCGATGATCTTCGACTGGCTCGTCCTCCTGCCGCGCTGGTTCGGCTTCTTCAGCCTTGTCTAGCCCGTCGAGTGCTCCCGACGACCTGCCGGGCCGCTCGCGCCGGATCGCCATCGGCCCCTTCGGTGGGCGTCAGCTCGCCCTCATCGGCCTCGTCGTCGGCCTGACGACCATCGGCCTCGTCGTCGCCACGCGACCCATCGCCCGCCTCGACCCGGGCGGACCTCGGGATCCGGTCGCCACCCCCTACCTCGTCGGCCAGCCCATCGAGGGTCTCGCTCCAGGCGAGCTCGCTCCGGAGCTCGAGGTGGAGGGCCCCGATGGCTCGACGGTTCCCCTCCTCGACCTCGACGGCCAGCCGATCCGCCTCGCCGATCTCCGGGGCCGGGGGGTGTGGCTGAACTTCTGGGCGAGCTGGTGCCCGCCCTGCCAGGCCGAGACGCCCGTCTTGCGCGACGTCGCCGAACGATACGCCGAGCGCGGCCTTACCCTCGTCGGGATCAGCGTCCAGGAGACGACGATCGACGACGTCCGGGCCTATGCCCGCCGCTACGAGCTCGGCTACCTTATCGCCGCCGACCTCACCGGCGACGTCTTCCGCCGGTACCGGATCTTCGCCCTGCCGACCCAGGTCTTCATCGACCCCGAGGGCCGCGTCCGCCGGATCGTGAACGGTCCCGTCGACGAGGCGAGCGCCGCCCGCTTCGTCGAGGAGATCCTCCCCCCGGGCCGGTCTGGCGGGCCCACTGGCAGCCTCGGGCCGACGAGGAGCCCCTGACGCCCGTCTCTCAGCCGCCGACCGCGAGGCCTTCGAACCGGAAGCGGTCCCCGTCCCGGACGAGGCGCCCCACCGGGGCCGTCGGCTCGTGGGAGCAGACGACGAGCCAGCCCTCCTCGGCTGCTTGCCGGAAGAGCTCGACCTTCCGGGCGACAGAGGTGAGGGGGAAGTCGTCGTACGTCGTGATCCAGCGCGGGTTCGCCGCCCACGGTCGCGGGGCGAGGTCGCCGGCGAAGCAGAGGGTCGCCTCCCTGCCCCGAACGACGACGACCTGGTGGCCGCCCGAGTGACCGCCGGTCGGGACCACGGCCAGCCCCGGCACGAGCTCCGCCTCGCCGTCGACGGCCCACGCCTCGAGGCGCGCCCGAACGGCACGGAGCCGGGGCTGATCGTAGGCGGCCGCCAGGCGGGGGTTCCGCCGCAGAGCGACGGCGAGCTCCGGCGCCTGGACGACGATCCGAGCCGACGGGAAGCGGAGCGCACCGCCCGGCCCGACGACGCCACCGGCGTGGTCGGCGTGGAGATGGCTGAGGACGACGAGCTCGATCCCGGCAGGCTCGATCCCGACGTCGCCGAGGACGGCCTCGATCGGCGACCCCTCGAACCCGATCCGGGCCGCCGTCGCCGGCTCGAGGTCGCCGAGCCCGCTCTCGACGAGGACGCGGTGCTCGCCGATCTCGACGAGGAGGCAGTTCGCGGCGACCCAGAGCCGGTCGAGCTCGTCGAGCTCGTCGCGGACGAGGGGTTCCCAGAGGACCCGCGGCACCGGTCCGAAGAGGGCGCCAGCGTCGGTCCGGAAGCGGCCGGCCTGGAGGAGCCAGACCGTCGCTCCGCCGAGGTCGGCGCGCCAGGCCACGGCAGCCACCTCCCTCATCGGCCCCCCTTCAGGCGCTCGAGGATCCGTCGGCGGGCCTCGAAGTCGCGGTGGAAGGCCGAGGCCGTCGGCTCCGACTGGCCCTGGTACTTCGAGCCGAGCTCGGGGCTGCCGTAGGGCCGCTCGACGGGCGAGCTCAGGCGGAAGAAGCTGATCTGGCCGATCTTCATCCCGTAGTAGAGGGCGATCGGCAGGTTGGCGACGTTCGAGAGCTCGAGGGTGAGGTTCCCCTTCCAGCCGGGGTCGACGTAGCCGGCCGTCGAGTGGATGAGGAGGCCGAGGCGCCCGAGGGAGCTCTTCCCCTCGAGACGGGCGACGAGATCGTCCGGCAGCTCGACCCACTCGAGGGTCTGGCCGAGGACGAACTCGCCCGGGTGGAGGATGAAGGGCTCGTCGTCCTCGATGTGGAGGAGCTCGGTCAGATCCGGCTGGGGGTTCCGGAGGTCGATGTACGGGTAGCGATTGTTCCGGAAGACCCGGAACCTTCGGTCGAGGTGGAGGTCGACGGACGAGGGCTGGAGGTCGGCCGAGTCGTAGGGTCGGATGACGATCCGGCCGGCTTCGATGGCGGCCCGGATGTCGCGGTCGGCGAGGACGCTCACCGGCTCGCTCCCGTCCGGTCGGCGTAGAGGGCGTCGACCTCGCGCTTCAGCGTCTCGAGGTCTTCGAAGCTCTGGTAGACCGAGGCGAAGCGGATGTAGGCGATGTGATCGAGCTCACGGAGCCGGGCCATGGCGAGCTCGCCGATCTCGGCCGAGGTGACCTCCGTGGCGCCGCGCGCCCGCAGGCGGGCCTCGATGGCGTCGGCCGCCCGCTCGGCGGCGTCGTCGGGAACGGGGCGCCGGGTGAGGGCCTTCCGGAGGCCGGCGACGAGCTTCGACCGATCGAACTCCTCGCGGCGGCCATCGCGCTTGAGGACGACGAGGCGGGCCGTCTCGACCCGCTCGTAGGTCGTGAAGCGAAAGCCGCAGGCTGGGCACTCCCGGCGGCGTCGTATGGCAAATGCCTCGTCGAGGTCCCGCGAATCGACGACCCGAGTGTCGGGGGCCTCGCACTGGGGGCAGCGCATGATTTCTCCCGTCTCGTCGATCGTGGTGGGCGCCTGCCAACGATAGCACCGCCGGCGGACCCGCCGCGGCCCGGGCGAGCTATCCGCGGCGGTGGGCTACTCCTGGAGCGATCGAAAGGGGACCCGCCGCTCGACCTCGGCCCGCCAGCGGAGCGCTTCGGCGGCATGGCGAGCGATCGCCTCCCGGGCGTGGACGAGGTTGAGGTAGCCGCGCTTGATCGAGGTCTCCCCTTCGAGGGCCCGACCGTCGCGGCTCCCGGCGGCGAGAACCGAGCAGCCGTGCTCGACGAAGTCGAGGCCGCGGCTGACCCGATCGAGGGCGTCGATGAGGGCCTGGCGGTAGCCGGCGACGGCCGGCGGCCCACCGATGGTCTCCACTTCAGCGCGATAGCGGCGGACGGCGTCCCGAGCAGCCTCGATGGTCGCCTCGAGGGCCGTCGCCTCGAGCTCGTGGCGTCGAACGGCGTCGGCCCGTTCGATCGCCCCGGCGAGGGAGGCGTCGATCCGGGTCGCAAGATCGGCGACCCGACGCCGAAAGAGGTACGCCTCGCGGGTTTCGGCGAGGGCGCCGAGGAAGCGACGGGTGACGACGGCCGTGGCGACGGCGAGGACGACGAAGGCCGCCAGTGGGAGGAGGAGCGGCAACGTCCCGGGTGCCATCGGCTATCTCCCGATCGAGCGACTCGCCGGAACGGCCGACCGAGTGTGGCGGGCCATCGTGCCCTGCCGGAGCTCAGGTCGACCCGGCCTCGGTCCGCCGGCGGAGCTCGGCGACGAGGGCCCGACCGACCTCGAAGAGGTCGCCGACGACGTAGAGGTCGGCGTACTCGGCAAGGGGGGCGTCGGGATCGCGATTGATGGCGACGATCGTGTCCGCCGTCTGCATCCCGACTTTGTGCTGGATCGCCCCGCTCACCCCGAGGCCGAAATAGAGGCGCGGCTTGACGACCTTCCCGGTTTGACCGATCTGGCGGGCGTAGGGGATCCAGCCGGCGTCGACGGCCGCCCTCGTCGCCCCGACGGTCCCGCCGAGGAGCGCCGCCAGCTCTTCGAGGAGGGCGAAGCCCTCGGGGCCACCGACGCCGCGGCCGCCGACGACGACAACGGGGGCCTCTTCGAGGGGGACTTCGCCGCTCGCCTCGACGACCCGCTCGAGACGGCGGACCGGCGGACCGACGGCTGCGGCAGCCGGGGCCCGGTCGACGACTCGGCCACGGCTCGGTGCCGCTTCGGCATCGATGGAGCTCGGTCGGACGGTGACGATCCCCGGCTGGCCAACGAACCGGCTCCGGACGATGTACTTGCCACCGAAGATCGCGGCAACCGTCGTCAGTCCCTCGGGACCGACCTCGATGTCGACGGCGTTGGCAAGGACGGCTCGGCCCACGAGGACGGCGAGGGACCCGGCGACGTCGCGGCCTTCGGGGCTCGCGCCGAGGAGGATCGGCCCATCGTCGGGTTCGACGAGGGCAGCGACCTCGGCGGCCACCCGCGACGCCGGAGCGAGATCGGCGAGCTCGGGCACCTCGATGGCGACGACCTCCGGCAGGTAGCCGGCGAGGACCTCGCCGGCAGCCCCGGCGCCGGGCCCGACGAGGACCCCGACAGGGGGGCGACCGAGCCCCTCGGCCACCCGTCGGCCGAGGGTTGCGACCTCCGTCGTGAGCCGGGTCGGCCGGCCGTCGGCGAGCTCGCCGACGACGACGAGGCGGCCGCTCATGGCAGGAGCCGCCGAGCGGCGAGGAAGTCGGCGATCTCGCGGGCGGCCTCGACGGCTGGTGCCCGGACCGTCCGGGTTGCTCCCCGCGGCGGCGGCGGATCGGCGGTCACGACGACCGTCTCGGCTGCCTCGCCACCGACGGGCCGGGGGAGCGGTCCGAGGTCGGCGAGGGAGCGGACGGCGATCTCCTTCGAGCGGGCGGCCATGATCCCCTTCAAGGAGGGGTAGCGCGGCGCACCGAGGGCCTGGGTGCAGCTGACGAGAGCCGGGAGGGGCGCTTCCAAGACGTCGTAGCCGCCCTGGACGATGCGCCGGACCCGGACGCGACCGGCGGCGGGCTCCGGCTCGATGGCCGCCGCGTTCGACAGCAGGGGGAGGCCGAGGGTCGTGGCCAAGGCGGCCGGGACGACACCCGCGAACCCGTCGGAGGTGTCGATGCCAGCCAGGACGAGGTCGTACTCGAGGCCGCGGAGGGCGGCGGCGAGGACGGCGACGGTCGAGCCGATGTCGGCTCCGGCGAGGATGGGATCGGTCACGAGAACGGCCCGATCGGCCCCCATGGCAAGGCCCTTCCGGAGGGTCTCGGGCGCCGACGCCGGAGCCATCGCCAGGAGCGTGACCTCGCCGCCATGGGCTTCCACGAGCCGGAGGGCGGCCTCGAGGGCGTACTCGTCGTTGCCGTTCAGGACGGCCGGGGCGGCGGCCCGGTCGACCCGGTGGTCGGGTCCCAGGCGATCCTGGCCGGAGGCGGGATCGGGGACCGGCTTCGTCAGGACGACGATACGCACCAGACAACCTCCCTCCGTCGTCGCGACGGCCGACGTCCAGACCTACTCGCGGCCGAGGAGAGCCCGGGCGACGACGAGTCGCTGAATCTGTTGCGTCCCTTCGTAGAGCTGGGTGATCTTGGCGTCGCGCATCATCCGTTCGACGGGGTACTCGTCGACGTAGCCGTAGCCGCCGAGGACCTGGACGGCATCGGTCGTGACCCGCATCGCCGCGTCGCCGGCGACCAGTTTAGCGATCGCTGCCCAGCGGGCTGCGTCCGGTCCGCCGCGTTCGATGACCGTGCAGGCTCGGTAGAGGAGCTGGCGGGCCGCCTCGGTGGCAGCGTCCATGTCGGCGAGGAGGGCAGCGACCATCTGGAACTCGCCGATGGGACGGCCGAACTGGCGCCGCGTCCGGGCGTAGGCGGTGGCGACCTCGAGGGCACCCTGAGCGATCCCGACGGCCTGGGCGGCGATGGCCGGTCGCGACCGTTCGAAGGTTCGCATGGCGATGGCGAAGCCGTCGCCCTCCTCGCCGAGCCGGTTCGCCACCGGGACGCGGACCCCGTCGAAGACGAGCTCGGCGGTCGGGCTGCCCCGGATCCCCATCTTGTGCTCGAGGCGGGCCACCCGAAAGCCGGGCCGGTCGCGCTCGACGACGAAGGCCGACATCCGGCGATGGCGCTCGGCCTCGGGGTCGGTGGCGGCAAAGACGACGACGAGATCGGCGATGGAGCCGTGGGTGATGAAGCGCTTCGTCCCCTCGATGACGTAGTCGTCCCCGTCGCGGACGGCCCGGGTCCGGACGGCGGCGGCGTCGGACCCGGCCTCGGGCTCGGTGAGGGCGAAGGCGACGAGCTGACGGCCCGCGGCAAGATCAGGAAGCCAGCGGCGGCGCTGCTCGTCGGTCCCGGACAGGACGATCGGCAGGGCCGCGAGTTCCTGGACGGCGATGATGAGGCCGGAGGTCGCGCAGACCCGGCTGACCTGCTCGACGGCGAGGCAGACCGAGAGGAGGTCGGCCCCGACCCCACCGTACTCGGCGGGGATGCCGAGGCCGAGAAGGTCGTGCTCGGCGAGGAGGGCCTTGACGTCCCAGGGGAACTCGGCGGTCCGGTCGATCTCGGCCGCTCGGGGCGCGATCCGATCGTCGGCGAGGGCTCGGACCGTGTCCCGGAGGAGGCGCTGCTCTTCGGTCAGCTCGTAGCCGGAGGGCGTCGACGACACGACCACGAGCGCATCCTACACCACCCGGATGGCATCCTGACTCGGCCTCTGCCCGCGGGCCCACCCGCCCCTTCGTCCACCGGGCCGGGCGACCATGGCGGGGCTGGACCGCCGCCGCGCCGCCGGTTAGCATTCGGGCGCGACCAGACCCGCCGTCGTCCGGGGTGGGCGGGCGGTCGCCGCCAGGGAGTCGGATCATGCCCGGAGAGCTCGCCGGCTACGCCCTCCTCGTCGCCGCCGGGATCGGCCTCCTCGCCGTCCTCGCCATCGTCCGCCGGGAGCGGCGATCGGCCGAAGCTGAGCAGCGCGACCTTCCCGTCGCGCCGGCCACCGAGGGGATGAAGCTCTGCCCGAGCTGCGGGGAAGGGAACCTCTGGACGGACGCGACCTGCATCTACTGCGGTGCGAAGCTGCCGGGCTAGGCCGTACCGCGGTCGCCTCGGGCCGGCCCTCGGGCGCCGCTAGGCGCTGGCGCCTGCCGCCCCCGAGCCGAGCCGGGCGGCGACGAGCTCGGCGAGGTCGAAGACGGCGATCTCCGCCGCCGAGCCCGGCCCGCGCCCCGCATCGGCGAGGCCGTCGCGGAGCATCGTCAGGCAGAACGGGCAGCCGACGGCGAGGGTGTCCGCGCTCGACTCGATGACCTCCCGGGTCCGCTCGGCGTTCACCCGCGTCCCTCGACGCTCCTCCAGCCACATCCGGCCGCCCCCAGCGCCGCAGCAGAACGTCCCCCGACCGCGGCGCGGCAGCTCGTGGAGCTCGGCGCCGACGGCCCGGAGGACCCGGCGCGGGGCGTCGACGATCCCATTCTGGCGAGCGAGGTAGCACGGATCGTGGAAGGCGACCCGTCGCCCGGGTTTCGTGCCGTCGACGGGGGACGGCAGACGACCCTCCTCGACGAGGCGGGCGATGGTGACGCTGTGGTGCTCGACTCGGTAGCGGCCACCGAGGTCGGGGTACTCGTTGGCGAGGGTGTTGAAGCAGTGGGGGCAGGCAGTGACGATGGTCCGCTCCGCGGCCCCGTAGCGATCGAGGGCCGCCACGTTCGCCGCCGCGAGGAGCTGGAAGACGTACTCGTTGCCGAGCCGCCGAGCGGGGTCGCCAGTGCACGCTTCCTCGGTCCCAAGGACGGCGACGTCGAGGCCGGCCGCCCGGAGGCAGGTGACGACGGCCCTGGCGACCCGGGCCGCCCGTGGATCGTAGGCCGCTGCACAGCCAACCCAGTACATGACCTCGACCTGGTCGAGGTCGCCCGCCGCGGCCCGCTCGGCGAGCGTCGGGACGGGCTCGGCAAGGTCCCGCATCCAGGCGATGCGCTCCGAGCGCGGCAGGCCCCAGGGGTTCGCCTGCCCTTCGAGGCCCCGGAAGACCCCAGCGAGCTCGGCCGGGAAGCGGCTCTCCTCGAGGACGAGGTTCCGCCGGAGCCCGACGATCTTGTCGACGTGCTCGATCCGGACCGGGCAAGCCTCGACGCAGGCGCCGCACGTCAGGCAATCCCAGACCGCTTCCTCGCTGATCGCCGCCCCGACGATCGGCCGAGCGAGATCCGCCGCCGTCAGCTCGCCCCGGGTCCCCAACCGCTCTCGGACCTCAGCTCCGTCGGGGACGACGGGGAGGCGAGCCTCGACCTCGTCGAGGAGGTCCCGCAGACCCATGACGAGGCCCTTTGGGTCGAGGGGCTTGCCCGTCGCGTTCGCCGGGCAGACGGCCTGGCAGCGGCCGCATTCGGTGCAGGTGAGGCCGTCGAGGAGGTCCTTCCACGACAGGTCGGCGAGGGTCCGGAGACCGAAGGACCCCTCGGTTCGCTCGAGGTCGAGGATCGGCAGTCGGCCGGGCGGGTCGAGCTTTCGGAGGAAGACGTTCAGGGCGGCGCTGACGATGTGAAAGTGCTTCCCGAAGGGCAGATAGACGAGGAAGACCGAGACGAGGCCGACGTGGGCCCACCAGGCGAGCCCGAAGCCAACCTCGAGGGCCCCGGCCGGGAGCCCTCCGAGGGCGCTCCCGAGGACGGTCCCGACGAGGCCGCCTGGGCGGGGTCCGAAGCGGGCGGCCTCGAAGGCTTGGCTGGCGAGCTCGGCGGTCACGATCGCTCCGATCCAGAGGAGGATGAGGAGCCCGCTCCGACTCAGGGTCAGCCGCTTCGGCCGCGTCACGAGGCGGCGCCAGAGGCCGACCCCGACGGCGACGAGGGCGCCGAGGGCGGCGAGGTTCGCCAAGGCTGTCAGGGCCGCCCAGAGGAGACCGTCGAAGGGCCAGGCGAGGACGAGCTCGACGAGCCCGCCCGTGACCGCATTCGCCGAGCCGACGGTGAGGAAGACGAAGGCCCAGAAGATCGCGTGGTGCATGAGGGCCGCCGTCCGGTCGCGGTACATTCGCCGCTGGAGGAGGGCGTCATCGACGACAGACCAGAGGCGGCGGGGGACCTCCCGGGCCCGGATCGGGGGGGCTGGGGCAACGGCGAAGAGGACCCGGAGGTGCCGGGCGACGAGGAGGCCGAAGACGACGGCCGCGCTCCAGAAGAGGGGCACGGCGAGCGGCCAATACGGGACGCGGGCGAGGGTCTCGGTCACTGCCTCCCCTCCTCCGGGGACGGCTCCGCGATCGTCGCCGGGCGTCGCCGGCCATGATCGAAGGGACCGGCGAGCGTTTCGAGGGCGTGCGGGAGGACGGGGAGGATCGCCTCGAGGGACTCGCCGGCGCCCTTCGGGCTGCCGGGCAAATTGACGATGAGGCACCGGCCCCGGACGCCGGCCAGGCCCCGAGAGAGAGCGGCGAAGGGCGTCCGGCGAATCCCCTCGAGCCGCATGAGTTCCCCGAGGCCGGGCACGACGTAGTCGACGACGGCGAGGGTCGCCTGGGGCGTCACGTCTCGGGGGGTGAGACCGGTGCCACCGGTCGTGAGGACGAGGTCGTAGCGCTCGGCAGCGTCCCGAAGGAGGGCAGCGATGGCCGGCTCGTCGTCGGCGAGGACCCGTCGCTCGACCGGCCAGCCGAGCTCGGCGAGCCGCTCGGCGACAAGGTCTCCCGACTCGTCGGCGCGGAGCCCGGCGGCGGCCTGGTCGCTCGTCGTCACGACGAGGACCCGCGGGGCGGACCCGACGCGATCTCCCGCCATCGGCGATCGCTCGCCGCGCTCCTCGCCCGCGGCGCTCATCGCTCCCCGCGCTCCTCGCCCGCGGCGCTCATCGCTCGCCGCCCTTCGTCGACCGGGACCGGGCCCTGCCGGCGCCCCGGGCGGCCCGCGGCTTGCCTCCGGGAGGCGAGGGCTCCTCGGGCCGTTTCCAGTGGCCGTGCTGGCCACCCTCCTTCTCGAGAAGGCGGATGGATCGGATCTCGACCCCTCGTTCGACGGCCTTCACCATGTCGTAGACCGTGAGGGCGGCGACGGCGGCTGCCGTGAGCGCCTCCATCTCGACCCCCGTCTGGGCCGTCGTCGCCGCCTCGGCCCGGATCCGGACGGCCGAGGCGGTCCGATCGGGCGTCGCCTGGACGACGAGGTCGGTGAGGGGAAGCGGGTGACAGAGGGGACTGAGTTCGGCGGTCCGCTTCGCGGCCAGGACGCCGGCCAGCTCGGCGACGGTGAGAACGTCGCCCTTCGGCCCGCTCCCGTCGATGACGAGGCTGAGGGTCTCCGGTAGGAGACCGACGATCGCCTCGGCGACAGCGCGCCGGGCGGTGACCGGCTTCTCGCTGACGTCAACCATCCGGGGACGGCCGGCCCGGTCGACGTGGGTCAGCCGCCGGCGCTCGGCCCGGGTGCCGCTCACGTCCGCTCTCCGTGCGAGAGCCAGGCAAACTCGACGACGCTGCCCGGCGGCACCTCGGCGAGGGGCTCGGGGACGATGGCGTAGCCGTCGGCCGCCGCGAGGGCGGAGAGGACGTAGCTTCCCTGGCCGCCGGCGAGGCGGACGAGGAGGCGGCCCGCCTCGTCGCGACGGGGCCGTCCGTCGGGCTCCCGGAGGACAACGACCCGGAGGTACGCCCGCCGCTCGGCGCTCTTCGTCGCCCGTTCGGTGAGGATGGCCGGCTCGACCCGCTCGCCACCCGGCGGTCGACCGGCGAGGACTCGGAGGGCCGGGCGGACGAAGAGATCGAAGGTCACGAAGCTCGAGACCGGGTTGCCGGGCAGCCCGAAGAGGAGGACCGGCCTCCCGTCCGTCCGAGCCGCGGTCCCGAAGGCGAACGGCTTGCCGGGCTGGATGGCGACCCGCCACAGAGCGACGGAGCCGAGGGCATCGAAGGCCGACCGGACGACGTCGTAGGGGCCGACCGAGACGCCCCCCGAGACGATGACCGCGTCGACCCGGTCGAGGACGCCCCGAATGGCGGCGACGACCGCCTCGAGCCGGTCCGGCGCGATCCCGAGGTCGACGACGTCCGCTCCGGCCGTTCGGACGAGGGAACGGAGGCCGGGCCCGTTCGCATCGGGGATGCCGACCGGGCCGAGGGGCTCGCCTGGGCGGCGGACCTCGTCGCCGGTCGCGAGGACCCCGACGACGGGGCGGCGGTGGACCTGGACCGTCGTGACGCCGGCCCCGGCGGCGAGGGCGACGGCGGCCGGGGTGACGACGAGCCCCGCTCCGAGGACGACCTGACCGGCGGCCACGTCGCTCGCCCGGGGCCGAATGGAGGAGCCGACGGGAACCGCCCGGAGGATGGCGACCATCGAGCCGTCATCGGCGATCGCTCGTGTCTCCTCCACCGGCACGACGGCGTCCGCCCCGGCTGGAACGGGCGCGCCAGTGGCGATCCGGACGGCCGTGCCCGGCTCGACGGCCGCCGTCGCGACCTGGCCCGCCGGTGCGTCACCGACGACCCTGAGGACGGCGGGCCGCTTCGGCTCGGCGGCGGCGATGTCGGACGCCCGGACCGCGTAGCCGTCCATGGCGCTGTTGTCCCAGGGCGGCAGATCGACGGCTGCTCGGACGGGCTCGGCGAGGACGCGGCCGAGGGCCGCCTCGGTCGGAACTGGCTCCGCTGGCAGGGGCCCGCGAACCGCAGCGAGGACGGCGGAACGGGCCTCTTCCACCGAGCGGAGCGGCCCGGCTGCCATCGCTCCCCCTTGGCGGTCCCCGGCCGACTCCAGTGACACCCCGCTCACGGCCGCGTCTCCGACCCCCGCGGCCCTCCTACCCCGCTCTTGGCGATCCGGCTCCCGGCGGCCGATGTCGCGAGCCGTCGGCGTCGCCAGCGCCCGATGCCGGTGAGAACGAGGCCGAGGCCGGCGAGGACGACCCCCGCCGCGATGGCCGTCTCGAACCAGAGGGCCATCGGAAAGAGCTGGACGAGCCGTTCGCGCCCAGGGTCGAAGGTGTACGTCCCGGGGGCGAAGAAGAGCCGGTGGAAGAGCTCGAAGAGGGGGTCGAAGGCGACGGCGGCGACGGCGGCGACGACGAGGACCGCGGCAGCGAGAGCCAGGCCCGTCCGCTCGGCGACCGACCAGAAGGCCAACGGGGTCAGGCGGCGCTTCGCGACGGCGACGACTCCGGCAGCCACGAGGACGGCCCCAGCGAAGCGGAGGAGGACGGCTCGAACGTCGGCGAGGTGGGCACGCTCCCGTTCGGTCAAGACGGGGACGCCGCCGACGGCGACGTCGAAGTTCGGCGGGCCGAGGACGACGTCGGCGACGAGGCGGTCGGTCACCCGCCGGACCTCGGCTGGCGGCCAGCCCGTCAGGGTCGCCACCTGGGCCCGCTCCTGGGCGAGGCCGAACCAGGCGGGCGTCAGGAAGGGGACGACGGTCAGGCCGAGGAGGACGAGGACGAAGGCGGCCCCGAGGAGGAGGCTCGTCAGCGGGTGCGGCTGCTCGACCACGCCGCTCATGGTAGCCGGGCGCGCCTCGCTTCGGCGCCGAGGCCGAGAACCCCGGCGGGAACGCTCACTCGCCGGCCACGGTCCGCGCCTGCTCCCACCAGCCGTCGAGGGTCAGCTCGTCGGGCGGTTCCACCTTCAGCTCCCGGGCGGCCTGGCGGATCCGCTCCCGGAAGGTCTCCAGGTCGAGCTTGACGATGTCGCTCACGCCCTCGATCCCGGCCTGGAGGACGAGCTCGTGTTCGGCCGGTCCGAAGCCGGCGAGGTTGAGGAGGAGGGCTTCGTCCCGCCAGGTGAGGACGTCGTTCGGGGTGGCGTCCACCTGGTCGGCGAGGTACTGGCGTCGGGTCGGCGTCTCGGACACCTCGAGGAGGAGGCCGGTCGTGAAGTTGCCCTGGGCCTCGAGGCGGGCGAGATGGGCGGGCTCGATGCGGGTCAGCTCGGTGATCGGCGGCACGGCAGGCGGATGACCTCTCTGGGGGTGGAACGACGGGCCGATTATCGACGGCCCGCCGGCCGCGTCGCAAGTCGGCGGTCGATCGTTCCCTCGCCGACCCACCGCCCGCGGGCTCAGCCGCCACGAGCGGCCGTCCTCGTCAGCCCGCCGGCCGGTCGCCGAAGATCGTGTAGTGCCAGCTCTTTTCGGCCCCGCCCGTGAGCTCGACCATGACGTGCTTCACCTGGGTGTACTCCTCGAGGGCATAGAGGCTCATGTCCTTGCCGAAGCCCGACTCGCGGAAGCCGCCGTGGGGCATCTCCGAGGCGATCATGAGGTGATCGTTGACGAGGACGTGGCCGAAGTTCAGCCGCCGGGCGACGTTGAAGGCCGTGAAGACGTTCGACGTCCAGATCGAGGAGGCGAGCCCATAGCGGGTGTCGTTGGCGAGGCGGATTGCCTCGTCGGCCGTGTCGAAGGGCAGGACGACGACGACGGGCCCGAAGACCTCGCGACAGACGATCTCGGCTCCCGCGTCGACGTCGGTCACGATCGTCGGTCGGTAGAAGGCGGCGGGCAGAAAGCCCGGTAGGCTGAGCGGTTCGCCGCCGGTCACGATCGTCGCCCCACCCGCCCGGGCCCGCTCGACGAAGCCGTGGACCCGCTCCACGTGGGATCGGCTGATGAGCGTCCCCAGATCCGTCGTCGGTGCGAAGGGGTCGCCGATCCGGACGCCCTCGAAGAGCTCTCGGAGGCGGGCGACGAAGGGCTCGAAGAGCGGCCGTTCGACGTAGAGGCGGGTGGCGGCCGTGCAGTCCTGGCCGCCATTGATGAGGGCGCCGGCCGTCGCCCCGCGAGCGGCCGCCTCGAGGTCAGCGTCGGCGAAGACGACGAAGGGCGCCTTGCCGCCGAGCTCGAGGTGGACCCGCTTGAGCGTCGCCACCGCGGCCGTCATGACGGCCTTGCCGGTTTCCGTGTCCCCGGTCAAGGAGAGCATGTCGACGTCGGGGTGGCGAGCGATCGCCGTTCCGACCGGCTCGCCGCGACCGGTGACGACGTTCAGAACGCCGTCGGGCAGGCCGGCCTCGCGGGCGAGCTCGGCGAGGCGGAGCGTCGTCAGCGGGGTCGCCGAGGCCGGCTTGAGGACGACCGAGTTCCCGGCCGCGAGGGCAGGACCGATCTTCCAGATCGCCATCCAGAGGGGGTAGTTCCAGGGCGCGACCTGGCCGACGACGCCGATCGGCTCCCGGCGGACGAAGCTCGTATGGCTGCCGCTGTACTCGGCCGCCCCCTTGCCCTCGAGGATCCGGGCCGCCCCGGCAAAGAAGCGGAGGTTGTCGACCGTGAAGGGGAGGTCCGACTCGCGGCGGAGCTTGTAGGCGGTGCCGGTCTGGAGCGTCTCGATGCGAGCCAGTTCGTCGGCCTCGGCTTCGATCCGGTCGGCGAGGCGCCAGAGGACGGCCGCCCGCTCGCCGGGCGGCAGGCGACTCCAAACGCCGGTCTCGAAGGTCCGGCGGGCGGCGGCGACAGCGGCGTCGACGTCGTCGACGGTGCCGTCGGGGACCCGGCCGACGAGCTCCCCCGTCGCCGGGCTCCGGACCTCGAGCCAGGCCCCGGAGCGGGACTCCGTCGGCCGGCCGTCGACGATCATCGGGAGGTCGGGGATGCGCTGCAGGGTCGTCATGGCTCGCTCTCCTCGGGCGGCAGTACCGCGATAGCCGCCAGCGACGCGGTACGCTCTCTGGACGGCCCGCCGCACGGCGGGCTGCCGACAGTCTAGATGCGACGGCCGGGCTCGTTCCCCGGTGACCGAGGCGGGTCCCGGGCCACGGAACGGGCCCCGCCACGAGCGCGGCACCGAAAGGAGCCCACGTGTCCGAGATCCTCATCTTGAAGCTCGTCCACGTTCTCGCCGCCATCGTCGCCGTGGGAGCGAACATCACCTACGCCTTCTGGCTTCGCCTCGCAGGACGCGACCGGGAGCGCCTCCTCTTCGCCATCGAGGGGATCCGCTGGATCGACCGCCGGGTCGCGAACCCGGCCTACGGGGTCCTCCTCGTGACCGGCGTTCTCATGGTCCTGGCCGGGGCCTACTCCTTCGAGACCGGCTGGATCGCGGCCTCGCTCGCCCTCTTCGTCGTCGTCGCCATCGGCGGCATCGCCGTCTTCGCCCCGGCCGTCCGCCGCCAGCTCGCCGAAGCCGAGCGCGATCCGACCTCGCCCGCCTATGCGGCCGCTGCAGCCCGGACGACGCGCCTCGGCCTCGCGACGACGGCGGCTGTCCTCGTCATCGTCGCCCTCATGGTGACGAAGCCCTTCTGACCCCCGGCTGCAGCGCCGATTGTCCCCGGGGTCGGCTCAGGGTCTCTCCGCGGCGACCGAGGCCGCCGCCGCGCGGAGGAGCGTCCAGGCCCGCTCGACGTGGTGCGCCTCGGTCCGGAGGTTGCCGACGGCGAGGCGGAGGGTGAATCGCCCGTCGAGGCGGGTGTGGGAGAGGAAGACCTCGCCGCTCCCGTTCACCGCAGCGAGGATCCGCTCGTTCGCCGCATCGAGGTCGACTGCTCCCGCTCCGGTTCCCCCGGCGAGGTCTGCCGGCCGCCATCGGAAGCAAACCGTCGAGAAGGGGACCGGGGCGAGGCGCTCCCAGTCGGGGTCCGCGTCGACCCAGGCCGCGAAGCGGCGGGCGAGCTCGATGTGGCGCACGATCCGCCGCCGGAGCCCCTCGAGGCCGAACCACCGGAGCTGGACCCAGAGCTTGAGGGCCCGGAACCGACGTCCGAGCTGGGGGGTGTACTCGCTCACGTCGCGGACGGGAGCCGCTCGATCGAGGGTCCGGAGGTACTCCGGGACGAGGCTGAAGGCGGCCCGGACGTCACCCATCCGGCGGGTCAGGAGGAGCGATGTGTCGAGGGGCGTGAACCACCACTTGTGGGGGTTGACGACGATCGAATCCGCTCGCTCCCAGCCGGCGAAGACATCCCGGTACTCGGGAACGAGGGCGGCGGCGCCGGCGTAGGCGGCGTCGACGTGGAGCCAGAGTCCGTGCTCGGCAGCGACGTTGGCTAGCTCGCCGACGGGATCGACGGAGGTGGACGAGGTCGTGCCGAGGGTGGCCACGATCGCCGTCGGGCGCCGACCTGCGGCGAGGTCGGCCTTGATGGCGGCCCGGAGGGCGTCGACCCGGAGCCGGTAGGCCTCGTCGACGGGGATCCGGACGACCGAGGCCCGGCCGAGGCCGAGGGTCATCGCCGCCTTCTCGATGGAGCTGTGGGCCTCGGCCGAGGCGTAGACCCGGAGGTCGCCGAAGGAGCCGGCACCCTCGCCGTCGACGTCGACTCGGCCCGCGCCGTCCCGGCCGTCGAGGCCGACGGCCGCAGCCCCAACAGCCGCGGCTTCCCGAGCCGCGGCGAGGGCGATGAGACTCGAGGTCGAGGCCGTGTCGGTCAGGAAGCCATCGAAGTCGTCGGGCAGGCCGAGCGCCCGCCGGAGCCAACCAACGACGACGACCTCCAGCTCCGTGCCGATCGGGGACGTCCGCCACAGCATCGGGTTCTGGCCGATCCCGGCGGTGAGGAACTCGCCGAGGATTCCGGGCCCGGAGGCGGTCGTCGGAAAGTAGGCGAAGAAGCCCGGATGTTGCCAATGGGTCGCGTTCGGCTCGACAAGGCGCCGATAGTCGGCGAGGATCGTCGCCAGCGGCTCGGGGGCCTCGGGGGCGGCGTCCGGAAAGCGGGGGGCAATCGTTCCCGGTTCGACGGGCGGAAGGACGGGGTACCGCTCGACGCCGGCGAGGTAGTCGGCGACGAGGTCGACGATGGCGTGGCCGGCGGCCCGAAAGGCTTCGGGGTCCATGTCGCCGCAGCCCTCGCGCTGGGCCTCGGTCAGGGCTTCGAGGGACGCCAGGTGCTTCGGTTCGGGGCTCCTCGTCATGGCCGTCAGGATAGCGTCAGCCCGGCCCCAGCCCGCCGGCGGCTCGCCACCTCTCGGCCGTCGAGACGCCGTCTTCGTGATCCGGTCTCGGCGACCTCCTCGTTGCCCCGGAGACTCGATGGATGAGCGATCCGTTCCGCCGCGCTGGCGAGCGGGGCGGTCGGCACCGTCGGGGCCTGATTGGGCGCAGAACGATGGTCGGGGCGGAGCGATTTGAACGCTCGACCTCCTGAACCCCATTCAGGTGCGCTACCAGGCTGCGCCACGCCCCGACGGGCGGCAGTCTACCACGGCCGCCGGTCGCGGCCCCCGAGAAGCCCCCTCCATTCCCCGAGGTGCCGCATGCCGATCAGACCCCCGTCGCCGGTCGCCGCCCGACCACCGGGCGGCCCCGGCGCCGCTGCCGAGGAACCCCGATCCGAGTGCGATTCGCTCGGCGATCGCCTCGTCGGCGACGCTGTCTGGGTCCCGGAGCGCACCGAGGCTGGCTCGAACCCCGACGAGGGCAGCAGAGAGGGGCGGGCAGGTCGGGCAGGTCGCGAGGTGACGCTCGCAACCCGCAGCGAGCGGTCCCGGATCGGGCCGCCCCTCAGCTCCGCCCGGCGAGGCGCCGGACGCCCGGCCGAGCTGGTCGCTCGGCCCGATCCCGGAAAACGAGCCGGATCGGGGTGCCGACGAAGCCGTAGGCGTGGCGGAGCTGGTTCTCGAGATAGCGGCGGTAGCTGAAGTGGAGGTCGGCGACGTCGATGCCGAAGAAGACGAAGGTCGGCGGGGCGACGGCGACCTGGGTCGCGTAGCGGATCTTCGGTCGCCGGCCGTGGGCGAGGGGGGGCGGCTGACGTTCGACGGCCGCCGCCACGAGCCGGTTCAGCTCCCCCGTCGAGACCCGGCGTCGCCGAGCGCCCCAGACGTCGAGGGCGAGCTCGAGGACGCGGCCGACCCGGAGCCGATCCCGGGCACTGATCGAGACGACCGGCGCGAGCTCGAGGAACGGTGCCTCTCGCCGGATCGCGGCGACGGCCTCGTCGAAGCTGCGGGGGGTCTTCTCGACGAGATCCCACTTGTTCAGGGCGAGGACGAGCCCGCGCCCGGCCTCGACGACGTAGCCGGCGATGTGGGCGTCCTGGGCTGTGAGACCCTCCGCCGCGTCGACGACGAGGACGGCCACGTCGGCTCGATCGATGGCCCGGAGGGCCCGAAGGACGGAGAAGCGTTCGGCCGGAGCGGCCGCGGCGACCCGCCCCCGGCGCCGGATCCCGGCCGTATCGATGAGGACGATCTCGCTCTCTCCCCAGCGGAGCCGAGTGTCGATGGCGTCCCGGGTCGTTCCGGGCACCTCGGAGACGATCGCCCGCTCCTCGCCGAGGAGGGCATTGAGGAGGCTCGACTTGCCGACGTTCGGCCGGCCGACGATGGCGATCGCCGCTGGCTCCCTCCCTCCGCCGACCGGCTCGGACAGGCCGAACTCGACGCTCGCCGGACCCTCCTCGGTCGCCGACCAGGTGGCTTCCGTTGCCATCGCCTCGCGCTCCTGCTCGGCGAGCTCGGCAAAGGTGGGGGGCGGCAGGGCGGCGACGACGGCATCGAGGAGATCGGCGACCGATCGCCCGTGGAGGGCCGAGATCGGGTGGACCTCCGTCCAGCCAAAGCTGTGGAACTCGGCCGCTTCGAGCTCCCGCCCCAGGTTGTCGGCCTTGTTGGCGGCGACCACGACGGGGGCCGTCGCTCGCCGGAGGAGCTCGGCCGCCTCGAGGTCCGCCGGCGTCGGGCCGGCTGCCGCGTCGACGACGAAGACGATGACGTCGGCTTCGGCGATGGCAAGACGGGCCTGCTCTTGAACCTTCGCCTCGATGACGTCCCCAGGTTCGATCTCGAGGCCGCCGGTGTCGACGACGACGAAACGGCGGCCGTTCCACTCGGCCGTCCCGTAGAGACGGTCGCGGGTCGTCCGAGCTCGGTCCTCGACGATGGCGAGCCGGGTCCCGACGATCCGGTTGAAGAGCGTGCTCTTGCCGACGTTCGGTCGGCCGACGATGGCGACGACGGGCAGCCCTTCACCCCGGCGACCCGTCGGCCCGGTCCGGCCGGGGCCGCTCACCCCGCCGCTCGGGTGCCGCCCGCCGTCGTGGCGAGACTCGGCAGGTGCGGCAGCGACGTCGTTCGACCGGCCGGCGTCGCCGCCTCGGCGAGGGCGGCGGCAGCCAACTCGTCGGCACGGGCGGCGACCTCGGGTGTCCCGGCCAGCTCGCAGATCCGGCGGGCGACGTCGCGAAGGTCCTCGATCGGCGTCGAGGTCCCGCCGCTGACGCCGACGATCCGAGCACCATCGAAGACGGTCGCATCGGTGAGCTCGGCGACCGATTCGATCTGGAGGACGGGCGTGCCGGCCATCTCGCAGAGCCGGGTCAGCTCGCGGGTGTTCGCGCTCCGGCGGCCGCCGACGACGACCATGAAGTCGACCTGGCGGGCGGTCTCGAGAGTGTCCTCCTGGCGACGGATCGTGACCGGGCAGACGGTGTTGACGACCTTCAGCTCGTGGGCGCGGGAAACGAGGAAGGCGGCGAGCTTCTCGAACTTCCAGGGCGGCTGGGTGCTCTGGGAGAGGAGAGCCATCCGCTTCTTGCGAGGGATCTTCGCCTCCCATTCCTCCTCGTCGTCGACGACGATGGCGTCGGGGGCGAAGCCGAGGAGCCCGATGACTTCGGGATGCGAGGGCGTTCCGAGGATGACGATCGTGTAGCCTTCGGCGACGAGCTCGGCCAGGGCGCGCTGCTCCTGGATGACCCAGGTGCACGTCCCGTCGATGACCTCGAGGCCGCGAGCCTCGGCCCGGGCGATGACCTCGGGTCGGACGCCGTGGGCCCGGATGACAACGGTCGCCCCTTCGGTCACCTCGTCGAGGCTCTCGACCTTCCGGATGCCGAGGCCCGCGAGGCCGGCGATGACGCCCTCGTTGTGGACAACATGGCCGAGGGTGTGGGTCCGCTTCCCGGCGGCCTGCGCCTCCTTTGCCTTGTCGATGGCCTCCCGCACGCCGTAGCAGAAGCCGGTCCGCCGGGCGATCCTGATCTCCGTCACCGTACCCATGGAGCGGATTATCGCACCCTCGTCGTCGAAACCCCGCCGCCGCCCCCTCGGTCTTCGCTGGCGCCCGCCAGCGCTGGCCGTCGCCTCCCCTGCCCCGTCTCGAGAGCCGCGGCCGCGCCGGCGTAAGCACCCCGGTAGGCCTCTGGAAGGAGGGCGGCGATCCGGGCCATGATCGCCTCCGTCGCCGCCGTTTTGACGAGCCGCCGATCGCCGCCGGCGGGGAGATTGAGCTCGCTCAGGCGGAAGGGACTCCCGACCCGGAGGACGACCCGGCCGCCCGGTCGTGGCAGGCGACCGCGAGGCCAGGTCCGCTCGGTGCCGAAGATGGCGAGGGGGACGATCGGAGGGTCGGTCCGCAGGGCGAGGGCGGCGAGGCCGTCGTGGGCCCGCCCGAGGGCACCGGTTCGGCTCCGCGTCCCCTCGGGGAAGACGAAGAGGACGTTCCCTGCCTCGAGGATCCGCTGGGCTGTCCGGAACGCCTCGACGTCGCCGGTTCCCCGGTCGACGGGATGAAAGGAGCTCATCGCCAGGAGTCGCCCGGCGATCGGCCAGGCGAGCATCTCCTGCTTCGCCAGCCAGTGGATGCGTCGCCCGAGGGCGGGGGTGAGCCAGCCGCCGATGACGACGCCGTCCAGGTTCGAAAGGTGGTTCGCGGCCAGAACGAGGGGGCCGTGGCGGGGCAGGCGGGCGAGGTCGCCCTCGATCGTCACCCGGGCGAGGAGGCGAGCAAGGAGCCTCGCCCCGGCGGCCCCGAGCCGGATGAGGGGCGTGAGGTGGCCGGGGAGAGCGGGATCTCGGCTGGAACCGCCGCCGCGGGGGCGCCTCCTCCGGGCCTCGCGGTCGCGGTCGGTGTCGGCGTCGCGGTCGGTGTCGGCGTTGCGGTCGGTGTCGGCGCCCCGGCCGGGATCGGCCTCCCGGGCGGGGTCGGCCTCCCGGTCGGGATCGGCGTCCCGGTCGGTCTCGGCGTCCCGGCGGGTCTCGGCGCGCTCTTCCGTCTCGGCTCGGTGGGCCTCCTCGGCCGTCCGGATCGCGGCCACGACGGCAGCGACGGTCTCCTCGAAGCGACGGCCATCGGTCGTGATGACGGCCGCGCCGGGCGCGACCCGGAGGGGAGCGACCGCCCGGCCGCTGTCGATGGCGTCGCGTCTCTGGAGATCGGCGAGGATGGCGGCGGCTTCCGGAGAGGCGGGGTCGACGCCTCGCTCGGCCGCCCGGCGATGGGCCCGTTCCTCGACCGAGGCGTCGAGATAGAGCTTCAGGTCCGCGTCGGGGAGGACGACGGTCCCGATGTCCCGGCCGGCCATGATGATCCGGCCACCGGCGGCGAGGGCGCGCTGACGCTCGAGGAGGGCAGCCCGGACCGCCGGACGGCGAGCCACGTCGCTCACGACCCGGTCGACGCGCTCGTCCCGGACGAGGTCGGTGACGTCCCTGCCGCCGACCCGAACCCGCCGAAAACGGCCAGCACCGTCGTCGGCGAGCTCGAGCTCCGGAACGAGGGCGACGAGCCGGGTATCGTCGTCGAGGGGGACGCCCCGCTCGAGGGCGAGCCAGGCCAGGGCCCGGTAGAGGAGGCCGGTGTCGCAAAAGCGGTAGCCGAGGGCGCGGGCGGCCGCTTCGCCGACGGTGCTCTTGCCCGACGAGGCGGGTCCGTCGAGGGCGACGACGAGTCCCCGCGGCGTGCCCGGAGCGGAGCGACGTCGAACCACGCTGGCAGGATACCCGGGGCTGCGCGGCCCCGGCGCCCGCAGACGCCGAACGGTGCGCTCCCGACGCGGCGCTCACCTCGAGGGGCCGCTCCCCTCCCTCGACGAACTACTCCCCTCCCTCGACGAACGAGTCGATCCGCGGTCGGTCGAGCCCCTGGTCACCCTCGGGCGGCGACCCTGCCCGTCGACCTGTTCGCCCGTCGGGGTCAGGCGATCTCCCGGCGGATCGTGCGGGCGGCGAGGACGACGAAGAGGAGGGCGACGCCGAAGAGAACCGCCAGGTCGCGGAGGACGACTGGGTCGTCGAGCCCGGCACCCCGGATCATGACCGCGCGAAGTCCCTCGACGGCATACGTCAGCGGCAGGAGCTGGGCGATCGGCCGGAGGAGGTCGGGCAGGCGGTCGATCGGCCAGAAGATGCCGCCGAGGAGGCCCTGGGGAACGATGACGATCGGGATGAACTGGAGGATCTGGAACTCGGTTCGGGCGAAGGTGGACAAAAAGATCCCGAGGCTGACGGCGCCGACGGCGAGGGCGAGGGCGAGGACGAACGCGAGGATCGGGCTCCCGGCGCTCGGAACGTCGAGGCCGACCACGAAGGCCGGGATCGGACCGAGGGCGGGGACTTGCCAGTGGAGGAGGACGAAGGCGGTCAACAGGACGACCTGGAGGGTGGCGAAGAGCCCAAAGCCGAGGCTGTAGCCCGTGACGATCTCGGCCCGCGTCACCGGTGTCGCCAGGAGCCGCTCGAGGGTCCCTCCGAGCCGTTCCCGAAGGAAGCTGATCCCGGTCAGGATGAAGACGAAGAAGTAGGCGAAGTAACCGAGGAAGACGGGGGCGATGGCGTCGAGGGCATCGGCGTCCACCGGCAGGTAGACCGTCGAACGCTCGAGGTTCGGGAGGCGGGACCCGGCACCCTCGGGGAGAAGCGTTCGGAAAGAGCGCCCGAGCAGCTCGACGACCGCCCCGGCTGCGCCGCCCTCGCCGGCTGGGTCGACGCCCGCGGTGACGAGCTGGAGGGTGGGTCCGCGCCCGGCGAGGAGCGCCGCCGAGAAGTCCTCCGGGACGACGAGGGCGACGTCGGCCTCGCCGTCAGCGAGGCGCGCGTCGACACCGGCTGCTTCGGCCCCGCCCTCGACGATCTCGACCGTGCCGCCAGCTGCCGCCGACTCGAGGGCAGCGACGAGCTGCTCGCCGACCGGACCGCGGTCGGCGTCGACGACGAGGAGACGGACGGCGCCCGCCTCGGAGCCTCGGACGACCCAGCCCAGGAGGGCGGTGACGACGAGGGGCGCGACGACGACGAGGGCGAGGCTCCGGTGATCGTGCCGGAAGAGGTCGACGATCCGTCTCGTGACGGCGAGGACCCGGCGCGGGCTCACTCGATCCTCCTCACCGCTGCCCTTCGACGGTCGTGTCTCGCCCCGCCCCGACGTCTTCGCCGGCTCGAGCGACCGGGCGTCCGTCGGGGCCGAGGCCAGCGAAGCGGAGGAACGCGGCTTCGAGATCGGCCGTCCCCGCCGCCGCCCGGAGCTCGGCGCCCGTGCCGCGGGCGATGACCTTCCCCGCCCGCATGAAGACGAGCTCGTCGCAGCGGTCGGCTTCGTCCATGACGTGGCTCGAGACGAGGATCGTCGTCCCACCAACGGCGAGCTCCCGGAAGTGGTGCCAGAAGGTCGCCCGGAGGGCCGGGTTGACGCCCACCGTCGGTTCGTCGAGGACGAGGAGCCGCGGCCGGTGGACGAGGGCGCAGGCGAGCGAGAGCCGACGCCGCATCCCACCCGAGAGGTCGGCGACGAGGCTCCGGCGCCGGTCCTCGAGCTCGACGAGCTCGAGGACCTCGTGCGCGCGGTCAGGCCCGAGGCCACCATAGAGGTCGCCGAAGAAGCGGATGTTCTCCCAGACGGTGAGCTCGTGGTAGATGCCGTCGCTCTGGGGCATGTAGCCGATCTCGGCGAGGAGCGACCGATCGGGGACCTGGCGCCCGAGGACGGTGACCCGGCCGGCGTCGGCGCGAACGAGGCCGAGGAGGAGGCGGATGAGGGTCGTCTTCCCCGAGCCGTTCGGCCCGAGGAGGCCGACGATCCTGCCACGCCGCACCGTCACCTCGGCCCCGTCGACGGCGACGATCGCCCCGAAGCGCTTCGTCAGCCCGGTGGCCACGATGACGGGCTCGGCCGCCGGGTGGGACGGCGTCATCGGGCTCCTGTCCATCGACGGGATCGTACTCCCGCGCGGCCAACAATGACCGGCCTTCGGGCTGGACCGGCCCGCCCCGGAGGCAGCTCAGGGGTCGAGGAGCGAGCCCGCCCGCCCTGGAGTCGCTCCTCGCCGGCGCATCCCGGCCCACTCCGGCCGGGCCGGCGGCCCGCCCCCGGGGAGGTGGGCACTGGATTCGCAGCGCCAACGGAGGCAGCCGGACAGGTCCGCCCAGGAGCGCTACGTCCTCGTTCTCGGAGTACGGGTAGGCCTCGCTCGGGCGTCGCCGCCCGTCCCCCTCGGGCCCGGGCCGCCCCCGCCAGTTCGGGCGGCAGCCAGGGCGGCGACCTCGGCCGCTGAGAGGGGCCGCACCTCGCCGGGTCGGAGCTCGCCGAGGCCGAGGGGCCCGATCCGGACTCGGACGAGGCGTCGGACCGGGAGACCGACGGCCTCGAACATCCGCCGAACCTGCCGTTTCCAGCCCTGGCCGAGAACGATCCGATACCAGGCGAGCTCGGCCTCCTCGGGCCGGACCGGCCCGAGGAGAGTGAGCAGGCGCCGGACCTCGCTCGTCGTGGCCGGGCGGACGCGGAGGACCCGGGCGAGCCCCTCGGCGAGGGGGATTCCGGCCCGCAGGCGTTCGAGCTC
This sequence comes from Chloroflexota bacterium, assembly GCA_042408535.1. GTDB lineage: Bacteria > Chloroflexota > Limnocylindria > Limnocylindrales > CSP1-4 > BPIH01. Next base: position 7,371 of record JBHORA010000209.1, on the reverse strand, counting down.
AGCCCGGTTCAGAGGGCGGTCGACGCCGACGACGTACTCCCGGTCGACCCCGTAGCGTGGATGGAGGACCTGCTCCGCCCATGCTCCGTCGTTCGTCAGGAGGAGGAGCCCTTCGGAGTCGCGGTCGAGGCGGCCGACCGGGAAGAGTCGCCCTCGCCGCCCCGCCTCCGGGACGAGGTCGAGGACCGTCCGGGCGGCGAAGCGGTCGCGGACGGTCGAGGTCACCCCGACCGGCTTGTGAACGGCGAGGTAGACCGGTGGCGGTGGCGTCAGGTCGACGGGTCGGCCGTCGACCCTCACCTGGGCCCGCTCCGGATCGACCCGCTCGCCGAGGACCGCCGGCCGGCCGTCCACGGTGACCCGACCGGCGGCAATGAGGGCGTCGACGGCCCGCCGCGAGCCGATCCCCGCCCTGGCGAGAAGCTTCGCCAGCCGCTCCCCTGTGCTCACCCGTCCGGATCGGTCCGCGGTCGGTCGGCGTCGTCGTCTTCGTCGTCGGCAGGAGCATCGGCGGGATCGGCGGCATCGAGCGGTGCGACGCCGACCGGGGCGATCCCCTCCTCGGCGAGGCGGGCAGCGACGTCCGGGTCGAGGGGCGGAAGCTCGGCGAGGCTCGACAGCCCGAACCGCTCGAGGAACTCGAACCCGGTCCCGTAGAGGAACGGCCGACCCGGCAGCTCGGCTCGGCCGAGTTCGACGACGAGCCGGCGGTGGAGGAGCGCGCGAAGAGCCGACGAGGAATCGACACCGCGGATCCGCTCGATGGCGGCCCGGGTGATCGGCTGACGGTAGGCAACGATGGCGAGGGTCTCGAGGGCAGCCGGGGAGAGCCGGAGGGCATCGACCCCGAGATAACGACCGACAAGGGGGGCCGCCTCGGGAGCGGTGGCGAGCTCGACCCGGTCGCCATCGAGGAGGAGGCGGATCCCTCGGTCCGCAAGGTCGACCTCGAGGTCGCCGAGGCAAGCGTCGACGGTCGCTCGATCGACGCCGGCGAGCTGCGCGATCTCGCGACGGTGGAGGGGGCGCTCGGCGATGAAGAGGAGTGCCTCGAGGACGGCCGGCCGGAGCTCGATGGGAGCAGGTTCGGCAGGCGCCGGTGCCTTGCCCTCCGGCGGTGCCTTGCCCTCCGGCGACGGCTCGCTCCCGGGCGCTGGCTCGGCCTCCGGCGATGGCTCGATGGGCAACCGTCCGAGGGGCAACGGCGGCCCCGCGTCCACGGGCTCGCCGATTCCGGGTTCCTCTTCCCCGGGAACAGGGTGCGGCTCGTCGCTCACGTTTCGCTCCCTCGGTCGGGGGCGAGCCCTCCGCCGGGGCCGACGGACGAGCGACCGCCGAGGACCGACCGGCCCCCATCTCGAGGCTCACCGAGCCGCCGGACCCGGATGGGACCCCATGGCTCGGACTGCTCCACCGCCACCTCCCGGCGCTTCACGAGCTCCAAGAGGGCGAGGAAGGTGACAGCGACGACGACGCGGTCCCGGGTTGCCGCGAGGAGATCCTGGAGGACGATCTCATCAGCCGCTTTCAAGGCGGCCCTGATGACCCGGGCCCGTTCGGCGAGGGTGACGACCCGAGGCACGACCTCGGGCGGCAGCGGCGGCGCTGGGCTGACCCGGCCCAGCCCCGCCAGGGCCTCGACGAGGAGCCGAGGGTCCTCGACCCGCTCCGGCCGGAGCTCCCTCCCCACCCGACCTGCCAGCCGGGTCGCCGACCCAGGCGGTACCTCGCGGCGGAAGCTCCGCGCCCCGAGGGCTGCTCGGGCGGCGAGCCAGGCTGCCCGGGCCCGAATGGCCCGGTAGACGAGGAGCCGGTTCCGGAGGACGGCCTCGGGGTCTGGTTCCTCGACGCCAGCCGCCGGGCCCGGAGCGTCCTCGGGGGCGCGTGGCAGGAGGGCCCGGCTCTTGATGAGGATGAGCTGGCCCGCGACGGCGACGAAGGCCGAGACGTTGCCGAGGCGATCGCCAGGAGCGCTCGCGAGGGCCTCGAGGTAGGCCTCGGCGAGGGCGCCGAGGGGCACGGTCAGGACGTCGAGACGGCGGGCCTCGATGAGGGCGAGGAGGAGGCCGAGGGGCCCCTCGAACTCCCCGAGCGCCACCTCGATGGCTGCCTCGGGTCGGGCAGTCCCGCCGATCCGGACCGCCGGCCGAGCGGGGACGATGCCCGGGGCCGTCACCGGCGCCAGCGGGCCGCCGACCGACGGCAGGGCATCCGCGGCCATCGCTCAGCTCGCCTCGTCCGCCCAGCGGAGGAGCGATCCTGCCGGGTCGTCGAGCGGGGCCTCCTGGTGGCGGATGAGCTCGACCACCCGGGGGCTGCAACCCGCCGCCGCGGCGAGGGCAGCCGAGCGTTCGGGGTGGTCCCGGAGTCGGTCGAGGTCTGGGCCGAGCCCGGGCCAGCGGCGTGCCCAGCGAACGATCCAGGGACCGAGTCCCTCACCGAGGCTGTGGACGACCCGCGGCAGGAGCCCGACGGAGCCCTTCCCGGCATCGTGGAGGAGCCCCGCGACGAGGATCTCCCGGTCCGTCACCCCCGCCCCCCGAAGCCGGCCAAGGACGTCGAGACCGTGGCGCTGGTCGGCGACGGTCATCGCCTCGAAGAGGGCGAGTTCGGACGCCGTGAGCCACGCCGCCAGCTCTCGCCGCTCCTCGGGCTCGACCTGGGCCCGGACGTATCGCCAGGCCTGGCGGACCTTAGAAGCCCACCAAGAGACGGGTGACATCGAACATGAAGCCAGCAATCGGCCGGCCGGCGGTGAAGACAAAGACGAGGATGATGAGGAACCCGTACTGATTGAGGATCGGCCGGAGCTGCCAGGCTGTCCGCGGGTCGAGGAGCCGGAACAGGAGCGTCGAGCCATCGAGGGGCGGGACAGGGATGAGGTTGAAGACCATGAGGGCGACGTTGTAGAAGACGAAGAGGACGAGGATCGTGCCGAGGGCGGCTGGGATGGCGTCCTCGAGGCCGATGACGAGGCGGACGACGAGGGCCCCGAGGACGGCCATGACGAGGTTCGAGACGGGGCCGGCGAGGGCGACGACGACCTCTCCGTTCCGGCGGTCCCGGAGGTTGGCCGGGTTGACCGGGGTCGGCTTCGCCCAGCCGATGACGAAGCCGCCAACGAGGACGGAGAGGACGAGCATGAGCCCCCCGAGGGGGTCGAAGTGGGCGATCGGGTTCAGGGTGAGGCGACCGAAGTGCTTCGCCGTCGCATCGCCGAGGAGATAGGCGGTCGCGGCGTGAGCGAACTCATGGACGGGGAAGCCGACGAGGAGGAAGATGGCGACGAGGACGATCCGCTCCGGATCGATGAAGCTGTCGAACACGCTGCTCCTTCTCGGTCGGGGTGGGCTGGGTCGGGGTCGTCCTATCGTAGCCGGCTCGGCCGCCGGCATGAGAGAGGGCCGAGGTCGTGGTCGCCGACGCCGGGGATCGGGCTCGCACCCCAGAGAGCGGGCTCCCACCCAGAGAGCGGGCTCCCACCCGGGGAGCGGGCCTCGCACCCCGGGGAGCGGGCTCCCACCCAGAGAGCGGGCCTCCCACCGCCGATCGACGATCCGGCTCAGAGCCGATCGAGGAGCTCTGCCTTCTTTCGCTCGTAGTCTTCGGCGCTGATGGCGCCCCGATCCCGAAGGTCGGCGAGCTGGGCCAGGGTTCGCGTCACCTCCTCCGGCGTCGAGGCAGCCGGGCGACCGGGTCCGGTCCCAGCCGAGCCCGTCGAGATCGATCCGGCGCCCGACGCCCCGGCGCCAGACGGCGGGTTCGGAGGGGGCATCGGGACGGCGGCCGTCGGCCGGAGGGGCGGGCCGGCGACCCCGCCCCGGGCCAGTTCGAGCTCGAGCTCATGCTTCGCGTTCAGCATCGCCCGCTTGAAGCTCTTCGGATCTGGCATCGTCCGCATCTGCTCGATCCCCGCCTCGGAAGCGGTCATGACCTCGAGGTCGCCGAAGTTCAGGAGCCGACCGAGCAGGCTCTGGGTCATCTCGGCGTCGTTGATCTTCTCGAGGGAACTATCGGCGACCTCCTTGTTGACGACCCCCCTGACCTGGATGACTCGCCGGTTCGTCAAAATGTCCTCGTCGGCCGCCCATTGGAGGTACGCCCAGCCACCGGCAGCGATGGCGACGACGACGAGAGCGAGGGCGGCCGCACTCAAGAGACCGCGCAGGGCGCCGGCGACGCCGTCGGTCGCCAGGCCGCTCGCCAGCCAAAGGAGGACGACGGCGGCGGCGAGGCCGATGATCGCCCAGCGAGCCCGGTAGAGGAGGGCGACTGGGTGCTGGCGCACCTCGAGGAGGATTCGCTCGCCGTCGGCGAGGAGCGACTCGGCGTATCGACTCATGGGTTCGGTCCCTCCGTCCTGGGCTCAGGCTCGGGGATGGGCCCGAGCGTAGACCTCCCTGACCCGCTCGCCCGTCAGGTGCGTGTAGAGCTGCGTCGTCGAGATGCTCGCATGTCCGAGGAGCTCCTGCACGACCCGCAGATCGGCGCCGCCCTCGAGGAGATGGGTCGCGAAGGAGTGCCGGAGGGTGTGGGGGCTCACCCGCTCGTCGAGACCGGCTCGACGGGCGGCAGCCCGGACGATCGCCCACGCCGCCTGACGGGCGAGACGACGGCCTCGGGCACCGACAAAGACGGGTCCCTGTCCCTCATCACCGGGTCGCACGAGCCGGGGACGGCCGCGGTGGAGGTAAGCCGAGAGCCAGTGGCAGGCAAGGGCGCCCATCGGCACGAGCCGCTCCCGCCCCCCCTTGCCGAGGACCCGAACGTAGGCCCCTTCCAGGGAGCACGCTTCGAGATCGAGACCGACCGCCTCCGAGATCCGGAGGCCGGTCGCGTAGAGGAGCTCGAGGAGGGCCCGGTCGCGGAGCCCGAGCGCCATCCGCTCGTCATCGCTTCCGACCGAGCCCTGCAGGGTGGTCTCCTTCGGGGTCTGGCGGCGTCCCGGGTCGGCCGCGTCGGCGTCATCGGCCTCGGCCGGCTGGCCAACCTCGGCCGCGGCGTCGCCCCTCGGCGAGTTCACCGGGACGGGCCCGGCCGCCTCGAGAAGCCGTTCCACCTCCTCGACGCTCAAGACCTCGGGCAGCCGTCGCGGGGCCCGCGGCAGGGCGATCTGGTCGGCCAGATCGGCGGCGAGGTACCCCTCCCCGAAGGCAAAGCGATAGAGACCCCGGAGGGCCGCCGTCCGCCGCCGGACCGTCGCCGGCGCAGCACGCCCGGCTGACCGACGAGCGCTCCCCTTCGTGGCGACGCTGGGCAAGCCGCCACCTCCAACCCCGCGGGCAGCGGCGAGGAACTCGAGGGCCGGTCCTGGGCTGGAACGCCAATCCTCCCGGCCACCGAGGAAGCGCTCGAAGGCGGCCAGATCAGCCCCGTAGGCCCGGACCGTCGCTGCCGCGTGCCCCCGTTCGAGGGCCAGGTAGGCGAGGTAGTCAGCGACAAGGTCCCGAACGGTCGGTCCGGGCCGCGACCCGCCCGATGGCCCCTCCCCGACGCCGCCGGAGGAGCCGGCCGACCGGGGTTCCCTCGGCGAGGCCCTGGACGGCGTCACGGCCCCTGGACGGCCGGCCTCGGCGTCCGTCGGGGCGGCTCGGCGCTCGCCCGACGCCAGGCTTCGGCCCGCTCGAGAAGCTCGGCCGCCGAGGCGACGGCAGCGGGGCCGCCGTCGCGCCCGCCGAGCATCGCCGCCAGCTCGGCGACCCGGCCGGCCCGATCGAGGGTCCGAAGCTCGGTCACCGTCCGACCGCCCCGGCTCGCCTTCGAGATCTGGAGGTGATGATCGGCGTAGGCTGCAATCTGGGCCAGGTGGGTGACGCAAAGGACGTCGTGGCGGCGGGCGAGCCGCCAGAGGGCCCGACCGACCGGCTCGGCGCTCCGCCCCCCGATCCCGGCGTCGATCTCGTCGAAAACGAGGGTCGGCGTCGCGTCGACCCCAGCGAGAACTTCCTCGATGGCGAGGGCGACCCGCGACAGCTCGCCGCCCGAGGCGATTCGGGCGAGCGGCCGGGCCGGCTCGCCGACGTTCGGGGCGAAGGTGAAGACGACCTCGTCGATCCCGGTGGCATCGAAGGCAACGGCGTCCCCGTCGACCTCCACCGCCGGCTCGTCGGGCGCCGCGGCCCGCCGACCGACGGCGACCGAAAAGGCGCCCCGCCGGAAGCCGAGCTCGGCGAGGGCATCGTCGACGGCGGCAGCGAGGGCGACGGCGGCCGCCCGTCGGCGGGCGGAGAGCTCGGCCGCCCGGGCGGCAACGACCGCCAGGAGCTCCGGTTCGACGGCGGCCCGGCGCGCCCGTTCGGCGTCGGCGTCCCGCAACCGCGCAGCCTCCGCTGCCGCCCGCTCCCCGTAGGCGACGACGGCGGCCTCGTCCTCCCCGTAGCGACGGAGGAGGCCGTAGATCTCGGAGAGTCGGGCTTCGAGACGGGCCAGGCTCGCCGGGTCGTGATCGATGGACTCGGCAAGGCGACGGACCTCCCTTGCCAGGTCGTCGAGCTCCGCCTCGACCCCGGCGAGGCGTTCGGCGACGGGCTCGAACCGACGGTCGAGGCCCGCCAGCCGCCGAGCTCCGACAACGGCCCGTCCGGCTAGGTCACGCAGGCTCGCCCCCTCGCCGGCGAGGAGCTCGCCGAGCTCGCCCGCCCCCCGGGCGATCGCCTCGGCGTGGCCGGCCGCGGCGAGGCGCTCTCGGATCTCCGCTGCCTCACCAGGCCGAAGGCGAGCAGCGGCGATCTCCGCCGCCTCGTGCTCGGCAATCTCGATCCGTCGGGCGAGTTCCCGGGGCTCGATGGCGAGGGCGGCCAGGGCGGCCCGGTTCGCTCGCCAGCGCTCGACGGCCTCGGCGACGGCCTCCCGGAGCGGTCCCAGCCCGGCGTACGCGTCGAGGAGGTCGCGCTGGCGGCGTGGGTCGAGGAGCCGCTGCTGGTCGTGCTGACCGTGAATCTCGACGGCGGAACCGACGAGCTCGGCCAGTCGGGCGAGGCTCACCGAGTCGTCGTCGAACCGGGCCACGGAGCGACCCGCGGCGCTCACCTCGCGGACGACGAGTCGCCCACCGCCCGGGCCGTGGAAGCGGGCCTCGATCCTCGCCAGCGGCGCTCCGTGGCGGACCGTCGACGGGTCGGCCCGGGCCCCGAGGGCGAGGCCGAGCGCGTCGATGAGGAGGCTCTTGCCGGCCCCCGTCTCGCCGGTCACGACGGTGAGCCCCGGCTCGACCGGGAGCCTGACGTCCTCGATGAGGGCGAAGTCGCGAACCCGCAGCTCCCGGAGCGGCCCGAGGCCCTCGACGGTCGGGGAGGGCGCGGACGCCGCGGTCGGGGAGGGCGCGGACGCCGCGGTCGGGGAGGGCGCGGACGCCGCGGCCTCGGCCTCGGC
>JBHORA010000206.1:0-44908 GCA_042408535.1 Chloroflexota bacterium | reverse complement strand
GGGACGATGCGGCGTCGGCTCTCGGTCGTTCGCCGGTGCGCTTACTCGGCGAGGCGGGCGAGGCGGTGCTTCACCCGCTGGAGGGCACCCCGGTCGGTGACGGCGACGAAGAGCGTGTCGTCGCCGGCGAGCGAACCGACGACCTCCGGCCAGCGAGCCCGGTCAATGGCGGCGGCGATCGGGTGGGCCGACCCAGGGAGCGTCTTGATGACGAGGAGGAGGCCCGACTCGCGGATCTCGACCGGGAGGTCGCGGAGGAGCCGCCGAAGCCGCTCCTCGCCGCTCGCCTCGGCCTCCCGGAGCCGAGCCGGAAGGGCGTAGACCGAGACGCCCTCCCGGTTCACCTTGACGAGGCCGAGCTCGGCGACGTCGCGGCTGATCGTTGCCTGGGTGGCCCGGAAGCCGCGCTCACGCAGGGCCGCTGCGAGCTCCTGCTGGGTCCGGATCGGGCGCTGCTCGACGAGGTCGCGGATCGCCCGCTGGCGGAGGCCCTTCATGATCTCCGTCGATCGCTCCGTTCGCTCGCCGGTTCTCACCGCTCGCTCCTCCTACCGTCCGAGGAAGACGACGAGGACGAATGCGGCCAGGCCGACCCGGTAGGCGACGAAGACGTCCGTCCGGTGCGTGCGGAGGAAGCGGAGGAGACCGTGAATCGCCGCCAGGGCCGACAGGAAGGCGGCGAGCATCCCCGCGAGCAAGGGGCCCGGTTCGACCGCCGCGCCCCCCATGCCGCCCAACAGCTGGCGAGCCTCGAAGACACCCGCCCCGGCGATGATCGGGGCCGCCATGAGGAAGCTGTACCGGGCCGCGGCCTCCCGGTCGAGGCCGGCGAAGAGGCCAGCGGCGATGGAGATCCCCGAGCGGCTGATCCCAGGAACGAGGGCGAGGGCCTGGGCGCAGCCGATCCCGACGGCGGCCGGGAAGCTGAGGGCCGCCATCGACCGGCCGCCGGCTCCATGGCGCTCGGCGAGCCAGAGGATCGCCCCGCCGGCGACGAGCATGGCCGCCACAAGACCCGGCTGGCGGACGGACCGCTCGATCGGATCGTTCAAGAGGGATCCGGCGATGGCGGCCGGGACGGTCGAGGCTGCGACGAGCCAAGCGATCCGCCGATCGGGATCCCCGCCGAACGAACGATCCCGCAGGGTGGCGAGTCCGGCCGGCACGAGCCGTCGCCATTCCCCGGCGAAGTAGACGAGGAGCGCCCCGAGGGTGGCGAGGTGGAGCATGACCGAAAAGGCCAGAGAGTTGATGAAGGCACCATCCCAACCGGCGAGCCAGGGGACGAGGATGAGGTGCCCAGAGCTCGAGATCGGGAGGAACTCGGTCAGCCCCTGAACGACCCCCATGACGACGGCCTGAACGATGGGGTCCACGAGGCCGTTCCCGCCGGCTGCCCTCGTCCCCGCCCCGGTCCGCTGCCCGCGGGGCTAGCGGATGAAGAGGGGCGCCAGGACGAGGGTGATCGTCGCCAGCAGCTTGACGAGGACGTGGAGGGAGGGGCCGGCCGTGTCCTTGAACGGATCGCCGACGGTGTCGCCGACGACCGCCGCCGCGTGGGCCTCCGTCTTCTTGCCGATGACGTTCCCCTCCTCGTCGGTCAGGTGGCCGGCCTCGATGAACTTCTTCGCATTGTCCCAGGCGCCACCGCCGTTGTTGAGGACCGTGGCGAGCAGGACGCCGGCGATGGTCCCGACCATGAGGAGCCCAGCCACGGCCTGGTAGCCGAGGAGGACCCCGACGACGACCGGCATGAGGACGGCGACGAGGCCGGGCGCGACCATCTCCCGGAGGGCGGCCCGGGTCGTGATGTCGACGACCCGCGCGTAGTCCGGCTTCTCGCTGAAGTCCATGATCCCGGGGTGCTCGCGGAACTGGCGCCGGACCTCGAGGATGATTGAGCTCGCCGCCCGCCCAACGGCCCGGATGGCGAGGGAGCTGAAGAGGTAGACGAGCATCGAGGCCAGGAAGGCGGCGATGAAGACGTTCACGTCCGCCAGATCGACGGCCTCCATGAGCGGGTCGCCGCGCCGGCTCAGGATGAGGTTCACCTTGTCGATGTAGGCCGAGAAGAGGAGGAAGGCGGCGAGGGACGCCGAGGCGATGGCGTAGCCCTTCGTCAGCGCCTTCGTCGTGTTGCCGACGGCGTCGAGGCGATCGGTGATCTCGCGGGCGCCGGCCTCGGCCCGGCTGAACTCCGTGATCCCGCCGGCGTTGTCGGTGATTGGGCCGAAGGTATCCATGGCGAGGATGTAGGCCGTCGTCATGAGCATCCCCATCGTCGCCACGGCGGTCCCGAAGACGCCGCCCGGGTTGTGCTCGAGGCCGAGCCCAGCGAAGGCTTCCAGGCCGAGCCAGTGGGAGATAAAGAGGGCGATGCCGATGGTGACCGCGGTGACGAAGGTCGTCTCGAAGCCGACGGCAATCCCCGAGATGATGTTCGTCGCCGGACCGGTCTTGCTGGCCTGGGCAATCTCCTTCACCGGCCGCCAGGCGCCGGCCGTGTAGTACTGGGTGATGTAGACGAAGGCAACGCTCGTCGCCAGGCCGACGACCCCTGCCCCGAAGAAGTAGAGCCAGATCGGGACGCCGCTCGGAGTCTGGCCGGCGGTCCCCATCATGACCGAGGTCGTGAGAAGGAGTCCGAGGGCGGAAAGGACCGTCGTCACCCAGTAACCGCGGTTGAGGATGTTCATCGGGTCCTCGTCCTCGCGACCCCGGATGAAGAACATGGCGACGATCGTCGCCAGGAGACCGAAGGAGCGGACGACGAGGGGGAAGAAGATCCAGGCCGTCGGGTGGGGCCAGCCAAGGTCGGAGGCGATCTTGTAGACGGCAACCCCCAGGATCATCGCTCCGATGTTCTCGGCCGCCGTCGATTCGAAGAGGTCGGCCCCGCGGCCGGCGCAGTCGCCGACGTTATCGCCGACGAGGTCGGCCACCACGGCGGCGTTCCGAGGATCGTCCTCGGGGATGCCGGCCTCGACCTTGCCGACGAGGTCGGCCCCGACGTCGGCCGCCTTCGTGTAGATCCCGCCGCCGAGCTGGGCGAAGAGGGCGACGAAGCTCGCGCCGAAGCCGAAGCCGACGATGAGGAAGGGCGCCTCGGCGACGGTGTCGACCCCGAGGCCGCCGTAGGCGACGAAGATGAGGTAGACGCCGAGAAGGGAGAGGGCGACGACGAGGAAGCCCGAGACGGCGCCGCCCCGCATCGCCACCTGGACGGCCTCGACGAGGCTTCGGCGGGCAGCGGCGGCGGTCCGCAGGTTCGAGCGGACGGAGATGTACATGCCGATGATGCCCGAGGCCATCGAGCAGGCCGCGCCGACGAGGAAGGCGATCCCGGTCCGGATGCCGAGCTCGATCCCGTAGACGTCGGTATCGGCGACGTCGGGACCCTCGAAGAAGGCGATGAGGGCGGCAATGACGACGGCGCCGAGGATCCCGAGCTGGGCGATCGTCGTGTACTGGCGCCGAATGAAGGCGACCGCGCCTTCGAAGATCGTCCCCGCCACGGTCTCCATCGCCGCCGTGCCGGTGTCGCGGGCGAGCACGTCGCGGGCGAGGTAGAGGGCGAAGAGGACGGCGGCGAGGCCGGCGGGCAGAATGATCAGCTGGAGTGCGCTCGCATCCATGAGGGGTCCGGACATCCTCCTGTCAATCTGACGACCACCGGCGCAGGGCGTGCCGCGTCGCTCGGGGCGCGCATCCGGGGGTCGGCTCGGCGTCGGCCTCGGATCCTCGCCGTGGGCGCGGGCGGGAGGCCGGCCGGCAGTGTATCAACGCCCGGAGTGGCGGGTCAAACGGCATGCGGAGGCGGGCCTATGCATCGGCCCATGGGGTGACCGCGGCCCGGCGGGGGCGCTCGGCCGTCCGTCCGGCGGGGGCCGGGGACCGGTTCGGCGGCGGCCGGGACCGGTTCGGCGGCGGCCGGGAGCGGTTCGGTGGCAGCCGGGACCGGTTCGGCGGCGGCCGGGACCGGTTCGGTGGGGGCCGGGACCGGCGACTCCGACTGGAGGCGTGCGACGAGCTCACGGCTACGCTATGGTGCGGACCGATGTTCCCCTGCTGGCTGCCGCGCCCCTTCGGCTGCGGCTCCTCGAGACTCGACGCCGGACGACGGGGGGCATGACCGGCCTCCTCGCCCTCGCCGCCGCCGGAGCTGCCCTCGGCGGCGCCGTCGCCGCTGTCTCGAGCCGAGACCCGAGAACGGCTACGATCGGTCTCCTCGCCACGCTCCTCGGGCTCGTCTTCGTCGCCGAGCCGCTGCCGTCACCGCCCGCCCTCGCCGTCCGGCTCGTCGCCGGCATCATCGCTGGCTACCTCCTCTGGGTCGTCCTCCGGGGGACCGAAGCGTCGACGAGCGGCTCCGCCCTCGCCTGGCCGACGGAGGCGAGCCTCGCTTTGGCCGGGGCGGTCATCGGTTGGGCGAGCCACGGGCTCGGGGCACCGGGCAGGGGACCGGAGGCCGCCTCCGCCCTCGGTCTCGCCCTCCTCGTCCTCTCCGCGTCGCCGGTCGTCTTCGGCGGGAACGACGTCTTCCGAAGCGGGGTCGGCCTGACGCTCCTGCTCTCCGGTGCCTTCTCGATCCGCGTCGGGCTCGGGGGAACGCCCGGACCGGTGGAGCAGGTTGTCCTGGCGGGCCTCACGGCGGGGCTCGGCGCCGCCGTCGCCCTCCTCGTTCGGGCAGGCCTCGCCGTCCGGAGCGGTCGCCGGCCCGGCAGCGGACGCCTTGCGGAGGGCAACGACGCTCCGGGCGGCACCGACGGTCGTGGCGGAAGCGACGTCGAGTCGCCGGCTCGCGGAATTGGTCAGGAACGGACCGGCTCGTGAGCGTCCTCCTCTTCCTCGCCATCACGATCGGCTCGGCGGTCCTCGCCCTTCTCCTTCGGCCCCTTCGGGGCGTCGCCCTCGCGGTCGGCCTCGTCGGCCTCGGAGCGACCCTCGTCGTGGCCGGCGGTCTCGGCGAAGGAGTGGGCCTCGCCATCGGCGACGTCGCCCTGGCCGGCACGGCCTACGCCCGGATCCTCCTCGTCCTGGCCGGCGGCGCCTTCGTCATGACCTTCGTCCTCGCCTGGGTCGATGACGAGCCGCCGAGCCACGCCCCGGCGGCCCTGGCGGTCCTCGGTGGCATCGGCGCGGCGCTCCTCGTCGACGCGCCGATCGTCGGCCTCCTCCTCGTCTTGGCAGCCGGGATCGCCGGCGTCCTCGTCCTCCAGGGCGACGAGGCGCCGAAGGCGGCCGCCGTCGCCGCCACAGCGCGCTCCCTTCGGGCCGTCGTCGTGTCCGGCGGGCTGACGCTTGTCGCCGCTGCTTGGCTGGCCCGACCGCTGGGAACCCTCGCCCTCCAGCCAGCCGTCCTCGGAGCTGCGTACCTGGCCATGGTTGGGGCCCTCGCCCTCCGGGCTGGCGTTGTCCCCTTCCACCGTTGGCTCGCCCGCCTCGCCGACACCGCCCCGCCGGCCGCCCTCCCCGTCTTTGCCGTCTGGATCCCCGTCGCCCTCGCCGTCGTCACCCTCGGCTGGGTCGACCAGGCGATCGCGCCCATCCTCGTCCCGCTCGAGACCGAACGGGCAGCGATCGTCATCCTCGGGCTGGCCTCCCTCGTTCTCGGCTCGCTGGCCGGGCTGCTAGCCGATGATCTCGTCCACCTCGCCGTCTACGTGACGGTCGCCGAAGCCGGCCTCGTCCTCCTCGGCCTGACGGTCTTGGAGCCCGCCATCTGGCAGCCGCTTCGGAGCTGGCTCCTGACCTTCGCAGTCGCCCAGACGGGTCTCTTCGGTTGGGTCGTGGCGGCGAAGAGGCTCGGGGGCTCTCGGCGGGTGGCCGACCTCCGCGGCGTCCTGTCCGAAGCGCGGCTTCTGGGACTCGCCCTGGGGCTCGTCCTCCTGGCCGGGGTGGGGCTGCCGGGTTGGTCGAATTGGGAGGCCCGGGCTCGGATCGTCGACCTGGCGCTGGGGCCGGACCTGGCCCCCGTCGGCCACCTGGCGGCCCTGCTCCCCTTCCTCCCCTGGCTCCGTCTGGCCGTCGTCGGCGTCGGCGGTGGGATCGTCGGCGTGGGCCGTGGAGGCGGGGATCGCTCCGGACCGGCCCGGGGTGTCAATCGTCCGTGGGTCGGGGGACTCGTCGGTGGTCGGGACTGGCGGGGCGGCTTCGCCCGGAGGGTAGCGCGGGGGCTCGGCGCGGCCCGGGGACTCAGCGCGGCCCGGGGACTCGGCGCGGCCCGGGGGCTCGGCGCGGCGCTCCGGAGCCAGCACCCCACCCGATCCCTGGAACGTGCCTGGCGGAGGAACCGGGCGCGGGTGGCGATGACGTGTGCCGTCGCCCTCGCGCTCCTCGCCCTCGCAGCCTCGGCCGGTTGGCTCGGGATCGACGCGGCAGCTGCTGGCGGACCACCATCCTTGGGGCCAACCGAACCCATCGGAAGCGAGCTCGACGGTTCGCCCTGAGGATCGGTGCGCAGCTTCGTCCAGGCTCTACCGCTCGCGCGTCGACCGCTGTCGAACTGCCGGTCTGGCGAGCGCCGGGCCCGGGTGTCGGAGTGCGCCTCCGTCACAGAGCGGTCGCCGGTCGTTCGGCGCCCTCAGCTGCGGCGGTCGGGTTGCGGCCGGCGGGCGGGCAGATCGTGGCGGGCGGGTCGCCGTCCCCGGTCGGGTCGCGGCCGGCGGGCTGGCAGATCGCGGCGGGCCGTCGGGTCGCCGTCGGCGGTCAGGTCGCCGTCGGCGGGCGGGTCGCCGTCCCCGGTCGGGTTGCGGCCGGCGGACGGGCAGATCGCGGCCGGCGGTCGAGCCCCGGGCCGACCGTTCAGTCGCCCGGGCCGATCACCCAGCGGTCGATCGCCCGCTCGTACTCGACGAGCTCCTCGGGCCGGAACCAGAGGTCGATTTCGGCAGCCGCGGTCTCGGGCCCGTCGGACGCGTGGACGAGGTTCTGGCCGGTCTCGATGGCAAGATCGCCGCGGATCGAACCCGGCGCCGCCTCCGTTGGCCGGGTCGCGCCGACCATCGTCCGAACGAGGCCGATGGCACCCGGACCTTCGAGGACGGCTGCGACGAGGGGGCCGGAGGTGATGAAGTCGACGAGGTTGGCGAAGAAAGGCTTGTCACGATGGACGGCGTAGTGGCGCTCGGCGAGCTGCCGGGACGCCCTGACGAGCTTGAGGCCGACGAGCTTGAGGCCGCGCTCCTCGAAGCGGCCGATGATCCGGCCGACGAGCAGGCGCTGGACGCCGTCAGGCTTGACGAGGACAAGGGTGCGTTCGATCACGGTGCCTTTCCTACGCTGGCTGGTGGACGCGGCCGATCGAGCGGCTTGCGGACGACGGGTCGGCGCAGTCGCTCGTGGTCGGAGGCTTCGCCTCGACGGCGATCGGCCGCGAGTCTACCCTGAGCCGCGCGTCGATGGAGGACGGTGGCGCCAGCGGCCTCCGACTCGGGCGCCAGCTGAAGCGGTTCCCGCCTGCGACGGTTTAGGCCCGGCTCGACCCCCGGAGCAGATCCTCCGCTCGAGCGTAGGCGGAGCGAGCCTCCGCTTCTCGGCCAAGGAGGCGCAACGCGTCACCGCGGAGGAGCTCGATGGCCGCGCTCTCTGTGCCGGACTCCTCCAGTTCTGCGAGGAGCCGGAGGACCGCGCCGGCCGCCGTCGGATCGAAGCGCAGCGCGAGCCCGAGGGCGGCACCGGTGACCTCGAGGCGACCCTCGCGGAACGCGTGCCGGGCGAGGGAGAACCAGCGATCGGCGTCGCTCGGGTGGGCAGCCGAGGCCGGCTCGGGCGGCGAGGGAGCCGAACCGAGGGTTAGCTCGGATCGCGGGGGAGCCGAACTGAGGGTTGGCTCGGATCGCGGGGGAGCCGAGCCCGCCATGCGCTCGAGGGCGACCTCTGGCCCACCCGGCCCCGGCTCGGTGTCGAGGACCGCCGCCCAGACCGGGCTGGCCGGCAGACCCGCAAAGACGGCTCGAACGGCCCCCGGCCCCGCCACCATGGCCATCCGCGCCGTCGCCTCGGCGTCCTCGGTTCGACCGTCCGCGAAGCGGTGCTCGGCCGCGATGACGAGGGCGGCTAGCGCCTCCCCGCCCTCGGCGAGATGAGCCTCGGCGGCCACGCCGGCCCCGACGAGATCCCCCGTCCGCCAGCGAACTTCAGCCAGATCGGCGAGCGCCTCGCGGTCGAGGGAGCCGGCGCCCGCGGCGGCTTCGAGCTCGGCTCGAGCCAGGGCGACGAGGCCCGTTCGGAGGTGGAGGCGAGCGAGCCGAAGGTCGACGTCGCGCTCGGTCACGGCAGTTCCCCGGTCATGGCCTCTCGCCGGTCGGCGCTGGCTGCCGCTCCTGGACCCGGCGGCCCTGGACCCGCCGCCCCTGGACCCGCCGGCCCTGGACCCGCCGGCCCTGGACCCGCCGGCCCTGGACCCGCCGCCCCATCACGGGAGCCGGAGCGAGCGGTCGAGACTCCGCCCGTGACCCGGCGGAGCGACGACTGCCAGACGGAGCGCCTCGTCGCGGAAGAGCGTTCCCGCCAGCCGGGCGACGTCGCCCGCCGTCACCTCCTCGATCCTGGCCAGCGCCTCGTCCACCGTCAGGACCCGCTCGTGGAGCGCTTCCTGGACACCGAGCCAGGAGGCCACGCCCCGGGCATCGTCCATCCGGAGCTCGAGACTCCCCCCGAGGTAGCGCTTTGCCTTCTCGAGTTCGGCGGCCGGAACTGGTTCGTCCCGGAGACGGGCGAGCTCGTCGAGGATCGACCGGAGGGCCGGTCGGAGCGCCTCGGGATCCACCCCGGCCGAGATCTCGAGCGCCCCGGCGTCCGCGTAGTCGACAACCCCCGATGCGATGTCATAGGCGAGCGCCTGCTCCTCGCGGACGCGGAGGAAGAGGCGGCTGCTCATCCCGTCCCCGAGGAGGGTGTTCAGGACGGCAAGCACCCAGGCGTCAGGATGGTCTCGTCGAAGCGCCGGCACCCCGACGACGAGCTGCGCCTGGGACGTGTCTCGTTCGGCAAGGAGATAGGGCGGCCCCGCCGGCAGCCTCGGGGCGGGGTCCGGCGGTGGGAGACGTCCGTCGCCGGTTCCGAAGGCAGCGGCCGCGAGCTCGACGACGGTCTCGTGCTCGATGTCGCCGGCCACGGCGACGACGACGTTCCCGGGCCGATAGGCTCGAGACCAGAAGCCCCGGATCTTTCCCGTCGGCAGGCGGCGCACGGCCGTTTCGTCGCCGCAGATCTCGCGCCCGAGCGGGCCGTCCCCGAAGAGGGCCCGGGCGAAGAGGATGTGGACGTGCTCGACGGGATCATCGAGGTAGGAGCGGATCTCCTCGACGATGACCGTCCGCTCCCGCTCGATCTCGGTCGGGTCGAGGGTCGGCCGGACGACGAGCTCCCCGAGGATCTCGAAGCCACGGGCGGCCTCCGAACGGGGCACCCGGGTCCAGTAGACCGTGGACTCGCGATCGGTCGCGGCGTTGAAGGAGCCGCCCACACCCTCGATCGTCTCGGCGATGGCCCGGGCGTCGCGGTAGGTCGCCGTCCCCTTGAACGCGATGTGCTCCATGAAGTGGGCCACCCCGATCTCGTCGGGCGCCTCGTGGCGGGCTCCGGCGAGGACGTGGGCCGCCACGGCCACGGAGCGACTGCCGGGCAGCCGGGCACTGATGACCCGAGGACCGTCGGGGAGGGCCGTCCGCTCGAACATCAAGGGGCGATGGTAGCCGACGTCGCCCGGCGAAGCGCCCTCCGCGGACGGCAGCCGGGACCACCCACGGAGGCCGCGATCCCGAGCCCGGGGGGCCGGCAGGACCGGTCGCCGGCCCAGCGGGCGAGCGGGCAGCGTCAGCGACCGAGCAGCGTCAGAGGTTGAACGTCTGCTGGAGCCAGGGAATGGCGAAGTAGACGATGAAGGCGGCCGAGACGATCCAGAGGAGCGGATGGACGTCAGCACTCCGCCCCTTCACGGCCTTCAGGAAGGCGTAGCTGATGAAGCCGGCCGCGATGCCGTCGGTGATCGAGTACGTGAGCGGCATGACGATCATCGTCGCCAGGGCCGGGAAGACGTCGTCGATGTCGCCCCAGTCGAAGTCCCGGGCGATCGTGAACATGAGATAGCCGACGACGACGAGGGCCGCCGCCGTCGCCTGGGCCGGGACGATCCCGGCCACCGGCGCGAAGAGGATCGAGACGAGGAAGAGGACCCCGACGACGACGGAGGTCAGCCCGGTCCGGCCGCCCTCGGAAACGCCGGCCGCCGACTCGATGTACGTCGTGTTCGAGCTCGTAGCGAAGAGCCCGCCGAGGATCGCCCCGCAGGAGTCGACGACGAGGACTCGCTGGATCCCGGGCAGCCGCCCTTCGGCATCGACGAAGCCTGCCTCCTCGCCGACTCCGATGACGGTCCCCATCGTGTCGAAGAAGTCGGCGAGCATGAGGCTGAAGACGATGAGGGCGACGGTGATGACGGAGGTCTCCGGACGCGTCCAGACCGTGAGCATCGCCCCCAGCGGCGCCAGGAGCGTGCTGAAGTTGTCGGCCCCGAGGTCGAGGACGATCCGCTCGGGCAGGACGGCCTGGCCGGGGCCGAAGCCAGCCGCCTCGCCGAAGATCGCTCGGAGGACGATGGCGACCCCGGTCGCCACGAAGATGCTGATGAGGAGGGCGCCTTTCACCCGGCGAGCCATGAGGGCGAGGGCGACGACGAGGCCGATGACGAAGGTGAGGAAGGCCGGCGTCGTCAGGTCGCCGAGGGTGACCGGGGTGCCGGTCCCGGCCTTGACGAAGCCGCCCTGGACGAGACCGATGAAGAGGATGAAGAGGCCGATCCCGACCGCGATCGCCCGCTTCAGCCCGAGGGGAATCGCCTGCATGACAGCTTCCCGGAGCCCGGTCAGGACGAGGACGAGAACGATGATCCCCTCCCAGGCGATGACGGCCATCGCCTCCTGCCAGGTAAACCCTCGGCTGAGGATGAGGTTGAACGCGACGACCGCGTTGAGGCCGAGGCCTGCCGCGAGGGCAAAGGGATAGTTCGCCACGAGGCCCATGGCAATCGTCAGGATCCCGGCCGTGAGGGCCGTGGCGACAACGGTCGGCAGGAAGGGCGGCCCCGAACCCTCGAGCGGGCCGGCCGAGAGGATGTTCGGGTTGACGAAGATGATGTAGGCCATGACCATGAAGGTGGTCAGGCCGGCCCGAAGCTCGGTCCCGAACGTCGTCCCGCGCTCGTCGAGACGGAAGTAGGCGGCGATGGCGTTCACCTTCGGCGATCCTCCAACTCCCTCGTGGCGCCGGCGCCCGGGGCGGCCGGCGTCGAACGACCTCCTTTCGTCCGCGGCGGGGCAGGTGGGCGGCCCGCCGCTCCGTCCGTCGATCTTCCGCTAGGCGCCCTCCTCGCCCGGCTCGAGGCGGAGCAGCTCCATCTGGACGAAGCCGCTCGTGTCGAACTCGAGCTGGCGCGGCTCCATCGGCGTCCGCCCCGACGGATCGCTCGGAACGAACTCGAGAACGACCCGCTCGTCGCCCTGGACGAGGACGTAGGCGAGGAGCTGGTCGGGCCGCGTCTCGAACTCGAGGTGCTCGAAGGAGTCGACGTTGATGCAGATCGCCAGGGGCGTGAAATAGGTCGACACGTCGGGCTTGTCGGCGACGATCCGCTCCACCCAGCCGGTACCGCTGGCGACGAGCTCGCGGCCTCGGAAGTAGCGGTAACCGACGGTCTGCTTCAAGAGGGGCCGGAGGAGGTTCTGCATGTCCGTCCGCGAGCTGACGATCCCGCGGTTGACGAAGAACTTGGCGGGCGAACTCGGCGCGCGCTCCTCCACGGGTCCTCTCCGACGCTCGATGACTCCTGGTCGATCGGCCGCGGACGACTGGCGCTCCGGCGAGGCACCGCGGCCGCTCCGATGGTAGCGCACCGACCCCGCCCGGACGAGACGGATTGGGCAGGACGGAGCCGCCCGCGGTGGCGATCCGGCCGGCCGCTGCCACGGGGCGCGTATGATCGAGGCATGCTCCTCGTCCTCGACGTCGGCAACACGGCCCTCAGCATCGGCCTCGTTCGGCACGGTGCCCTCGTCGCTACCCGCCGGGCGACGACCGACCCGCGGGCCACGCCCGACGAGCTCGAGCACCTCCTCGATGCCCTCCTCCGCCTCGACGGCTTCTCCCTCGGCGAGGTCGACGAGATCGCCGTCGCCTCCGTTGTCCCGGCTGTCACCGCCAGCCTCGAGGTCATCGCCGCCCGCCGCGATCGGCCCCTTCTCTCGGCCCACGCCGGAACGATCCCCCTCGCCGTCCGCGTCGATCGGCCGGCCGAGGTGGGTGCCGACCGTCTCGTCAACGCCCTCGCAGCCGCCCGACTCTACGGGGCCCCCGCCGTCGTCGTCGACTTCGGAACGGCGACGACGATCGACTGCGTCGCCGCCGACGGCGCCTACGTCGGCGGGGCCATCGCCCCGGGACTGGAGCTCGGCCTCGAGGCCCTGGCGGCCCGGACGGCGAAGCTGCCACGGATCGAGCTCCGAACGCCCGAGCGGGTCATCGGTCGCGACACGGTGAGCGCCATGCAGGCCGGCACGATCTTCGGCTACCAGGCCCTCGCCAGCGGTCTCGTCGCCAGGGCTCGCCGAGAGCTCGCCGCGGAGTCCGGCCTCCCGCCCGAGGCGGTTCGGACCGTCATGACCGGTGGGCTCTCGGCCGCTCCCTGGGCCCGCGGCGTTGAGGGGATCGAGGTCATCGACCCCGAGCTGACCCTGAAGGGCCTCGCCATCCTCCACGCCGAGGTCACCGGCGGCGAGCCGCTCCGGCTCGGCCTCGCCTGAGGACGTCGATGTCGGCGACGACCGGCCGGCTCGCTGGCCGCCTCATCGGCCTCGGGGTGACGGGCTCCATCGCGGCCTACAAGGCGATCGAGCTCGCCCGCCGGCTCGTCGAGGAGGGGGCCGAGGTCGTCGCCATGCTCACCCCGTCGGCGACCCGCTTCGTGGCGCCCCTCACCTTCGAGGCCCTCACCCGCCACGCCGTCGACGCGGACGTCCTCGAGCTCCTGCCCGACGGCCGCATCGGCCACATCGTCCTCGCCGACACGGCCGACGCCATCGTCGTCGCCCCGGCGACCGCTCACTGGCTCGGGGCGATGGCCCACGGTCTCGCCGGCGACCCGGTCAGCGCCGCTTGTCTCGCCACGAGCGCCCCCGTCGTCGTCGCCCCGGCCATGGACGGCGACATGTACCGCCACCCGGCCACGGTCGCCAACGTCGCCCGGCTCCGGGAGTTCGGCTACCGGATCGTCGAACCCGAGGTCGGGCCCCTCGCCTCGGGCCAGGTCGGCCTCGGCCGCCTCGCCGACCTCGACCGGATCGTCGACGCCGTCGTCGAGGCCATTGGCGGACGGCCGATCCGCGCCCCGGACCCGACCCGCCGCCCGCCGCCCGCTGCCGGCCCCCCTCGCCCCGAGGACCTCGTCGGCCGCCGGGTCGTCGTCACGGCCGGCGGAACCGCCGAGCCGATCGACCCGGTCCGCTTCATCGGCAACCGATCGTCGGGCCGGATGGGGATCGCCGTCGCCGAAGCGGCCCTCGCCCGGGGCGCCGAGGTCACCCTCATCGTTGGGCGGATCGAGGTTCCCCCGCCGGAAGCGGCCCACGTCATCCAGGCCGAGACGGCCGCCGACATGGCCGCCGCCGTCTACCGGGCCGTCCTCGGGCCGGCGGCCGCAGCGGGGGCGGAACCGACCGACACGGCGGCAGGTTCTGGCCCCAGCGACCCGGCCCTCGCGGCCGACGTCCTCGTCATGGCCGCCGCCGTGGCCGACTTCCGTCCCGCCCGCACCGCGGCCCGCAAGCTGCCGAGGAGCGAGCGGCTCCTCCTCGAGCTCGAGCCGACCGAGGACATCCTCGCCGAGCTCGCCCGACGGCTCGCCGGGCGCCCCCGGCGGCCGGTCGTCGTCGCCTTCGCCGCCGAGACCGGCGACCTCGAGCGGGCGGCGGCGAAGCTCGTCGCCAAGGGAGCCGACGTCCTCGTCGCCAACGACGTCCTCGCTCCCGACGCGGGCTTCGGGACGCCGACGAACCGGGTGACGATCTTCGCCCCCGGGGTCGCCCCGGAGCCGTGGCCGCTCCTCCCGAAACGGGAGGTCGCCGATCGGATCCTCGACCGCGTCGTCCGGATCCTCGACGCAAGGGACACCGCTCCGAAGCCCGAGCTGGCGGGTGTCGGTGCTCGATCGGGGCGAGCGGGCTCCGAGGCGCGCCCTGACGGCGACCGGAGCCGGCCACCGAGGCAACAGAACGAAGGAGGTGAGCGAAGATGAGCGCCACGGGCTCGAACGAACCAGTTCGCCGGCTGACGGTGACCGACATCGCCCAGATGCACGCCGAGGGCGAGCGGATCGCCATGCTCACCGCCTACGACTACCCGACGGCTCGACTCCTCGACGAGGCGGGCATCCCGATCATCCTCGTCGGCGACTCCGTCGGTCGGGCGATCCTCGGCTATGAGAACGAGATCCCGGTCTCCATGGCCGACATGCTCCACCACACCCGGGCCGTCAGCCGCGGCGCTCGGCGGGCCCTCGTCGTCGGCGACATGCCCTTCTTGTCCTACGCCACCCCCGAGCGCGCCCTCGAAAACGCCGGCCGCTTCCTCGCCGAGGGAGGCGCCCAGGCGGTCAAGATCGAGGGCGGCGTCCGGAGCGCCCGAACCATCGAGACCCTCGTTCGGGCGGGGATCCCCGTCATGGGCCACATCGGCCTCACGCCCCAGGCGATTCACACCATCGGTCGGGTCCGGGTCCAGGGACGAACGAAGGAGGCTGCCCGGCGGCTCCTCGCCGACGCCCAGGCCGTCGCCGAGGCCGGCGCCTTCGCCGTCGTCCTCGAGCTCGTCCCCGTCCAACTGGCAGCGGCGATCACCGAGCGGCTCCGGATCCCGACGATCGGGATCGGGGCCGGCCCCTTCTGTTCGGGCCAGGTCCAGGTCGTCACCGACCTCCTCGGCCTCGATGCCTGGCGCCCGAAGCATGCCCGGCCTTACGCCGACCTCCGATCGACGATCCTCGCCGCGGTTCGGGCCTATGCCGCCGACGTCGCCGCCGGGAGCTTCCCGAGCGAGGCGGAGTCGGTTCGGATGGACGATGCCGTCCTCGACGAGGTCCTCGGCCGGGGACGCCTCGACCGGGCGACCGACGGCGGCGAGCGAGCGACGCAACGGGCGGCCGGTGGCCCGCCGACCGGCGGCGGAGCGAGGCCGACCCCTGCCGCCGAGGGACCCGAGAAAGGCTGGATCCCCCTCGACCGCGATCTGTGAGTCAACCGAGCTCGCCGCCCGTGGACTCGACCGCCGTCGCCGGCCGCCCGGCCGTCGTCCGTACCCGGCGCGAGCTCCGGGAGGCGGTCGCCCACCTGCCCCGCCCGCTCGGCTTCGTGCCGACGATGGGCGCCCTCCACGAGGGACACCGCTCCCTCATTCGGCGCGCCCGGAACGAGAACGCGGGCGTCGTCGTGTCCATCTTCGTCAACCCCCGCCAGTTCGAGCGACCCGACGATCTGGCTGCCTACCCGCGGACGGAGGCCGAGGACCTGGCCGTCTGTGCCCGGGAGGAGGTCGACGTCGTCTTCCTTCCCCCGGTCGAGGAGATCTACCCGGCGGGATTCCAGACGACGGTCCGGGTCGGTGCCCTCGCCGAGCCCCTCGAGGGAGCCGCCCGGCCCGGCCACCTCGAAGGCGTGACGACGGTCGTGGCCATCCTCCTCGGCCTCGTCGGCGCCGAGCGGGCCTACTTCGGCGAGAAGGACGCCCAGCAGCTCCGAGTCGTCCGCCGGATGGTGGCCGACCTCGCCATCGCGACCGAGATCGTCGCCTGCCCGACCGTCCGTGAACCCGACGGCTTGGCCTGCTCGTCGCGGAACGTCCGGCTCTCGCCCCGGGGCCGGGCGGTCGCCCCCCTCCTCCACCGGTCGCTCCTCGCCGGGCGGGCCCGCATCGAGGCCGGCGAGCGGTCGGCGGAGGCGGTCCGAGCGGCCATCCGGGCCGTCCTCGCCGCCGAGCCGTCGATCGAGGTCGAGTACGTGTCGACTGCCGACGAGGCGACGCTGGAAGAGCTCGTGACCATCGACCGCCCGACCCTTCTCTCCCTCGCTGCCCGGATCGAGGGGGTCCGACTCATCGACAACGAGCTCGTCGTTCCGCCGGAGCGGCCGCCAGCGCGGTAGGCCGCCGGCGGGTCGGTGGAGCCGTCCGCGAGTCCGACGCGACCGGATCGGCCGGGGGCGTCGATGGCCGCCCGCGCAGACTCGCGGATCGATGGCCGGCCCACTCAGGCCGCGATCGGGGCAGCCGCCTCCAGGACCCGGTCGATGGCGAGATGCTCCCAGACGAGAGCCTTGATGAGCTCGATCTTGCCGCGGTCCGAGGGGTGAGTCTTGACGAGAAGGTCGTGGATCGCCGAGGCGACGACGTATGTATCGTCCTCGACGAGGGTGCAGAAGAGGTCGGCCCGGCGGATGGCATCGAGGACGGCTCGCCGGGGCCGGTAGCCGCCGGTGAGGACGAGCCCGAGGGCGACGCCCCGCCGGTCCGGGTCTCGCCCATCGCCGGCCGAGACCCCACTCACCCACCGGGCGCGACCCGCCGGACCGACGAGGTGCGTCGTGGCGATGGCGAGGAGGACGTCCTCCCGGTCGCCGGGCACGATGACGAGCGTTCCGGGTCCGATCCGCTCGAGGACGTGCTCGGGCTCCATGGCCCCGATGGCGACCTCGTCGATGACGGCGTCGAGGTTCGGGCCTTCGTGGATCGGCTCCCCACGAACCCCCTCGAGGACCATTGCCAGGGTCGGGTTCGAGAGGATCGGCCGGTACGGGAGGACGCCGAGGAGAGCGATCCCGTGGAGGGCGAGCCCGCGCTCGAGGATCCTGGGCAGGTCGGGGCGAGCGTCGACGTCGACCTTGTTGACGATCGCTCCCGCCACCCGCACCCCTTCGCGGGCGAAGAGGGCGGCGTTGACGACGATCTCGTCGATGGGGCGGCCGACCCCGCCCTCGGAGACGATGATCGCCGGTGCCTCGAGGAGGGCGGCCACGGTCGCATTCGAGAGACCGATGACGGCGCCGACGCCGGCGTGTCCAGTCCCCTCGATGAGGAGGATCTCGCGCCGGGCGGCGAGCTCGGCGTGGGCGGCCCGGATTCGGCCGGCCAGGTCGTCGACGATCTGGCCCTCGATATAGGCCCGGGTGAAGCCGCGAGGAATATGGACCGGGCTCATGAGGGCGAGCGGGTCGTCGAGCTCGAAGACGCTCTTCATGAGGACGGCGTCTTCGTCGGCCGGGATGCCGTCCTCGATGACGTAGCGCTGGCCGACGGGCTTAATGAAGCCGGCGTCGAAGCCGCGGCGGCGGAAGCCGTCGAGGACGCCGAGGGCAACCGTCGTCTTGCCTCGGTTCTGGCCGGTCGCCGCGAGGTAGATCTGGCGCATGCCGCCCTTCGGGTCAGCCCTCGCCGTCGAGCGGCGTCCGTCGCCATCCCGTCGCCGTCCCGTCGCGGTCCCGTCGCGGTCCCATGGCAATCCCGTCGCCGTCCCGTCGCCGGCCGCCTAGCTCCGGCCGCGGGCGCCCGTCTTCCGTTCGATGAGGGCGATGGCGTCGCGGAGCCGGGTGACCGTCTCCTCCTCGACGACATCGGGCTCCAGGTAGGGTCCGAGCCGCTCGAGGACGTCCGCCACGAGGCCGAGGAAGACGCTCGCGTCGGCGACGAAGAACTGGGGCTCGTTGTTGTAGCGGACGAGGGTGAGCCGACCCTGGAGGACCCGCCGATCGTCGACGTGGGCGATCTGGGTCGAGAAGTTGTGGCCTTGGATCCCGTCGGGATTGTTCAAAAAGTTCAGGGCGTTGTCGATGGCGAGGCCGAAGCGGGCCCGCCAGGCGACGAGCCGCTCGTGGACCTCGGGGGGAATGCGGACCTCGGCGACTTCATCGAAGACCTCGGGGGCAACGGTCAGGAGGCCGACGAGGGTCGTCCCGGCCCGGGGCCCGAGCATGACCTGGAGGGAGCGCTCGAGGGTGAAGACCTCCGAGTCGAACCGGGGGCTCGTGATGACGTCGGTCAAAAGGTCCTCGACGTTGTCGAGCATCCCCGGCTCGGCAAGGGCATTCGCCAGGTGGAGGATCTCCTCCTTGAAGAGGAACTTTTCTTCGTGATCGAGCATGGCCGCATCGTAGCACCGGGCGGCTGCCGGCCTTCCCAGCACTCGCCCACCTCCGGCCTCCTCGTCAGCTGGCGTCTGGCGCCAGCCGCTCGAGAAGGTTGCGGGTCATCCGCTCGACGCGCCAGTCGACGGGGGTCGGAATGCCATGGTAGGCCCGTACCCCGTAGGAATCGAGCGCCCACGACCACTGGAAGGTCCCGGCTGCGAAGACGGTAGCACCCGAGGGAGCCGTGTAGATCGTCGCCGTATGGACGGCCGGGCTCGCGTAGCCGCGGGACGGTCCCGACCTGCGTACGGCGATCTCGACGGGGCTTCGGGCGAGGACGATCGTTCCGGGAGGTGCCAGGTCGGCAAAGTACGTGTCGTACTCCTGGCCGACGAGGTTGCGGAGCCGATCGCCGTCGGCGAGCTGCGTGCCCGCATACAACCAGTGGTCGCTGTTCGTCACGATCCAATCGGCAGGACGTCGCACGACGTGGCCGTACATCTGCCCGACGAGCGTCGCTTCCGGTTCGTTGACCGGGGGCTCGCGCCAGCGAACGGTGGTGAGAGCCGGGTTGGTCGTGGTCAGGGGGTCTCGGCCGGCGGACTTGTAGCACGTCATCCGCTCAGCGCGCCCCGTCGGCCCGGGCTCGAGCCGGACCTGCCAGTAGATCTCGTTGGCCGAGAAGAAGCAGACGTGCGTGCCTCGATCGATAGCAGCCTGGAGCGCCTGTCGCATCGGTCGCGACCAGTACTCGTGGTGCCCGGCAAAGACGATGAGCTGCCGGCCGTCGAGGACTTCCGGATGGAGCTCCAGGTCGATGTCCGCCGCGTACTCCACCGCCAACCCCTCCCGTTCCTGCCAGCGGACGAACTGGAGCTCCCAGCGTCGAAGAAAACCTGCCCCGCCATCGCCGGCGTACGGTCGGGCGAGGCTGACCGTCGCCGCCGCCCGGGTTCCAGAGGCCGTAGGAGCACCGACGGAGTCGTACGAGTAGAGGCTCTTGCCGCCCCAGGGGTTGTAGGCCTGCCAGGTGAGGGCAGCGTTGACGAACAGAAGCGGCGCCGCGCTCGCGCCCCTGGAAGGACCCCGCACGACGAAGGGGACGGCGGCTGGGACCTCACCAGCCGCGTCGAGCACGGCCAGGTACATCCCGCTCAGCCAGTCGTCAGGGACGGTGAACTGTAGGGCCGGCGGCCAGTTCGGCTCGACGAGGCCCGACACCGGGTCCGGTGGCGGCATGCTGCCGACACGCGGCGCGCTGGGGCGAATCCCGCGATCGATGCGGACGAGGCGGCCGCCGGTCCCGCCATACCAGCCGAGGCGGTACCAGAGGACGTCGACGGGGCGCGGCGCCTGCACTTGGAGCGACAGTTCCTCGCCGGGTCCGACGGACGGTCGAACACTGTACCCTGCCAGTCGACCAGGACCGAAGCGTTCCCAGCCCCGATCACCCGGTCGTTCGTTCTCACGGGCGATCAATCCTCGCGCCTTCGGCAAGGCCGAGCCCCCGACGCCGACGG
The DNA here is from genome assembly GCA_042408535.1 of Chloroflexota bacterium. Taxonomy (GTDB): domain Bacteria; phylum Chloroflexota; class Limnocylindria; order Limnocylindrales; family CSP1-4; genus BPIH01. The sequence continues at coordinate 25,221 of JBHORA010000206.1, read as the reverse complement.
AGGTCCCGGGCTCGGGGGACGATGCTGCCCCGCCAGGTACGGATGGAGGTCCTCCGCCTTCCCCGGGCTGCGCCGGCTGGCCTGCCACCTTGCCCCGGAGAATGGCGCCCAGCGAGCCGACGACGGCGAGTACGACGAGGGCGAGGGCGCGACGGAGGAAGGTCCGGCGGTTCACGTCTCAGCTGCGATCCCGAGATCGAGAAGCGGCCGTCTCCGGCCAGCCCGCCGGTGTTCCCCCGCCTACGGGTAGAGACCCCGCATCGCCGTGGCGTCGGCGACCCGCTGGACCGCGAGGAGGTAGGCCGCGAGGCGGTTGTCGCAACCCTCGCGGTTCGCCACGGCACGCACCTCGTTGAAGCCCTTGACCATGATCTCTCGGAGCTTGGCGTTCACGATCGCCTCGCTCCAGTGATCGCGGTTGAGGTCCTGGACCCACTCGAAATAGCTGACCGTCACCCCGCCGGCGTTGCAGAGGATGTCGGGGATGACGAAGATGCCGCGCCGGAAGAGGATGGCGTCGGCCTCCGGCGTCGTTGGTCCGTTCGCCGCCTCGGCGACGATGCGGGCCCCGATCCGCTCGGCGTTCCGTTCGGTGATGACGTTCTCGAGGGCGGCCGGGATGAGGACGTCGCAGGGAAGCTCGAGGAGCTCGGCGTTCGAGATCGGATCGGCGCCGGGGAAGCCGACGACGGTCCCATGCTCACGTTTCCAGGCTATGACTCGCTCGACGTCGAGGCCCTCCTCCCGGTGGATCCCACCGCTCGAGTCGGAGACGGCGATGACCTTTGAGCCCTCGGCGGCCATCAGCCTGGCGGCGATGGAGCCAGCGTTCCCGAAACCCTGGACGGCGACGGTCGCCCGGGCGAGGTCGAGCTCGAGCTCGCGGGCGGCCTCGATGATCGTGTAGACGACGCCGCGGGCCGTCGCCTCGGCCCGACCCTCGGAACCGCCGAGGCTGATCGGCTTGCCGGTCACGACCCCCGGGACGGTGTAGCCGACGTGCATGGAGTAGGTGTCCATCATCCAGGCCATGACCTGGGCGTTCGTGTTCACGTCGGGGGCCGGGATGTCCCGCTCGGGCCCGATGAGGACGCTGATCTCCGTCGTGAAGCGCCGGGTCAGGGCCTCGAGCTCCTTCATCGAGAGCTTCTTTGGGTCGACGACGACGCCACCCTTGCCGCCGCCGAAGGGGATGGCAACGACGGCGCACTTCCAGGTCATCCACATGGCGAGGGCCTTGACCTCGTCGAGGGTGACGTCAGGGTGGTAGCGGATCCCGCCCTTCGCCGGCCCACGGCCGAGGTTGTGCTGGACCCGGTAGCCGGTCATGACCTGGACGGAGCCGTCGTCCATCTTCACCGGGAAGTGGACGGTCAGCTCGCGACGGGGTTCGCGGAGGACCCGCCGCAGGCCCGGATCGAGGTTGAGGCGGTCGGCGGCGAGGTCGAACTGCCGCTGGGCGACGTGCCAGGGGTTGATCGCGGCCGCTGCGTGCTCGGTGGCCATCGAAGTGCCTCCATTTCCGGATGCCGGGTGCGCGGCGATCCGGCTGGTGAGCCGTCTCCCGGACGACTCCACGGGGCGCGGCGCCGTCCGCTGCTCGGATGCGGGCGGCGGTTCGCGTCCGAGAACGGGGCCGAGTATAGCCAGCTCGGGCCACCGCCCGGGTGCCCGCCTCGGCCCCTGCGGGAGCCCTCTGGCCCGGGCTCAGGCCCGAGGGACGACCCCTCCGGTGGAATCGTCTCCGACTCCGAGGCCGACTCCGTCTCGATCGTCACTCAGGCCCGAAGGACGACCCCTCCAACGCAGCCCGGCCCGAGATGGGGGCCGACCGAAGCCCCGACGAGCTGCACGGTCACCCGCTCCTCGGCGATCCCGCCGGGCACCCGCTCCAGGAAGGCCGAGCGGAAGGCTTCGATCTCGCCGCCCGGGGTGTAGAGAAGGGCGGCCCGTTCGACCGGCTTCGCCGTCAGGAGCTCGAGGACCCGCTCGCGGGCCTTGCCCCTCGTTCGAACCCGATCGGCCGTCTCGACGACGCCGTCCCGAACGGTGATGATCGGCTTCACCGAGAGGACGCCGCCGATGGCCGCCTGGGCGGCGCTGATCCGTCCGCCGCGGCGGAGGTACTCGAGGGTGTCGATGGCGACGTAGAGGTCGATCCGGGGGATCTGGTCGCGGACCGCCCCGGCGATCTCGACCGCGGAGGCTCCTCGGGCGGCGTGCTCGGCCGCGATCTCGGCGAGCATGCCGACCCCCATCGAGGCGAGCTCCGAGTCGATGACGTGGATCTCCCGCTCGGCGAGCAAGCTCCGGGCAATTTCAGCGCTCTTGTGGGTTCCTGAGAGCTTGCTCCCGACGGTGATGCAGACGACCGCTTCGGCGCCGGCGGCGAAGATGTCTTCGAAGGCCGCCTGGAAGTCGCCCGGGGCGGCGGCGGCGGTCGTCGGGAACGGAGCCCCGGGGGCGAGCATCCGGTCCCAGAAGGCTTCGGTCGAGAGGTCGACGCCGGCCCGGAAGCTCTCCTCGCCAAAGCGGACGATGAGGGGGACGACGACGATGCCTGCCCGGGCGGCACGCTCCGGCGGTAGATCGGACGCAGAATCGGTGACGACGGCGACGCGACCCACGGCTCCTCCTCCATCTCCCCTGGTTTGCGGCGCATTCTAGCGGTCGGATGGGGGAGGTTCGACCGCTTCGCGACAGCGCTCGTTCTTCGAGATCGACCACCGCGAGGTCGGCCCGGGCGAGGTCGGCCCGATCGGACGCCAGATCCGCGATCGCTACTTCGACGCGGTCCGGGGCCGGATCCCCGCCTACCGCCACTGGCTGACCCCGATCTACGAACGAGCCTGAGGTTCGGGCAGGGAGCGGATCCGCTCCCGCGTCGGCGACCACCTCACGCTTGTGGACGCGGCTCCGCCGGGTACCTCGAAGGACACGCCCTCGCCCACCACAGCCCGCTCGATCCCGGAGGCGGCACGCTGATGGTGCCGACTGGCCCTGTTGTGCGACAGGCGCCCGAGGCGTGAGGCCTCAAGCCAGGTGAAACGCGACGAGAACGGCTAGCTGCTCAGCGCTCAAGAGCACCCCCAGGACGAGCATTGCCAATCGTGTTAGACGCAAGTTCGGGCTCCGAGAGAGCAGGGTCTGGCCAGCGAGGAACCCAGGTCCCACGAGCGGCCAGGCCGCAATGCTCAGATGCGCCAACCCGACGGCGACCGCCAACAGGCCCGTGGCGCGGATGCCAACGCCGCGGACGGTCGCGCCCGAGATGAGGGAGAGCCGGGCAGAGAGCGCAGGAGCGCTGGAAGCAACGGGGACCTGAGGCGCCGGCGGCCCCAGTCTTTCGGCGAATGGATGGGGGAGCGGCGTCGGATCGCCCGGTTCGACCCGGGCGGCCAGACTGGCGAGCAACTCAACGCGCCCTCGAACGCCCAGCTTGCCGTAGATGTGCGTGAGATGCGTCCGCACCGTCGCCTCGCTGACAAACAGCGCATTGGCGATCTCGGCCGTGGTTCGACCTGCACAGAGCTCAGCGAAAACGAGACGCTCAGCGGGCGTAAGGGTCTCGATGACCCTGCCGTCAGTGGTCCACACCCTCGGCAGGCCGGGCGATGGTAGCCGGCGGCCAGGCCGCGGATGCGCCCGGGCGACTCGATGCTCCACGCTTCGATCTCCTCCGAGTAATAGTAGCAAGCGGATTCAGCGCTTCCTCTGATGCTTTCGTCCTGGCCGAGTGGGATCATCGTGACCGGACCGACCGCGCCCGAGAGGTGCGTCCGACGTTCACATGGAGGGCAGCCGATGGACGTGATCTCAGGACCCGGAATGCCGGTTGCGGCCGCCATCGCCTTCGTCGCGCTGGTACCGCTCGCGACCCGTCTGTGGCGTCAGCTCCGCGGCCGATAGACATCGACCGAGGCGCCCGACCCGCCTTGAGGGAGAGGACGCAGGAGAAACATCGATGGGACGCGTATCACCGCTGCGACGGGCAACGGCGCTTGTCGCGGCATTCGTGTTGTCCGCCCAGCTGTTCCCGGTCTCAGCAGCCGCCGCCGAGCCGGCCCTCGGCGGAAGCCAGATTGTCGGACTCGAGATCGTGTACGTACCGCCGGGAGTCGAGGTACCGAAGCCTCCCGTCGGACGCGACAACGTGGTCTACGGCGACTGCGGTTGGGCATCCATTTGGGTCAACACCTCTGGGACCCACCGAGCACGGTTCGAGGCCGATGCCGGATCAAGCATCGGGATCATGGTTCGCGTGGACTGGACGATCAGCTGGACCAACGCGGACACCGGAGCGGCAGGCAGCTGGGCGGAGACCACCTGGCAGTTCAGCCCGACCTGGGGCGTCGATCGCGAGACCCTGACAGGACCTGGCACCGTCTATGGGACGCTGACGCGACTAATCGCGACGCACTGGAACGGGATCGTCTGTCAGGGTCTGGTCCCGTGGGATTGGGAAGAGGTTCCCTGAGCATGGGTCGTGGCGACGCTCCTCCGCTGAGCGAAAGCGTCCGCCCCGAGGTTGCCTTCTGCCTCTGGGCGCTCTGCCGAGACGGCTTACGCGCAGCCCCCTTCGATCGGCATGGTGACGGCGACGGTGAGCTGCGCAAGGCGGGACTCGATGCCGGTGCTTGGGAGCGATGGCTGCGCGCTGTCGTTGGCGCACAAGAGCGCCACGGCCTGGCAATCAGGGGCGCCGGCCCGCAGCCGGCGGACCGTGGTGTTGTGCGGCGGTTGGCAAGAGCAGCGGCGAACCCAGTGCGGTTCGCCCCGCCCAAAGCGCGAGGCGCGCTTGTTCGCTACTGGCGCGCGTTCGGTGACGAAGGCCGCGCCTGGTGCACAGACACGCAACCCGGCCTGATCTGCCGCCTTGTGCCCGATGAGCAGCGGGCCTTCGTCGGCCGCTTGAAGAGCGAGGCACCGGGTCTCGCGATCTATCTGGCGCCGTACCCAGTGCCGATGGCGATGGTGGTCTCGCCACGGTCCGTAGTGCTCGGCATGCCGGCTGCGGATCGCGGCACCGCGCGGCTCGCCCGCGCCATCATCCTGGGCGCTGTTCACCCGGCTCTATCTGAGGGGTCTACGGCGCCGGCGGCGGCGTCAGATCGACCTCGTTCGACAGATCCCGATCCTTGACGAGATGCCGCCCGGCTGAGCCCGGGGGCTGGCAGCCGCGGGGTGGGAGTCGACCGCTTGCCGGCTCTCGATCCTCGATCGCGACGTGCCTCTGGTCGCCCAGGAAGCCCGGGAGGGAGCCTCATCGCGGGTCGGGCGCCAGCCGCCGTCGCTGCCTCGCCTAGGGCTCCTCGGCGAGCTCGACCCGACCCTCCGTTGCACCGGCCCCGACGGTGTGCTCGAGGGTTCGCAGGCGGGCGAGCGGGAGGAGGGCGACGAGAAGGAGGCCGAGGGTCGCCACGAAGAGGCCGTCGATCCCGGCCCGCTCGGCGGCGAGCCCGCCGATCAGGGCGCCCCCGATCTGGCCCACGGCGAGGAAGACGGAGTAGAGGCCCATGATCGCCCCTCGATCCGCCGGGAAGGCTTCGCTGAGGTCGGCGAGAAGACCGAGGGCGGCCGGCGTCGCCCCGGCGAGGACGAAGAGCCCGACGAGGAGGACGACTGCACCCCCGACCAGGAGGATCGGTGTCCCCCCGCTGTGGTTGACCGCCGCCCCGGCCACGGCGACGACCGCGCCCCCGCAAATCCCGTAGAAGATGATCGTCGTCCGGCGGGTCGTCTTGAAGCGCTCGCCCCAGAAGGCGAGGCCGCCGAAGAAGACGAGGAGCCCGACCGCCAGCCCGAGGCTGATCTGGACCGGGTCGAGGCCGCCCATGAGGAGCTGGTCCTCGAAGCCCGGCCGGGGCTCGCTCACGAGCTGGAAGATCGACTGGGTCGTCCAGAGCCCGATGGCCGCATTGACGGCGATCCAGGTCGGCGCCAGGAGCCAGACGTGGGTGCTTCGAAGGAGGGAGCCGTATCTTCGCCAGCCATAGTGGGGCGCCCGGAGGGTGGCCGCTTCGCCGGCCGGGTCGGCGACCCCGAAGCGGTAGATCGCCCACGACACGCCGTAGAGGGCGGCATTGACGAGGAACGCCTGGCGTCCGAAGGCCTCCCAGAAGAAGCCGGCCGCCACGAGCCCGCCGCCGAGGCCGGCGAGGGTGGCGCCCTCGAAGCGGGCCGAGGCGCGACCACGGAGGAGCTCGTCCCCGGCGGTGACCATGGCGATGTAGCCGAGGATCGAGGGGACGGAGGCGGCCGTCGAGGAGCCCTCGAGCCAGCGAGTGAAGCCGAGGACGACGAGGTCCGTCGTCGCCCAGGTGAGGACGACGGCCACCGCCCCGAACATGGGCCCGAATTCCATGACCCGGTGGTGGCCGAGGCGGTCCGAGAGGAGGCCGAAGGGCGGCGAGAGGGCGAGCTCGGCGACGAAGAAGGTCGCGGCGAAGAGGCCAACGACGACGGCGTCCACGGCCGGGCCGCCGTGACGTGGGAGCTCGGCGAGGTAGTAGGCGAGAAGAGCCCCGGTCAGCCCGGTCGAAAAACGGAGGGTGAACGTACCGACGATGACCGAGCGGAGCGACCGATCCATCGGCGGAAGGGTAGCGTCCGCGGCTCATGGAGGGAGGGTCGGGTGGCGGCGCCCCCTCCGCGCGATCTGGCCTCTCCTCGCCCCTCGGCCGTATCGTCGCGTCCCCTCGCCTCGCCCCGCCCTCGCCCGGCCCCGTTCTCGGTCAGACGCCCATGGGGTGCACGTTCTCGGCGTCCGTCGGGCCCTGTCTAGGACCCCGGCCGGGTCCACGAGCCGCTCCCACGCTCGCTCGAGTGGGCGAGGGGTCGATCCGAGCCCCGTCCGGGGGCCGCTCCGGGGTCGTTGCTCTGCCAAACGACCATGCCATGCGCGTGTGGCCGGGTTCGCTCGCCCGAGCTGGACCAAAGCTGCCCGCCGAGCTCGGAGGGTGACGCGTGGCCGCCCTCGATGGCGCCGGCTTCGGCCCGATCTCCGGCCTCGGCCCGATCTCCGGCCTCGGCGGTCCCCTCGACGCCAGAGAACGTGCACCCCAGGAACGGATGACCAGTCTCCTGGCCGGAGAGGGCCGGAACGCTCGGCCGAAGGCCGAGCGTCGCGGGGTGACGAGCGAGGTGGGAGGCGGGGCGACGGGCCGGGGAGGGAGGAGGAGCGACGGATCGAGGGACGACGAGCGACGAGAGGTGCAGGCGCCACCAGGGAGGCAACGGACGAGGCAGCGGCGGCGAGGTGCGGAACGGGCGACGCGAGCGATGGGGATGTGGCGGCCGGGGTGGCAGAGGGCCGGGGTGGCAGAGCGGCGGCCTCCGACGCGGGGGTGGGCGCTATCATCGACCTCACCCCACTTCGCCTCCGGATCACACCACGGAGCACGATGACGCTCCAGCGACCCCTCGTCCCGGCATCCCTCGCCCGCGGCAGCCACGGCGCCGTCGTCGCTCCCCACCACCTCGCCGCCGAGGCCGGCATTGGAGTCCTCCGCGCCGGCGGGAGCGCCGTCGACGCCGCCATCGCCACGAACGCGGCTCTCGCCGTCGTCGCCCCGAATGCCTGCGGCCTCGGTGGCGACGCCTTCTGGCTCATCTGGGACGAAGCGAACCACACCCTCCTTGCCCTGAACGGGTCCGGGCGCGCCCCCGCCGGCCTCGATCCAGCCGCCCTCCGAGCCCAGGGCCTCGACCGCCTCCCGCTCCGAGGCCCGCTGACGATCACCGTCCCGGGGGCCGTTCGGTCCTGGGCCGATGCCCACACCCGCTTCGGCCGCCTCTCGCTGCCTTCGATCCTCGACCCGGCCATCGAGCTCGCCGCGGACGGCTTTCCCGCCTGGGACGGCTTCATCACCTCGGTCGAGGCGACCTACGAGCTCCTGCCCCGGGCCGGCGTCGACCCGACCGGTTGGACTGCCCTCTTCCGACCGGCTGGGCGCCCCTGGCGGGCGGGCGAGCGAGTCCGCTTCCCTGCCCTCGCCGCGACCCTCGGCCACCTGGCGACCGTCGGCCTCGACGACTTCTACCTCGGCGAGCTCGCCGAGCGGCAGGTCGCTGCCCTCGCAGCAGCCGGCTCGCCGCTCCGCCTCGACGACCTCCGGAACCACACCTCGACCTGGGGGGTGCCGATCTCGATCGACTACCGGGGCGTCACCGTCGCCAGCCACCCCCCGAACAGCTCGGGTGTGGTGGCCCTCGAGATCCTCGGCCTCCTCGCCCACTTCGAGCCACCGCCGCCGGAGGCCTTCGGCCCCCACAGGGTGGCCGATCCCGACTGGATCCACCTCGGGATCGAATCCTCGAAGCTCGCCTTCGCCGACCGCGACGCCCACCTCACCGACCCGGAGGCGATGTCTGTCGACGCCGGTTGGTTCGTCGAGCCGGGGCGGCTCGCCGACCTCGCCGCCATCCTCGACCGCCGAAGGGCGCGAAGCCCCGCGCCGGCCCAAAACCCCGCCGGCGGCGGGACGGTGTACTTCGCGACCGTCGACGCCGAGGGCAACGCCGTGAGCTGCATCGAGTCCCACTACATGGGCTTCGGCTCCGGCATTGCCGACCCGGCGACTGGGATCCACTACCAGAACCGCGGCGCCTACTTCAGCCTCGACCCCGACCACCCGAACGTCCTCGCCCCCGGAAAGCGCACCCTCCACACCCTCTTGCCGTGGATGCTCCTCCGGGACGGGCGACCCTGGGTCGTCGGGGGATCGATGGGCGGCGACGCTCAGCCCCAGATCTGCGCCCAGCTCGTGTCGGCCCTCGTCGACGGCGGCGTCGACATCGCGGGCGCCGTCGCCCTCCCCCGCTGGTTCGTCGAGCCCGAGGCGCACTTCGCACCCCCCGTCACGGTCCGCATCGAGCCGCGCTACGGCGAGGACCTTGTCGAGGCGCTCCGGGCCCGCGGCCACCCAGTCACCCAGGTCGCTCCCTTCGACTCCCTCCTCGGCCATGCCCACGCCATCGAGCTCGTCGATGGCGGGCCGGCCCACGGTGGCACCCTGGCTGCGGCCACCGATCCGCGGAGCAACGGGCTACCTGCCGTGTGGTGATGGTGCTCGACGTGGCACAGCCCGAGCATCTGGGCGAGCTCCGGAGGGCCGGCTGCCGGCCGTGTGGTCACGGAGACGGGGCTTGGAGCTACGGGATCGGGCCGGAGCGTGGGGCCTGACGATGGGGCCGGAGCGTGGGGCCTGACGGAGCCGATGCCGTCCTATACTCGCCGACGCCGGTGACAGCGCTGCGCTCACACGTTCCACTGTCACCGGCGTCGCTCGTTCGCGGGCTCGAAGAACGCGCCGGTCCACCACCGGCGATCGTCGCCACGAGACGCCCGCCACCGCCGCCACGCCAGTCCGGAGGGTTAGGGTGACCTCGAACATCGGCCAGAACTACCCCTACACGTCCGAGTCCGAAACCGAGCGCCGACAGACCATCGAGCGGCTCGTCGCCGAACGGAGCGACCTCGGACCGACCCTCGCCGAACGGACGACCGCCCTCGACGAGAACGAGCGCTGGTGGGTCTGGAAGTGTCCGACGACCGGCTGCCCCGGGCGCCTCCACGTCGCCGGCTACGCCCGCGACGCCCACGCCCTCGTCGTCGTCTGCGATGGGACCTGCGGCCGGATCTTCCTCCGTTGAGGGAGGGCCGAAGAACCCCCGGGCCGAAGAACCCCCGGGCCGAAGAACCCCCGGGCCGCCGCCGCCACCCGATCACTCGAAGAGCTCGGCGAAGATCGCAGCCCAGAGCATCCCCTCGTCGGCCACGAAGAGACCGAAGCGACCCCGGTAGGGCCGGAGCGCCCCAGCCTCCTCGGCGAAGACCTCCCAGACGGTGCCGTCCCCCTCGATCCGCTGGCGGTAGGCAGCGACGAGCGGGGCCGCCGCCGCGGGATCGGCGCGCCGCAGGAGGGCCAGGTACATCGCCCCGAGGGAGGTCCAGACTGCCGTCCCCTGGTAGTCGGGCACGAACCAGCCCTGGACCGGGTCCTCCGTCGCCGGGTCCCGACGGGCCGCGTAGCGGAGCGGGAGCGGGTCGGCGAGGCCAGCCGCCTCGGCGGCCCGGAGGGCGGCTCGGAGGCCCAGGTTGTCGGGGACGACCCCGAAGAAGAAGGGCACGACCGTCGCGTCACCGGTCACCTCGTCGCCGTCGGCCCGGTCGACGAAGCGGTCGCCGCGCCAGAAGCGGTCGACGAACCGTTCGGGAGCTCCGGCCGGCACCGGCGTCGCGAACCAGCCCGTCGAGCGGAGGATCCGGTCGAGGAGGACGAGCATCGCGTTCGCGTAGGCGTTCGATCGCGTCCGGATCGTGTCCCGATGGGTCGAGAAGCGGCGGTCGTCCCGGACGAGCCCCGTGCCCGGGTCGACGACGGTCCGCCCGAACCGCTCCACCTCCCGGCCGAGCCACTCGGCGTGCCGGGCGACGAGTTCGTCGGCCCCGCCGACGAAGAGGCCGTGGAGGAGGAGCGGGAGCGAGTCGACACCGTAGGTCCAGACGTCCCGGGCTCGTCGACCCGGAAAGACGGTCGTCGTCACCCGCCCGCCGCGAGCGAAGGCGTCGAGGAGCCAGGCGAGGGAGGCGACGAGCCGCTCCCGTTCCCCGATCCGGACCAACGAGGCTGCCGCGAACCCGAGGTCGCGCGTCCAGGCCTGCCGGAAGTGCCCGACCGAGGCGGTGAAGACCTCCCCGGACCAGCACGCGTCGACGATCGCCCGACAGATCGCCGCGGCGTCGCCGCCGAACCGACGGGGCCCCCGGAGCCGCCGCCGAAGGATCCGGAACCCGCTCGAGGCGTAGGCCGGCCAAAGAGCCGGATCAAGCTGGGCGGCGAGGCTCACCCGGGGCGGCTCACCGTAGGCTCGACAGAGGCTCGCTCGGGCCGCCCGGGCCGCCCAGCCCGCCCCGCCCGCCGTCGGCCCCGGCCCGCCAGGCAGCGATCGCCGGATCGCGACGGAGGGCCAGAACGAGGGCGGCGAGGAGGGTCGTTCGTGGGACGACCGAGTCGAGCTCGAGGTACTCGTCGGGACCGTGGTCGCCGCCGCCGATCGGGCCAAGGCCGTCGAGGGTCGGCATCCCGAGCCCCGCCGTCGTGTTCCCGTCGGAGGCACCGCCCGTCGCCGTGTCGCGGAGCTCGAAGCCGAGCCGCCGGGCGAGGCTGGTCGCCATCCGGACGAGGTGGTCGGTCGCCGGGAGGCGCTCCATCGGCCAGTGTCGAGCCACCTCCTCCACACCGACTCGGACGTCGGGGACGGTGGGTACCGAGGCGAGGCGGCGGATCTCGGCTTCGGCGGCGACGAGGGACGCCCGGTCTGGGGCCCGGACGTCGACCTCGAGTCGGGCCCACTCGGCGACGACGTTCGGCCGGCTACCGCCTTCGACGACGCCGACGTTCACCGTCACCCCCGGCCAGCGGCCCGAGAGGTCGTGGAGGGCGACGACGAGCCGGGCCGCGGCAAGGACGGCGCTCCGGCCCTTCTCCGGTTCGACCCCCGCGTGCGCTGCCCGGCCCCGAAGCTCGATCCGGAGGTGGAGGTTCCCCTTCCGGGCGCTGACGATGTCGCCGTTCGCCCGGGCGCACTCAAGGACGAGGCAGACGGCGTGGTCGGTGGCGAGACGGGCGATGATCGGCGTCGAGGCGGGCGAGCCGACCTCCTCGTCGGGGTTGGCGACGACCGTGACCGGCAGCGGCCAGGTCGGGGACCCGAGCTCACGGAGGGCAGCGAGGGCACCGAGCCCGGCCACAAGCCCGCCCTTGTCGTCGGCGACACCGGGTCCGAGGAGGCGGCCATCGCGGATCTCGAAGGGGCGGCGGGCGGCCGTGCCCGCCGGGTAGACGGTGTCGAGATGGCCCACGAGGAGGACCCGCGGCTCGCCCTTCGAGCCCGGTCCCCCATCGAACCGGCCGACGACCGTCGGGCCGTGGACCGGGTCCCGTTCGATCTCGACCGACGCCCCGAGTCCACCGAGCCGGTCGGCGACATGTCCAGCGACCCGCTCGAGCCCGGTCAGGTCACCCGAGCCCGAGTCGATGGCGACGAGGGTCGCCAGCTCGTCGAGATACGCCGGCAGGCCGGCGGCGACCGCCGCTCGAAGGCGGTCGAGCTCGGCCGGCGTCACGAGCGCCGAGGGGTCGGCGGCCCGGGTCATCGACGAACAGTCTAGTTGGCGGCCGAGGGCCACGGCCGAGGGCGGGGCCGGCCAGATCCCAGCCGCCTGGGGCCAGAACCCGGCCGCCCGGGGCCAGAGCCCGGGTGCCCGGGGCCAGAGCCCGGGTGCCGCGGCCAGAACCCGGCCGCCCGGGGCCGCCTTCGCCGGAGGGGTGGGTCTCGCCACCCGGCCCGTCGATGCGACAATCGAAGGGCCATGAACGAGCGCCTCATGGCCCGACTCCAGACCGTTGAGCGCCTTGTCGACCGGCCGACGCAGCGCCGGGCCGGCGTCTTCCGGCGCGCCCTGCGCCGCGAGCTCTCCCGGCTCCGGGATCCCCGCCGGCGGGCCGCCGTCGTCATCCTCGCCCTCGTCTTCGGCCTTGGCGTCGCCGGTCTCGTCGCCCGGGGCGAAGCGGCTGGCGCAGACGCTCGGGCCTACTGGGCGGCGGTCCGGATCTGGCTCGCGGGCGGGGATCCCTACCACCCGACCGGGCCCTTCCTCCCCTACGTCTACGCGCCCTGGATGCTCCCCTTCTTCGCCCCCTGGGCCCTCCTCCCCTGGGACGTCGCCTGGTTCGTCTGGCGGGTCGGCTCCTTCCTCCTCCTCTTCTGGACGATCGACTGGGCCTACCGCCGTCGACCCCTCGAGACGGCCGTCGTCGTCGCCCTCCTCGCCTTCCCCCTGGCCGCCAACCTCGACACCGGCAACGTCAACCTCCACCTCGGCCTCATGCTCTGGGCGGCCCAGTTCAGCGGAGCGCCCCTCGCTGGTGCCCTCTGGGCCCTGGCGACCTGGATGAAGTGGGTCCCCGCACCCTTCCTCGTCCTCCTCGCGCCGCGGGCTCGGGCCTGGGGGATCGGCTGGCTCGTCGTCGCGGCGATCCTGAGCCTCCTCACCCTCCCGCTCACGATCGTCCAACTCCAGGCCCTCTTTGGCTTCGGGCCCCGGCCCCTCCGACTCGACTACCTCGTGCTCCTCTGGGCCGCTGTTCCCTGGCTCTGGCGGCATCCGAACCCGTTCTGGTGGCTGCGAGCCGATGGTCGCCGGCGCCTCCGCGGCGAACTCGCGGCCTTCGTGGCAAGGGCGCGCCAGGACGAGCGACCGCTCGGTGTCCGGCTCGTGCGCACGGGGCGTGCCCTCCTCGGCCGGGCGCGAGCCTTCTTCGGCCTCGCCGGCTGAGGGACCGCTCAGGAACTGGCTCGGGCGCTAGCTTCTGTGCTGGCGCCGGCGCTGGCTGAGCTGCCGGCTCGGGCGCTGGCTGACGCTCCCGGCGAGGTCGTCAGCGCCGCCCGATCGTCCCCTCGTACTCCGGGAAGTAGCGGCCGATGACCGAGAGGTCGAAGGCCCGCAGGATCGACTCCTTCGGCTCCCGCTCGAGGAGGAAAACGAAGGATCGGCGGACCAGCTCGGTCGGATCGCCGCTCCGCGGGTCGAGGCGCTCGAGATCGGCCTGGGTGACCCTGACCCGGTGCTCGGTCCGCGAACCCTCGTCGCCAACGATGACCCGACAGAGCCAGTCACCGCCCGGTTGGGACTGGCACCTGACCTCGATTGCCGTCGCCTGCTCGCGCCCCGTCACCTCGGCCCCCGATCGTACCCCGGTACCGGGATCGGGCGCCCTTCCCTCCCCGCCTGACAGCGGGGACACCAGTACGTCCGGCGTGGCGGATGGCCGTGGCTCCGGGCCGCGATCGGGGTCCGGCACCGTTGACATGGCCGCCCGACCTGCCGGTAGACCCAGAGCGAGCCCGTGGCGCGGGCGACTCCCACGGCGCCACCGTCCGGCCCGTCCGTCGTCCGCCGACGGACCGGCCGATCGAGTCGCGCGTTCTCGACGAGGAGCCGGCGAGCCGTCTCGACGATCTCCCGGAGCTCGGGATCCGACAGGTCCCCAACGCGGGCGAAGGGCTGGACACGGGCGACGAAGAGGACCTCGCTCTTGTAGACGTTCCCGATCCCGGCGACGACGCGTTGGTCGAGCAGGACCTCGGCGATCGGGCGATCGGCGAGGTCGGGGACCCGGAAGCGGGCCACTGCTGCGTCCACGTCGAGGACGGGAGCGAGGAGGTCCGGACCGAGTTCGGCGAGCCCCGGATGGAGCCGTTCGGCCCGGGTCTCGAAGAGCTCGACCCTCGGGGCGTCGAAGCAGACCGCCAGGGCGCCGTCGACCTCGAGGACGAGACTCGCTCGCCACGCCGCTCGGCGCCAGGCCTCGCCCGGCCGGTAGCGGTGCCAGGCGCCTCGCATCCCGAGGTGCGTCCGGAGCGTCCGACCGTCGCTGAAACGGATGAGGAGGTTCTTGCCGAGGGTCTCGACGGCGACGACCGTCGTCCCGACGAGGGAACCGACAGCCGGCCCCGGCCGGCGGGCACTGGCCGCGAGGACCGATCGGCCGACGAGGACGGGCCGCAGCCCGGCCGCCGTCCGGTGGAGGGTGTCACCCTCGGGCATCGGCCTTCGTCTGCCGCGACCCGGGACTCGTCGTCGTTCTCGGCCGTCGCCGGCCGCGCCCGGCCCTCCTCACGCCGTCCGGGCCCGAGTTTCGCGGAGGACGAGGCCGCGATAGCCGCGGACGAAGCCGGCGGCCAGGAGCCGATCGCGCCAGGCCGAAGCCGCGACCGGTTCCCCGTCGATCCGCTCGATGGCGAGCTCGCGGTAGCGCCCGTCCTCGACGAGGGAGCCGAGACTGGCGAGAGCGAGGGCCGCTACCTCTGGTTCGTCGGCGGCGGGGAGCGTGAGAAGCGAGGCGCCACCGCGCTCGAGGAAGAGCGCTGGCTCGCCGCTGACGAGGACGACGTAGGCCCCGGCCACCCGGGCCGGCCCGCGTCCGGCCGGCTCGCTCTCCCGGCGGGGCCAGGGGAGCAGGCTTCCGTACGGGTTGGCCGGGTCCGTGGCAGCGAGGAGGTGGACCTGGCGTCCATCGGCAGCGGGGAGCCGGAGGGCTCGAAGGCGATCGACGACGGCGCCCGTCGCGAACTGGGCGCCGCCGAGCCCCTCGACGAAGTAGCCGCGCTGGACCCGCCCGGCCTCCTCGAGGGCCCGGAAGACGCCGTAGAGGGCACCGAACCCGCCCGGCGGCCCGTCCCCAACGAGGGTCGCCCGACCGACGACCCCGTACCGATCGAGGAGCGCCCCGGCCCAGGCATGGCCGATGGCCGTCGCCCGTCGGTCAGACCCGCCCGAAGGACGAGCCGTCGGGCCCGCCCGCTCCGACCCAACGAGGGACCAGCGCCCTGCCGCCTCCGGCGGCCCCAGCCGGGCGAGCCGACCCGCGGACGGTAGCCGCCGGCTGCTCGGTCGCTTCCAGCGGAGAGCCCGAAGCGGGGCGAAGGTGTCGTTCGTCACCTCGCCCGCCCAGACGAGGTCCCAGAGGGCGTCAAGGAGCTCGCGCTCCGAGCGCCCGCCCGAGCGCCCGCCGGCGACGCTAGCCGGGGAGGCACCACCCAGGGCACCCGCCAGGACCCGGAAGAAGGAGGCGCCGTGGCGAGCGAGGTAGTCGCGGATGGCGTCGTGGAGCGGCCCGGAGGGACGCTCCCCTGCCGGCAGCGGCGGTGGGGCGAGGGCTTCGCGACCCGGTCGGAGGAGGACGACCCGGCCGTCGTCCCGGCCACCGAGCGGGCCTGCCCCCACCCAGCCGACTTCGCCGAGAGCCCCGAGCTCGTCGAGAAGGCGCGGGCTGTAGCCGGGGACGCGCACCGGAAGGACATCGCGCTCGAGGAC
Source organism: Chloroflexota bacterium (assembly GCA_042408535.1). Taxonomy (GTDB): domain Bacteria; phylum Chloroflexota; class Limnocylindria; order Limnocylindrales; family CSP1-4; genus BPIH01. Next base: position 9,338 of record JBHORA010000206.1, on the reverse strand, counting down.
GGAAGCCGGGATCGGCAGTCCGGCGAGCTGGTCGAGGACGGCGACGAGGCGATCGAGGGCGGCTGTCGGTGTCGGTTCCCGAGGGCGGTCTCCGGGCCTGGACCAACCGCTCCCTGCCGGCCACTCCCGGACCGACAGTCCATGCCCTTCCTCCGCCCCGGCTGCCCGTCCCGGGACGCCATGCCAGGCGAGGAGGAAGCGGGCGTACGTCGCCGCATCGACGGGCTCGACCTCGCGCCGGAGCCGAGCGATGGACCGGCGCCGGAGGGCCCGCAGGACTCCCGGATCGCACCACTCAATGGCGGCTCCGCCACCCGGCCGGAAGGCGCCCCGGACGACGGCGCCCCGGGTGGCGAGTCGCTCGAGGGAGGCCGCGACCGTCGCCTCGGCGATCCCCCAGCGGAGGGCCGGGTCCCGGGCGACGAAGGGGCCATGGGTCCGAGCCCAGCGGACGAGGAGCGACTCGAGCGGCGCTTCCTCCCGGGCGCCATCGACGGTCGTCTCCGGCGTTCCCGGCGGTGGCGACACACCGAGGGCGTCCCGGTAGCGCCCAACGTCCTCGAGGACGACGAAGCGCTCCTGCGCGGCGATCCGGAGCCGGACGACCCGGCGTCGGGCTTCCAGGTCCGCCAGCCACGCCTCGACGGTCGCCGGCTCGGCAGAGGCCCGCGCCGCCAGCTCGTCCAGCCGCAGGTCCCCGAGTCGCCGGAGGAGATCGGCGAGACCGTCGGCGGATCGGACCCGGCGAGCCGGGGAGAGGGCCTGGAGATCGAGCTCGAGGTCGGCGACGGCCTCGGGATCGAGGAGCTCCCGGAGTTCGTCGGCCCCGAGGAGCTCGCGGAGGAGGTCTCGATCGAGGCTGAGGGCGCCGGCCCTCCGCTCGGCGAGCGGCGCGTCCCATTCGTACATGTAGAGGGCGACGTAGTCGAAGAGGAGCGAGCTGGCGAAGGGCGACGGGCGGGCCGTCTCGACGGTGTGGACCCCGATCTCCCGCCGCGCGACGGCCCCGAGGATCTCCCGGAGGGCAGCGACGTCGAAGACGTCGGCGAGGCACTCGCGGTACGTCTCGATGAGGATCGGGAAGCTCGGGTGGCGACGGGCGACGGCGAGGAGGTCGGCGGCTCGCTGGCGTTGCTGCCAGAGCGGGCTCCGACGCCCCGGGCGGCGACGGGGCAAGAGGAGGGCGCGGGCGGCGTTCTCGCGGAACCGGGCGGCGAAGAGGGGGCTCGTTTCGAGGCCCTCGAGGACGAGGGTTTCGATCTCGTCGGGCTCGGGGAAGAGGAGCGCCTCGGCGTCACCGGGCTCGCCGTCGGGGAGCCGGAGAGCGATCCCGTCGTCGGACCAGATGGCGGCGACCTCGGACCCGAGTCGCTCCCCGAGGCGCCGCTGGAGGGCGAGCGTCCAGGGTGCGTGGACGCGACCCCCGAAGGGGCTGAGGATGACGAGCCGCCAGTCGCCGAGTTCGTCCCGGAAGCGCTCGACAACGATCCGCCGATCGGTCGGCAGGGCGCCGCAGACGAGTCGCTCCTCGTCGAGGTAGGCGAGGAGATTGGCGGCCGCCCGTTCGTCGAGGCCGAGCTCGGCGACGAGGCGCCCCCGGACCGCCGTCCGACCGGTCGCGTCGTCGCTGAGGGCAGCTTCGAGCTCACGGACGAAGGCCCCGATCGCCCGCCCGAGCTCCACCGGTCGGCCGACGCCGTCGCCCTTCCAGAAAGGCAGCTTGCCGGGTTCGCCGGGAGCCGGGCTGACGAGGACCCGGTCCGCTGTGATGTCCTCAATCCGCCAAGACGAGGCACCGAGGGTGATGACCTCGCCGACGCGGCTCTCGTAGACCATCTCCTCGTCGAGCTCGCCGACCCGCCGACCGGGGCGGCCGGCCTCCCCGATCATGAAGACCCCGTAGAGACCCCGGTCGGGGATCGTCCCGGCCGAGGTGACGGCGACGGTCCGGGCGTCGCGGCGGCCCTCGATCGTCCCCGCGACTCGATCCCAGACGATCCTCGGCCGAAGCTCGGCGAAGGCCTCGTCGGCATACGCCCCGGCGAGCATGCCGAGGACGGCCTCGAAGGCGCCCCGCGAGAGGGTCTCGTAGGGAGCCGCCCGGGTCACGACCCGCCACAGCTCGTCGACGGACCAGGGGTCCATGACGGCCATGGCCACGACCTGCTGGGCGAGGACGTCGAGGGGATTTCGGGGAATGGTCGTCGCCTCGATCTCACCGCGCCGCATCCGGTCGGCCACGACGGCTGCTTCGAGGAGATCGCCCCGGAACTTCGGGACGATCCGACCTCGGCTGGCTGCCCCGACCCGATGGCCGGCTCGGCCGACCCGCTGGAGCCCGGAGGCCACGGACGGCGGCGACTCGACGCAGACGACGCTGTCCACCGCTCCCATGTCGATCCCGAGCTCGAGGCTGCTCGTGGCGACGAGGGCTCGGACGGCTCCCGCCTTCAAGGCGTCCTCGATCGCCCGCCGCTCCTCGGGGGCGACGCTGCCGTGGTGGGCCCGGGCGATCGTCTCGCCGGCGAGCTCGTTCAGGCGGCCGGCGAGGCGCTCGGCGAGGCGACGGCTGTTGACGAAGACGAGGGTGCTCTGGTGGGCACGGATCTCGGCCAGGAGGGCGGGGTAGACGGCGGGCCAGATGCTCCGACGGCCCTCGGTCCCGGCCAGGACCGCCGGGCCGCCGGGTCGTTCGTCGAGCGGCAGCGGCTCCCCGAGGCGGGCCATCTCCTCGACGGGCACGACGACGGCGAGATCGAGGTTCGGCGCCGCCCCCGCGTCGACGACGGTGACCGACCGATCGGCACCAACGCCGCCAAGGAAGCGGGCGATCGTCTCCAGGGGCCGCTGGGTTGCCGAGAGCCCGATCCGCTGGAGCCGCGGCGAGCCAGGGCGGCGGAGGGCTTCGAGGCGTTCGAGGCTGAGGGCGAGATGGGCGCCCCGTTTCGTGCCGGCGAGGGCATGGACCTCGTCGACGATGACGACCTCGACCCCGCGGAGGATCTCTCGGGCGATGCTCGTCAGGAGGAGATAGAGCGACTCCGGGGTCGTCACGAGGATGTCCGGCGGGTCGGCGACCATCCGTCGCCGATCGTCGGATGGGGTGTCGCCGGTCCGGACCGCGACCCGCACCTCTCGGACGGGAACGCCGAGCCGCTCGGCGGCGCGGGCGATGCCGACGAGGGGGGCCCGGAGGTTTCGCTCGATGTCGTAGGCGAGGGCCTTGAGGGGAGAGATGTAGAGGACGCGCACCCCGGGGGCGGCGCTCCGCCGGCTCCGGCGCCTCGGCGTCCGGCGTCGGCCAGGCGTCGCCGGGGGCTCGCCCTCCCGAGCACCCTCGGTGGCCGAGTCGGGCGCCGTGGCGAGCGCCGAGTCGGGCACCGCCTCGGGTGCCGTCAGGCGATCGAGGCAGGCGAGGAAGGCGGCGAGGGTCTTGCCGCTCCCCGTCGGGGCGTGGATGAGGGTGTGCTCCCCCGAGGCGATGGCGGCCCATCCGCCGACCTGGGCCGGGGTCGGCGCCTCGAAGGCGGAGCGGAACCAGGCGCGGACCGGGGGACGGAAGCGGTCGAGGGGATCGGCAGGGGCAGAGGGGGCAGCCACGGGCTGTCGAGTATAGGCGGGTCGGTCGGCCTCCCCTGCCGGAGGGCTCGGCCCCGCTCCGAAAACGACGACCGGCCGGCGGTCCGGCCGGTCGTCCTCCTTGGGAGCCTGGTCCGATGGGAGCTTGACGTTGTCCGAGGGCTTCTCGCCCGCTTCTCGTCTGGCGTTCCAGCGCTTGTTACGCAGCCGCAGGAGCCGGATCGCCCGAGAAGAGCCAGCGTCGGAGGGCCGGACCGACGGAGTCCATGAGGTAGGCGTCGAGCCCGTAGTACTTGCCGGCCCCGAGGCCGTAGATCGTCGCCCCGATGAGGGCGTAGGTGAGGTGCTGGTTGACGATCCCGAACTGGAAGTCCCAGGCGGCGACGAAGAAGATGAGCATCATGAGCGTCGCCATCGCCGCCCCGAAGCGGGTCAGGAGCCCAAGGATGAGGCTGATCCCGATCCCGAGCTGGCCGAGGGGGACGAGGTAGTTGATGATCGTCAGAGCGACCTCGTTGTTCGCCAGGCCGACCCAGAAGTCGTGGGTCGGGTTGAAGACCGTCCCCTCGGCGACCTCGCCGGTCACGAAGGGCCAGCCAAGGCTGCCGAGGGTTCCGAACTTCAGGAACCCGGCCGCCGACCAGGTTCCGAGGCCCGCCCCGACGGCCTTCTCGAGGCCCGCCCAGAGGAAGATGACGCCGACTCCGATCCGGAGAAGGGCGACACCGAGCCGGTGGTAGCGCGCTGTGATCTGCATCCTGGACCCTCCTATTCGTTTCCGATCCGTCCGGCCGGTCCCTCTCGACGCCCGATGACAGATCGTTGTCGAGGATAAGGATGCATATTTGAAATCTCAGCATCTGGTCCCGATGGTCACGAAATCGAGGGGCGAAATCGACCACCCTCCCGGGACCGGACGGCCGGGGTGGGGTGGCCGTGAGCCAGGGGAGCGAGACCTCAGCGCCGCCCCGGCCGGCGCACGGCCAGGGCATCGGGGTCGGCGGCACGGACGGAGGGCGGCACCGGCTCCTCGCGGAATCCCGCAGCTTCGAAGAGCCGAGCCGCCAGCCGGCGGCGCGCGCCTCGGTCCAGCGGCTCGACGACGTCCCGCTCGGCGGCGGTGACGAGCCCGACGAGCGAACGACCCGCCGGCACCTCCCTGACGATCCTCCCGAGGAGGGCACGGCCGAGGCCACGGCCTCGCCAGGCCGGCGCGACGCCGAGGGCGAGGAGCCGATCGACCCCTCCCGGCCCTCCCGAGCGCCCGGTGACGGCTCCATCCCCGCCGTCGAATGCCGCTCGCGTCGACGGTGCGGCGAGGGCGAGACCGACGAGGATCGTCCCCGACACGGCCGCCACGCCCCAGGCGCCGTCCGCGAGGGCGGCGACGAGGATGGCTCGGAGGTCCGCGGTGTCGAAGGGGGCGGCGACCCGCGCCGCGACCTCGATCCGGTCAAGGAGCGAGCGTTCGAGACGGACCAGGGTCGGGGTCGGGGAGCTCCCCGTCCGCGCCGGAGCCGGGCGGTTCGGCTCCGGCGGGTCCGCCAGGGGTGACCACCAGCCCCGGTCGACGGCTTCGCGGACGATGGTCGGGACGGCGAGGACCCGGACGAGGGCGACGACCCCTGCCGCCTGCTCGTCGGCAGCTTCTTGCTCCGGTCGGACCGGCAGTCCGGCGTTCGGCGGGTCCTCGAAACGCTCGGGGAGGGGCGCTCCGCCGAAGCGAGCCGCTTCGGACGCCCAGCGTTCCCGCCAGTCCGGGTCGATCAGCGTCGGCGTCGGCCGGTGCGCACCGGCGAGCCAGACGAGGGCCCAGGTCCGTGGCACGACCCGATAGACGTCGTAGCCGCCGCCACCGGTGGCGAACCAGAGCCCCCGGGCGTACCGATGGGCGACCCGATCGACGAGCCGGGCGGCTGTCCCCATCGCCGTCGTCGTCACTCGAAGGTGGGCGAGCGGGTCGAGGGCGTGGCTGTCCGCCCCGTGCTGGCTGACGACGAGGTCCGGCCCGAAGGTCGCCGCCAGCTCGGGGACGAGGCGCTCGACGCCCGCCAGCCAGGCCGCCTCGCCGGTGTACGGCTCGAGGGGAACGTTGACCGCGGTCGCTGCGGCGACCCCCGCTCCGAGGTCCCCGACGGACCCCGTCCCTGGGAAGAGGTAGCGACCCGACTCGTGGACGCTGACGGTGAGGACGCCCGGGTCGGCGAGGTGGAGGGCCTCGACGCCGTCGCCGTGGTGGACGTCGAGGTCGACGTAGAGGACGCGGTAACCCGCCCTCCGGGCTCGGGCGATGGCGAGGGCCGGATCGTTGTAGATGCAGAAGCCCGACGCTCGGTCGGCGAGGGCGTGATGGAGACCGCCACCCGGGTGGAAGGCGTGTTCGACGTCGCCGCGGAGGATCGCCTCGACGGCGGCCAGGGACCCGCCGGCCACGGCTGCCGCCGCCTCGTGCATGCCGGGGAAGGGCGGGTTGTCGCCGGGGCCGATGCCCGCCGCCGGCGGAGCTGAGGGGTCGACCGAGAAGCGGCGGACGAGCCGGACATACTCAGCGGTGTGGCAGGCGAGGAGCGCCTCGTCGGCCGCCGGTTCGGGCGCCAGGCCGGGCTCGCCGCCGAGGCTCCGAACGAGGTCGATGCCCGGCCCAAAGCGGCGGGGTGTGAGGGGATGGAAGGGGCCGAAGTCGTAGCGGAGCGACCAGGGCCCGAAGACGAGGAGGGGTTCGGACGCCATCGGCGACCACGATACCGGGTCGCCGCGCATCGCCGCCCGGCCTGCTCCGCCCTCCGTCGCCCGACGCTCGTCGTTTGGGCTACGATGCCGCCGTGAGCGACGTCGCCCTCGTTCTCCTCCTCCTCGTCGTCCTCGCCCTCATCTGGCGGGGACCGAAGACGCTCCCGAAGCTCGGCCAGGCCCTCGGCCGCGGCATCCGTGAGGCCCGTCGCGAAGCGGAGGAGCTGACCGGCGGGCGCTGGGAGGCGCCGAGGGAAGGCGCGACGCCCTCGAGCGAGGGCACGAAGCCGACGACCGATCAGTCCCCGGAGGCCTGACCGAGCCTCCACTCCGAGCCGGACGCGGAGCCCTCGAGCGAGGGCGCGACGCGGCCGCCCTCGACGCTGTTGCGGACCCAGGTGCCGTAGGCAGCGTCGACCCCGGCCGGTTCGAGGAGGACGATCTCGGGGACCTCGTAGGGATGGAGCTCGCGAAGCCGGGCGACGAGGGCATCGGAGCGGCCACGGGTCGTCTTACACCGGAGGAGCCACTCGCTCGCAGTGGTGACGGCTCCCGCCCACCAGTACACGCTCTCGAGCGGGCCGAGGATCTGGGTGCAGGCAGCAAGGCGCTCGGCGACGACGGCGTCGGCGAGGACCCGAGCATCGGCCTCGGAGCCGACGGTCGTTTCGAGGACGAGGAGATCGATCACGGTTCACCTCCTGACACGGTCCACTCCCCTCCGTTAGGATCCCGCTCGACCGGCCCCGTCGGGCGCGGCGAGGCCCGTCAGGCGCAGCGAGGCCCGGCCCACGCTCAGGGGCCAGCGGTGTCGTCTGGCCTCCGGCTCGGCGACCGAGCCTCCTCGACCCTCGGCGCCGGCGCTTCCGGCGCGAGGTCGATTTCGTAGCCGAGGAGCCACTCGCCCGGGGCGAACTCCCAGTCCCGGGCCGGCGCCCGGCGGAAGCCGAGCCGGATGTAGAGGTGCTGGGCGGCTTCCATCGAGGGTCGGGTGAGGAGGACGAGACGGCGCCGGCCGGTCGCCTTCGCCTGCTCGAGGCAGGCCTCGACAAGGCGTCGCCCGATGCCCCGACCCTGGAGGGTCGGGTCGACGGCGAGCATCCGGATCCCCGCCTCCTCGGGCGCCTCGGACTCCGAGTACGGTGTCCCCGGACCGGGCACGTACGTCACTCCGCCGAGGACGCGCCCGCGGGCATCGACGGCGACGAGGACTGGCACGATTGCCGCTCGGCGGGCGACGTCACGGAGCTCCGCCAGGTAGGCGGCGTGGAGGGCCGGGTCGAACGTGTCATCGCCGAGGGCCCGGTAGGCGGCCACGGTCAGCTCGCCGAGGACGTCGTACTCGTCGGCCCGGACGGGCCGGACGACGATCGGCGGCATCGGCTCGGCGTCAGTCGGCTCGGGGGCGGTCGAATCGGCGGCAGTCGGCTCCGGGGCCCTCGGCTCGGCGGCGGGAACGGGGGCGGTCGGCGTCGCCTCGTTCGTCACGGCGCCGGTGCCTCGGGTGGCTCCAGGATCGGGGCCCAGGATGCCCCTTCGATCGCCTCCCTCGCACGCTCCCCAAGAGCCTGGCCGCCCGGGCCGACGCTCCCCCAGTCCTCGGCGAGGAGCGCCTCCAGCGCCTCCGGCTCCGTCACTGGTTGCCGGCACGAGAAGTTCCGGCAGACGAAGGCCGTCGGGCGGCCGCCCAGGGCGAAGCGCCCGCCGAGGAGCGGAAGGCGGGACGCGGCAGGATCGGGACCGCAGGCGACGACCTGGTGGGGCCGGAACGGGCCGAGGGCCGGGACGAGGAGCCGGCGCACGGCCGGGTCGGCGGGATCCCCGACGACGGCGACCTCGACGACGGGGGCGAGGGCGAAGTCGAGGGCCAGGAGCCACTGGCCGAAGGCGGTCGGATAGCGGCCGAGGTACGGGCCAACAGCCGCGATCGCCCGCTCGGCGTCGGCCCGGAGGGCACCGTCGCCGGTGAGGGCAGCGAGGCGGAGGAGGACCGTCGCCGCCATGGCGTTCCCCGACGGCGTCGCCCCGTCCTGGAGCTCGCGCGGCCGGAGGACGAGGGGCTCGTGGTCATCGGCGGTATCGAAGAAGCCGCCCTCCGGAGCGGCGAACCGAGTTCGGACGACATCGACGAGCTCCGCCGCGGTCACGAACCAGCGCTCGTCGAAGGTCGCCTCGTAGAGGACGAGGAACCCATCGGCGAGGTGCGTGTAATCCTCGAGGATGCCGAGCCCCGTCGCGCGCCCGTCCTTCCAGGAGCGGCGGAGCCGACCGTCGGGGCCGAGGAGCCGGCCGACGACGACCTCGGCCGCCCCGACGGCCGCCGCTCGGTAGCGATCGGCCCTCGCAACGAGGTCCGCGACGAGCGCCTCGGGCAGGCGCACCCGCCCGAGGCGGCCCGTCAGGCCGATGGCGCCAAGGGCCCGAGCCGCGTCGGCGAAGGCGCCGATGGCGAGCCCGTTCCAGGCGGCGAGGACCTTCTCGTCCCGGGCCGGTTGCCGACGCCGCTCGCGGGCGGCGAGGAGTGCCCGCCGCGCGGCAGCGAGCCGGGTCCGCACCGCTTCGACACCGAGGCCGAGCGCATCGGCCAGGTCGGCATCGCTCCGAACCCGGGCGAGGACCGTCCGGCCCTCGAGGTTGCCCGCCTCGGTCACCCCGTAGGCGCGCTCGACGAGGCGGGCGTCGTCGCCGAGGCCGGCCTCGGCGAGGGCGGTCCGGATCTCGGCCGGCGTCCAGGTGTACGTGCCGCCCTCGACCCCGTCGGTGTCGGCATCCTGGCTGGCGGCGAAGGCGCCTTCGGTGGTCCGAAGCTCGCGGAGGAGGTAGTCGAGGGTCGCCGTCGCCACGTCGAGGTACCAACCCTCGCCCGTCAGCTGCCAGGCGTGGAGGTAGACCCGGGCGAGCTGGGCGTTGTCGGAGAGCATCTTCTCGAAGTGGGGGACACGCCACTCGGCGTCGACGGCGTAGCGGTGGAAGCCACCGCCGAGCTGGTCGAAGATGCCCCCGTCGGCCATCCGGTCGAGGGTCCAGCG
>JBHORA010000205.1:0-1367 GCA_042408535.1 Chloroflexota bacterium | reverse complement strand
GATGAGCTTCAGCTCGTGGAGGACCTCGAAGTAGGCGAGCTCGGGCTGGTAGCCGGCCTCGACGAGGGTCTCGAAGCCGGCCTTCACGAGGGCGGCCGTCCCGCCGCAGAGAACGGCCTGCTCGCCGAAGAGGTCGGTTTCCGTCTCCTCGGCGAAGGTCGTCTCGAGGACGCCGGCTCTCGTGCAGCCGAGGGCCCTCGCGTAGGCGAGGACCCGGGCCCGGGCGGTGCCGCTCGTGTCTCGGTGGACGGCAAAGAGGGCCGGCACGCCACCGCCCTGCTGGTAGACGCTCCGGAGGAGGTGGCCGGGGCCCTTCGGGGCGACCATCCCGACGTCGACGTCGGCCGGCGGGTCGATCCGCCCGAAGTGGATGTTGAAGCCGTGGGCGAACATGAGGAGCTGGCCCGGCCGGAGGTTCGGTCCAATCTCGGCGTCGTAGACGTCCTTCTGGGCCGTGTCGGGAACGAGGAGCATGACGACGTCCCCCTGGCGGGTCGCCTCGGCCACGTCGGCGACAGGGAGGCCGGCTTCTGCGGCGAGGGGACGGCTCTTGCTGCCCGGGGCGAGGCCAACGACGACCCGGACACCAGAGTCACGGAGGTTCAGGGCGTGGGCGTGGCCCTGGCTCCCGTAGCCGATGACGGCGACCGTCTGATCGGCGAGGGCCGTCGGATCGGCGTCGGCGTCGTAGTACATCCGGGCAGTCATCGCTTGATCGCCTCCTCGATCGAGGCCGAACCGCGGCTCATGACGACGGCCCCGGTCCGGACGAGTTCCTTGATGCCGAAGCTGCGCAAGAGGGCGACGAAGGCGTCGACCTCGCTTTCGGTGCCCACGGCCTCGGCGATGACGTGGTCGGCCGAGAGATCGACGATCCGGCCCCGATAGAGCTCGACGATCTTGATGACCTCGGCTCTCGTCCGCTCGGTCGCTCGAACCTTGACGAGGGCGAGCTCGTGCTCGACCGTCGGCTCGTTCGTGACGTCCTGGACCTTGAGGACGTCGATGAGCCGGTAGAGCTGCTTTGCCGCCTGCTCGACCGCGACGTCGTCGCCGTACAGGGTGATCGTCATCCGGCTGACGTCGGGCTGGTCGGTGTGGCTGACGGCGAGGGATTCGATGTTGAAGTTCCGGGCCCGCATGAGGGACGCCACCCGGTTCAGGACCCCGGGCCGGTTGAGGACGACGGCGACGAGGACGTGGCGGTGCTTCTCGCCGGTTCCGGGGATGCTCCGCTCGCGGGGTGCGGCGTGGGCGGGGGCGGCGCCGGTCGCGGTCGGGTCGGCGGCAAAGCAGCTCTACCGGCTCATCGACGTCCTCAAGGTCCAGGACGTCACGAACGAGCCGACGGTCGAGCACGAGCTCGC
>JBHORA010000201.1:0-17098 GCA_042408535.1 Chloroflexota bacterium | reverse complement strand
ATGCAGCGGCTCTCGTCGACGTCGTAGCGGGTCAGGATCCGCGGCTTCGGCATGAGCGCCCCCGTCGGGCACGTCTCGGCGCAGCGGCCGCACGACACGCACGGCGTGTCGTTCAGGCTCATGTCGAGGGGCGTCGTGACGAGGGTGTCGAAGCCGATCCGCATGAAGTCGTAGCAGGCCGCCCCGACGACCTCGGCGCAGACGTTCGCGCAGCGGCCACAGTCGATGCAGCGCGATGGCTCGCGGAGGATGAAGGCGTGGCTGTCGTCCCGGAGGTAGTCGTGGTTCGTCCCCGTGAAGCGGTTCTCGGTCACGCTCCGGTAGCCGGCCCCGAAGTGGTGCTGCGGCTCGAGGGTCGGGAGGGTCGTCCCGTACTCGATCCCGAGGCGGCGGAGGTCGCAGTAGCCGATCGCCTCGCACGTGCACTGGAGGCAGCGGGTCGATTCGGCGACCGCTTCCTCGCGGCTGTAGGGGATCTCGTACTCGACGTAGCTCTTGTTCCGGACCTCGGCCGGCAGGGAGCGGAGGCGCCGGCGGGGCTCCTTCGGCTCGCCGGTGAAGGGGACGATGGAGAGGAACTCCGGCTGCGGCTCCGCGAGCCGCTGGCGGGTCCGGACGGCGGCCAGGTCCTCGCCGCGGAGATAGGCGTCGATGGCGTAGGCCGCCCGGCGGCCCTCGGCCACGGCCTGGACGACCGTCGAGGCGCCGATCCGGGCGTCACCGGTGGCGAAGACCCCCGGTCGGCCGGTCTCGAAGGTGACGGCGTCGGCGTAGAGGCGGTGGCGGCGAGCCTCGAGCCTGCCGTTCCCGGGCGATTCGAGCCAGCCGAGCTCGGGGCCCTGGCCGATGGCGAGGAGGACCCGGTCGCACGGGATGACGAACTCCGTGCCGGGCGCCGGCTCGGGTCGCCGGCGACCCGAGGCGTCGGGCTCGCCGAGGCGCATCCGGATGAACTCGACCCCGGTGACGTTGCCCGCCTCGTCGGTCAGGATCCGGACCGGCCCGGCCTGGAAGATCGTCGTCACCCCTTCCTCGATGGCCTCGTGGACCTCGTTCGCCGCCGGCATGTCCTTCATGTCGCGCCGGTAGACGAGGGTGACCTCCTTCGCCCCCTGACGGACCGAGGTCCGAACGCAGTCCATCGAGGTGAAGCCGCCGCCGATGACGACGACCCGCTTCCCGGCGTGGCCCGGGTAGGGGAGGCCGAGGGTCGCCGTCCGGAGGTATTCGAGGCCGTCGATGACCTCTGCCGCATCCTCGCCGGGGATGCCGAGGCGGTTCGCCTCGTAGCAGCCGATGGCGACGAGCACGGCGTCGAAGCCTTGGAGCTGGAGGTCGTCGAGGCTGAAGTCGCGGCCAAGCTCGGCGTTGCAGACGATCTTCGCCCCAAGGCGGGTGACGGCCTCGTACTCGGCCTCGAGGATCTCGACCTTCGGGAGCCGATACTGCGGAATCCCGTAGCGGAGCATCCCGCCCGGAGCCGGGTCGCGCTCGAAGACGGTCACCTCGTGGCCGGCGATGGAGAGGTAGTAGGCGGCGCTCATCCCGGCCGGCCCGGAGCCGATGATCGCCACCCGGCGGCCGGTCTTCGGCTGGAGCTCGAAGGGGACGGGCGGGTCGATCCCCTCCTCGAGCATCTGGCGGAGGACGACGTCACCGTGCCAGCGATGGCTATCGCGGATGGCGATCGCCTCGTCGACCTCGTCCCGCCGGCAGTGCTCCTCGCAGGGCGCCGGGCAGACCCGGCCGAGGATCGAGGGGAAGGGGATCGTCCGCTTGAAGATCCGCGCCCCCTCCCGGGGGTTCCCCTCGGCGTTCGCCTTCAGGAAGCCCGGGATGTCGATGTGGGAGGGACACTTGTTCTGGCAGGGCGGGAGGCAGTAGGCGTTGTGGTCGGAGAAGATGAGCTCGAGGTTCGTCCGCCGCAGGCGGCGAAGGGTGTCGGTCTGGGTCCGGACGATCATCCCGTCCTCGGCGGCCCGGGAGCAGCTGATCGGCGGGAAGGCCTCTCCCTCGACCTCGACGACGCACATCCGGCAAGCCCCGAAGCCGGGCAGCTTCGGCTCGTAGCAAAGCGTCGGGACCTCGATCCCATTCGCCCGGCAGACCTCGAGGATCGTCTGCCCTTCGAAGCCCTCGACGACTCGGCCGTCGATCTCGAGGCGGATGGTCGGGCTCCGGACCGGGCGCTGGGGGGCCTGGGTCGTGATGAGCCGCTCGGCGATCGAATCGTCGAGGGGCGTCGTCGTGTCGAGGCGGGCCGGCAGGTCGGGCCGGTTGTCCGGCCGGCTCGGTCGCGGCCCGGCCGGCACGGGCAGCCCGGCTGGCATGGGCGCACCCGCCGGTCCGGTCGGGGTGGCCGGCGCAGGCAGGCCATCGGGGCGGGCGATCAGGTCGGTCATTGAGCGTCCTTCAGGAACCTCGACCGGCGGCGACCGCGATCGGTGCGCAGACGCCGGCCGGGCACGAGCTGCGGAGGAGGTGGTCGTCGAGCTCGGCGCGGAAGTATCGTAGCGCGCTCGTCAGCGGCAAGGTGGCGAGGCGCTCGTGGTCGCAGAGGGCCGAAGCGACGATGTCGGCGGCGAGGTCGGTCGCCAGCTCGGGGTCGGTCGGCTTTGGCCGGCCGGTGGCGATCCGCTCGGCGATCTCGAAGAGCCGCCGGGTTCCGATCCGGCAGGGGATCGTCTTGCCGCACGCCTCGGCCGAGCAGTAGCCGGTCAGGAGGCGAGCGAGATCGACGACGCAGCTCCGCTCGTCGGCGACGACGACCGAGCCTGAGCCGACATGGGCGCCCGCCGCGCGGAGGGCGCCGGGCAGGTAGGGGGTGTCGAGGAGATCCGCCGGCAAGAGCCCGCCCGAGGGTCCGCCGACGAGGAGCGCTTTCAGGGTATGCCCGGCGCCGACACCGCCCACGAGGTCGACGAGCTCTCGAAGCGGGAGCCCGGTCGGGATCTCGGCGATCCCCTCGCCCGCCGGTCCCCGGAGGGCGACGAGCCAGGTTCCCGGAACGGACGGCTCGCCGAGGGCAGCAAAGGCGGCCGGGCCTTCCCGGAGGATCCAGGGGACGAAGGCGAGGGTCGCCGCGTTGTTGACGACCGTCGGGGCGCCGAAGAGGCCGCGGACGGCCGGGTATGGCGGCCGCTGCTCGGGCTGGCCTCGCTTGCCCTCGAGGGCCTTCAAGAGGACCGTCTCCTCGCCGAGCATGTAGGCGCCGCTCACCGGGGCGACCCGGACCCGGAGGGTCAGCCCCGAGCCGCAAGCGTCGCGGCCGAGGTAGCCGGCCTCCTCGGCGGCGGCGATCACCCCTTCGACTGCCCGACGGGCGTCGGTCGCCTCGGCCCGGAGGGCGACGATCGCCTCGGTCGCCCCGACGGCGAAGGCGGCGATGGCAGCCCCCTCCACAACGGCGTAGGGGTCGAGTTCGAGGAGCGTCTGGTCCGTCCCGCTCGCCGGGTCGGCGCCGTAGGCGTTGACGACGACGAAGCGCTGCTCGGCGGGCTGCTCGGCGGCGATCCGCCACTTCTCCGCGGTCGGGAAGGCGGCCCCGCCCCGCCCCCGGAGGCGAGACTCGGCGAGGGTGGCGATGGTCGCCGTCGGGCCCAGCTCGCGGATCGCTGTCCGGAGGCCGGCGAAGGCGCCGCTCCGCACGGCGGTCTGGAGGTCGGTCGGGTCGTCGGCCGTCGCCCGGGCGAGGAGGACCCGCGGCCAGGATGCGGGGGTCGGCAGGATCCGCTTCACGCCCGCGTCTCCCGCTCGCCGAGGGCAGCCGCCAGGGCGGCGAGGTAGGCTGCCTCGCTCGGCCGCTCCCCGACCCGGCTCCGAGCAGCCTCGTCCTCGGCCGAGGCCCCGGCCGGCGGCGTGAACCGGAACTGGCGGTAGTAGGAGGCGGTCCCGTAGATCATCGCGTACCAGGCCCCCGTCGCCTGGCTGATCCGCCGGAGGGCCGCCACCGGCAGATAGCCGTAGGCCGCCTGGGTCGCCTCGAGGATTTCGAGGAGCCGCTTCGGGTCGTACTCGAAGCGCTCGAGGATCGCCTCCAGGGGTGCCGGATCGATGGCCGTCCAGTGCTCGTAGGCGGGGTCGGGGACGGTCCGGCCCGATCGCCGGAGGGCGGACTCCTCGCGTCGTTCGGCGTAGGTCTCGGCCGGACCCCAGTGGACGTGGTAGCGGCCCCGGGTGTCGAAGCCGCCCATGTCGATGCACTCGACCGGGCAGGCCTGGGCGCACTGGAAGCAGGTCTCGCACTTGAGGGTGCCGCACTCGTCGTAGAGGAGCTGGAGGCGGCCCCGGAAGCGGTGAGGGACGTCGGCCGGCACCTCCGGATAGCGGATCGTCGCCTTCGGGGCGAAGAAGCGGCGGAGGGTCAGGGCGAGGCCGCCGACGATCCCAAGGCCGGGTGGTTTCGTCATCGCGCCCGCTCCTCGCTCAGCGGAGCTGGTCGACGACGAGGAGGGCCCCCGCCGTGACGAAGATGTTCAGGAAGGCGAGCTCCATGAGCCACTTCCAGGTGAAGTCCATGAGCTGGTCGATCCGGACCCGAGGCAGGGTCGCCCGGAGCCAGACGAAGATGAAGACGAAGACGTACGTCTTGGCCATGAACCAGAAGAGACCGACGACCCAGTCGAAGCTGACGAAGGCCCAGCCGAGGACGGCGGCGACGGCGACGAGGTTGAAGACGACGAAGCCGATCAGGAGGGCTTGCCAGGTCGGCAGGTCGCTCCGGGCGAGCCAGACCGGGGCGGCGAAGACGAGGGTCCCGACCACCGGCACGACGGCGAGGCCAACGAGGAGGAGGATGCCGAGCGACCCCGGATCGAGGGCGAGGGTCACCGGCCAGGGCCAGTCGAAGGGGGCGTTCCAGCCGCCGAAGAAGAGCGTCGTCGTCAGGGCCGAGACGACGAAGACGTTCACGTACTCGGCGAAGAAGAAGAAGCCAAAGCGCATCCCCGAGTACTCGGTCGCGAAGCCGGCCACGATCTCCGAGTCGGCCTCGGTGAGGTCGAAGGGGGTTCGGTTCGCTTCGGCCGTGGCGGCGATGAAGAAGACGAGGAAGGCGAGCGGTTGCTGCCAGATGTACCAGTCGAGGAACGAGCCGGCCTGGCGCTCGACGATCCCGTTCAGGCTCATCGTCCCGGCCAGCATGACGACCCCGACGACGGAGAGGACAAGGGGGATCTCGTAGCTGACGATCTGGGCCGCCGAGCGGAGGCCGCCGAGGAGCGAGTACTTGTTGAAGCTCGCCCAGCCGCCCATGAGGAGGCCGACCACGGTGAAACCGCCGACGGCGAAGAAGTAGAGGAGGGCGACGTTGAAGTCCTGGCCGAAGAGCCCCGGCGCGAAGGGGATGACGAGGAGGCTCATGACGGTCGCCATGAAGACGACGACCGGAGCGAGGGTAAAGACGAGCGGGTCGGCGCCGGTCGGGGTGAAGTCCTCCTTGGCCAGGACCTTCAGGCCGTGGATGACCGAGAGGGCGCTGCCGTACGGCCCGACCCGATCCGGCCCGATCCGGAGGTTCATGAGGGCGATGACCTTCATCTCCATATAGATGATGAGGAAGGCCGTCGGCACGGTCAGGAGGAGGACGGCGGTGGCGGCGACGACGAAGCGAACGAGGGGCAGGTTCGCCTCGAGGAAGGCGACGACGGGCGGCCCGAGGACGACGGCACCGACGGCCAGGAGGCCGCTCGCGGCGAGTCCGAGAGCGACGAGGACGAGAACGACCCTGCCGGGCAGCGTCACCCGGCTCCAGGCTCGACCGACGGCGGTCACTTGTCCACCCCTCCCATGATCGGGTCGAGGGAAGCCATGACGGCCATCGTGTCGGCGATGAGATTGCCCGGCATGAGGAGCCCGACCGACTGGAGGTGGATGAAGCTCGGGTCGTGGATCCGGAGGCGGAACGGCTGATCGGTGCCGTCGCTCATGGCATAGATCCCGTACTCCCCGCGCGGCCCCTCGACGGCGGCGAAGGCGCGACCCGGGCGCGGCCGGAGGAGGCGTGGCAGCTTGGCCATGATCGGCCCGTCGGGCATCTCGTGGAGGCACTGGTCGATGATCCGGAGGCTCTGCTTCACCTCGTCGAGGCGGATGAGGTAGCGGGCCAGGCAGTCCCCCTCCGAGCGGGTCGGGATGTCGAACTCGAGCTCCGGGTAGACGCTGTAGGGGTGAGCCCGCCGGAGGTCGAAGGGGACGCCCGTGGCGCGGAGGTTCGGCCCGGTCCAGCACATCCGGAGCGCCGTCTCGCGGTCCATGACCCCGAGGCCCCGCATCCGGCGGACGAAGATCTCGTTCTCGTTCAAAAGCTTCGTGTTCGCCTCGTGCTGGGCCGTGGCCCGGCTCATCCAATCGCCGAGGCGGCTCATGAACTCGTGGTTGAGGTCCCCGTTCACGCCCCCGATCCGGTAGTAGTTGAAGAGCATCCGCTGGCCGGTGATCGAGGCGAGCATCTCGACGATCTCGTCGCGCTCGATGAAGCTCCACAGGATCGGCGTCAGGCCGCCGAGATCGAGGGCCATCCAGCCCATGAAGAGGGCGTGGGAGGCGACCCGGAGGAGCTCGCCGGTGAGGACCCGGATGTACTCCGCCCGGCGGGGGACATGGACGTCGAGGAGCTTCTCGAAGGCCATGACCGCTGGCCACTCGCAGAAGAGGGAGCTGACGTACTCCAACGGATCGAGGTAGGCGATCGTCTGGTGGTAGTCGGCGTTCTCGCAGAGCTTCTCGACGCCCCGGTGGAGGTAGCCGAGGACCGGGTCGAGGTCGACGACCTGCTCGCCCCGGATCTTCAGGACGACCCGCAGGACGCCGTGGGTCGAGGGGTGCTGGGGCCCCATGTTGAGGAGCATCTCGCCGTCCCGGAGGGTGTAGAACTCGGCCTCGCGCTCGGTCCGCGGCGGGTACGGCGGCACGGGCTCGAAGACCCCGAGCTCGCGATCGAGGACGACCCGCGGATCGTCGGCGGACGGCCGGGCCGGGATCTCGTACGGCCCCTCGGGGGCGGCGGTTCGCCGATCGTCGTTCGTCATCGTCGGGTGATCGCTTCGCGGGTCGGGGTCGGTCGGACGAGCGTGCGGTCGTCGATCGGTGTTGCCATCAGACGACCTTCGCCCGGCGAACGACGGAATCGGGCGGCGCCTCGCTCGGCTCGTGGGTTCGCTCGAGATGGCGGATGCCGATCGCGGGCGACCGCGCCGCATCGTCGGGGAGGTAGAAGTCCTTCCGGAGCGGGAAGCTCGTGTAGTCGGGGGGCATGTAGATCCGCCGCAGGTCGCGGTTGCCCTCGAAGACGATGCCGAACATGTCGTAGGCCTCACGCTCCATCCACTCGGCGCCCTTCCAGAGGAAGGTGACGCTCGGGCAGCGGGGGTCCTCCCGGGGCAGCCCGTCGGCGACGACCCGGAGCCAGTCGGGCGTGGTGTCGGACCAGAGGTGGTAGACGACCTGCATGACCGTCCCCGTGTCGACCCCGGCGAGGTCGGCCAGGATCCGGAAGCGGAACTCGGGTTCGTCGTGGAGGGCCCGGAGGACGTCGGGTACGTCCCCGGGTGCGATCCAGATCTCCGTCTCGTCGTGGCGCCCGCGGACCGGGCCGCGGAGGCGGTCGCCAAAGCGCGCAGCCAGCCGGTCGCGGAGGACGTCGTCCATGGTCGTCGGCTGCGACTCGGCTAGATCCCGGCCGGGACGGTGGGGCCCACCCGCCGCTCCGTCCAGCGGCCTCGGCGCTCGAGGATGAGCTGCTGGAGCTTCATCATCCCGTAGATGAGACCCTCCGGTCGGGGTGGGCAGCCCGGCACGTAGACGTCGACCGGCATGATCCGATCGATGCCCTGGATCGTCGAGTAGCTCCGCTTGTAGCGGCCACCCGAACAGGTGCAGTCGCCCATGGCGACGCACCACTTCGGCTCCGGCATCTGCTCCCAGAGCCGGAGGAGGGGCCCGGCCATCTTCGTCGTCAGCGTCCCAGCGACGATGAGGACGTCCGCCTGACGGGGACTCGCTCGGAAGGGGAACATCCCCCAGCGGTCGATGTCGTTCTTGCTCGTGGCCGAGCTCATCATCTCGATGGCGCAGCAGGCGAGCCCGGAGAGGAGCGGCCAGAGGCTGTTCGCTCGGAGCAGGTCGAGGACGAGGTCGGCCTTCGTCGGGATGACGTCGAGGGCCCCCCAGCGGGCGTCGTCGCGATGGGCGATGCCCGACCGTTCGACCTCGGCCAGGTGGGCGTGCTCCAGGCCGCCCGATCCCCCGCGGTAGGCGGCCGGGTCGGCGGCCCGCCAGAGGGTGTTCGGGACGACGAGGGGCTCGACGAGGGTGCCCTCACCACTGGCCACGACGGCCCCGGCCGATCCCGCCGCCTGGGGCGCGGCCCGGGCGGGTTCGTTCGTCAGCGCCATGTCAGGACTCCCTTTCGCCAGGCGTAGGCGAGGCCGAGGAGGAGGACGACGACGAAGACGAGGGTGGCGATGAACCCGCTCAGCATCGTCTCCCGGAAGACGAGGGCCCAGAGGTAGAGGAAGACGACCTCGATGTCGAAGGCGACGAAGAGGAGGGCGTAGATGTAGAAGGACAGCCCGAAGCGGCCGTGGGTGTCACCGAAGGTGTCGATCCCCGACTCGTAGGGGAGGCCCTTGTGGACGTCGCCCCGGTTGCGGTGGGAGATGAGCCACGCGGCGCCGATCGTCAGGAAGACGAAGGTGACGCCTGCGAAGGCGAAGCCCACGACGTACCAGATGCCGGTCAATCGATCCTCTGCGCTTCCGAACCGCCCGGCCCGGGTCGGCGGGCGGTGCCTGGTCTGCTCGGGAGGTCCCCGGTCCGGGGCGCGGTCCCGGGGGCGCGCGACCGCCGGGGCGACGGGCCACGCACTTGGCATTCTAGCAAGGGCGCCGCAGGAGCGGCCAGGAGGGGGGAGCGGGCGGCCGGAGGTGCCCGACCGCGCTGCCGGCGGGGACGGGGAGCCGATGGCGGGGCGAGAGGGCGACCGGCTCACCTACCCGGCTGTCGGCGCGGAGGGGGAGCGGGCGAGGAGGGGCGCTGCCAGCGCGGGGGCGCTGCCGGCGCGGAGGCGCTGCCGGCGCGGAGGCGCTGCCGGCTCTCAGGGGCGCTGTCGGCGCGGAGGGGGAGCGGGCGAGCCGAGCGCGCGAACCAGGCTACGAGCCCGCTCCCGGGACCGGCCCGGCGCCGCGGTCGTCCGAGCCGCCCGCCAGGATCGCTCGGCAGGGCGGGTCGCGCCATTCGGGCGTTGTCCTCATCGCCAGCGTCGTGAACCCGATCACCTCGGGCAGCGTGTATGCAATACTTCGAGTAGTGCACACAAACAGACCACAGGGCTGAGATGAAGCTCGAGGGAACCATCGACGTCGGCGCTCCGATCGAGTCCGTTTGGAACGTCGTCACTGATCCCCGTGACCTGGCGACGTGCGTCCCAGGCGTGAGGGGGCTGGAGCGGACCGATGACTCGACGTTTCAGGGCGTGATCGAGATTGCCCTCGGACCCATGCGAGGGGCCTTCGACTTCAGGGCAGCGGTCGCCGAACGAGAAGTCGGGCGAACCTTTGCGGCCGTCGTCGATGGTCGCGACTCCGTTACCCGGAGTGACGTGCGGGTCACCGTCGAGGTGGACCTCGAACCGGTCGATCCCAGCACGACTCGGCTCAACTACGAGGCTTCGGTCGAGGCCCGCGGGCGGATCGCGATTCTCGGCGAGATGATCCTTCGAGCCACGGCGAGCCACCTCATCGCCCACGTCGTCCGCTGCCTCCGGGCCAAGCTGGAGCCGGCGACGAGCGCCCCCTGAGGCGACTTCGACAGACATGGACTACCGAGCCGACGTCGTCGTCGTCGGGGGCGGGACGGCCGGCTGCGTGCTGGCAGCTCGGCTGACCGAGGATCCCGGTCGGCACGTAGTCCTCATCGAGGCGGGTCCGGACCCCCGGCCGATCCCGGATGTCGTTGCCGATCCAGCGCGCCAGGCCCAACTCGTGCTGGAGACCGACTTCGTACGGACCTACGAGGCGCTCCGGCAGGATGGATCCGTCTTCCCGCTGCTCTCAGGGAGGATCATGGGTGGTTCATCTTCGGTCAACAACATGGCCGTCGTTCGCCCGATGCGAACCGACTTCGCGACGTGGCGACAGTACGGCGGCGAGGCGTGGTCGTATGAGAGCCTCCTCCCCGTTCTGCGGTCGATCGAGGCCGACGCTGAGTTCGGCGAGTCGGACCTCCACGGCGCGAACGGTCCGTTGGTGCTCCATCGGCCGTATCACCTCGACGACCCCGAGCCGGCCCTCCAAGCCCTCCGCCAAGCCGCGCATGCCGTCGGCCTACCCGATTGCCCGGACATCAATGGCCCCGAACCGTATGGCATCTGTGCCTCGCCGTACGCCATTCGGGACGGGCGCCGTCTCTCGACGAGCATCGCCTACTTGGAGCCCGCGCGGGGACGCCCGAACCTGACGCTCATTTCTGAGGCGACGGTCCTTCGGATCATGATCGAGAGGGGCCGTGCCCGCGGGATCCAGGGGGTCGGCACTACGGGCCCGTTTCAGGTGTCGGCCGAGGAAGTCGTTCTCGCGGCAGGGGTATACCACTCTCCCCAGCTCCTCATGCTGTCCGGGATCGGACCACCGCGTGTCCTGGAGGATCTGGGCATTCCCGTTCAGGTTGGCTTGCCCGGCGTCGGCGAGAACTACCAGGATCATGCCGTCGTCCACCTGACCTTCGAGGGGCGTGATGCGGGCGGTGAAGGGGCGGTGATCCCGAAGGTGCGCCTCATCGCCCGCAGCTCTGGCGCTCGCGCGCCCGACCTTCATCTTTTCTTCAGGCCAGCCGTTCACCTCAGCGGCCTTACGCCGCTCCTGCCAGTGTCGGTCCATCTGCTCGAGCAGCGTTCGCGGGGCCGGGTCGTCCTCCGCTCGTCCCGCGCTGACGAGTTGCCGATCGTCCAACCAGCGATGCTGGAGGATCCGGCCGACGTGGCGGCCATCGAATCCGGTGTCCAGCTCGTATCCGAGCTCGTTCGCCAGCCCGTTATGAGGGGCTACTACGGTCCGCAGGTCGTCCCGGCCCCGAGCGAGGACTTGGCCGGGTATCTGCGATCGACGTACACCTCGTATCACCACGGCGTCGGTACCTGCCGGCTGGGGCCCGAGAGCGACCGCGACGCTGTCGTCGGCCCCGATCTCAGGGTTCATGGTGTGGATAGACTCTGGATCGCGGATGCCTCGGTCCTGCCGACCGTCCCCCACGCCAACACGATGCTCGCGACGATCATGATCGGCGAGGTCGCTGCCCGCCACGTCGCGGGCCGGGTGGGCCCGGAGCTTGGCGGCGCGGCACACGACCCAAGGGCCGAGCGAGGGTGATGCTCTCGCCGACTCTTCTGGGCAGGCGCGCCGCGAGACCTCTCAGGGGTGGGGCAGTCCCCACGCCGCGACCCAAGGCGAGGACCTGGAAGTGCCCGAGCGCGCGCGGGTCGAGGAGTCGACGCACAGCGGATCGGAGGAGCAGGAGGTCCTCCAGTGAGGAGGCCTGCTCCTCCTGAGCGCGTCGAAGTCGCTCCTCGAGGCCCGTTCCGATGAGGAAAGCGGCCAGGTTCGTTCGGCCAAGCACCAATAGTCCGAGCTGTTCGGAGGTCCGCTCGAGATCCGAGAAGTCCACGTGGGCGGTCAGGTCTTGTCGCCCAGGCGCGGCGAGAACGTCGGGGACGACCCGGTGGCGGCGATAGGCGACGAGCGTTCCTTCAGGTCGGTGGGGTCCGTAGAGTTCGGAAGCCGCACCCCCGTAGTCGATGACGAGGATGACCCCGTGGTCGAGGCTGGACGCCACCTCTGCCAGCCAGGTCTTCGCTGCGGGCCGCACCTCGACGACGACGCCATCGGTCGACACTCCGCTGGCGATGAGGGCGGTGCGCAGCTGTGGCGACGACAGCGGTCCCTCGATCTCGACGAAACGCTCGCCATCCCAGTCGACGTAGCGCTCTCTTGGAACGCCATTGCGGAACACGAGCCGATGGACCGGGAGCGCGTCCACATACTCGTTGGCGATGTCGACGCCGTTGCCGATTCGCTCCTCTGGTGCAGCGAGCAGGCCCCCGAAGCCGGCTCCTTCGAGGCGCGAGCGTAGCTCGGCGCGGCGGTGGGCATTGATCTCGACTGGGACGTAGCGGACGCACTCGAGCAACCCGGATGATCGCCTCGCGAGCTCTGCCAGGATGGCGACGGCCAGAGTGCCGGCCCCGGCACCGTCCTCTCGGATCGTAAAGACCTTGGGTTTCCCCAGACGAGCCCAGATCTCCTCGATCTGCTCGGCGATGCACTGTCCGAAGATGGGATGCAGCTCAGGCGCTGTGAGGAAGTCCCCTTCCCGCACCGGCCGGGGTTCGGGCCCTACGTAGTAGCCGGCTTCGGGATGGGTCAAGGCGATCGCCATGAACGTCGCGAACGGGATGGGCCCCTCGGCGACGATACGTCGCCGGATGATCTCGGCGACCTCATTCTCGTCCTGCTCGGGTATGGGAGAATCCATCATCGGCCTATGGTCGCACCCCTGACGCCTGGCACGCTCCGTTGCTCGGGGAGTCGGTGACTCGTCGGTCGCCACCCGCTGCCTACCACGCTTGGCGTGTGTACGTCGGCATCGGCTCGAATCGAGGCGACTCCTGGAGGCTCGTGCAGGCCGCGGTCGAGGCCATCCGGGCCGAGCCCGGCATCAGCGTCGTCGCGACCTCTCGACTCTACCGAACACGGCCCGTCGGCGTCGCCGACCAACCGGCCTTCCTGAACGCTGCCGTCAGCCTCCGCGTCCGCAGCCGCCTGTCGGCGGTGGAAGCCGCCCTCGATCTCCTCGATCGCCTGAAGGCCATCGAGCGGGCTCTCGGCCGTGGCCCCGGCCCTCGGTGGGGGCCTCGAGAGCTCGACCTCGATCTCCTCGTCTTCGGGCGGCAGCGCCTCGTCGTGGGAGATTCTGACGGGGGGCGACCGCGACTCGTTGTGCCGCACCCCGAGGCCCGCTGGCGGCTCTTCGTTTTGGCACCACTCGCCGACGTTGCAGCCGGGCTCGCCCCACCGGGTTGGGGTGAGCGGGTCGAGACGGCACGGCGGCGGCAGCTCGAACTCGAAGGTCCCGAGGCGGCCGTCCCCGTCGGCTCCTGGCGGGGGAGACACTGGGAGCCCCTCAACCAGACCTCCCCTCTGAGGCTGCCGCCCTGAGAGCCCGCCACACCCGCTCGGGCGTAAAAGGAGCTTCGCGGAGACGAACCCCTGTGGCTCGATAGATGGCGTTGGCGACGCAGGCGGCGACCGGATTGAGGGCCCCCTCGCCCCCGCCCTTGGCGCCGTAGGCGCCAAGGCCGTCCCCACGCTCGACGACGACGCTTCGGATCTCCGGGAGATCGCTCGCTCTCGGAACGCGGTAGTCGAAGAGGTTGCCATTCAAGAGGTTGCCGTCCCGGTAGACGAGCTCCTCGCGGGTCGCCATGCCGAGACCCATGATCGCCGCCCCGACATCCTGGGCCTCGACGAGCTGGGGGTTGATCGCGCAGCCGACGTCGCCGATGGTGACGAGCCGCGTCACCCGCACCTCGCCCGTGTCGTGATCGACCTCGACCTCGAGGCCAACGCAGCCGATCTCCCAGAACGGCGGCAGCTCTTCGGTCGCTCCACTTCGCCGGATGTAGCCCCGGCCGATGACCTCACCGGCAGCACCACCGAACCAGGCCTGGACGATGGCGCCCCAGCTGAAGAAGCGATCTCCGATCCGGACGCCGCCGCGCTCCTCCATCACGGTTGGTCCGTCCGGTGCGAGCACCTCCTCGGCCCAGCGGCACAACTGGGCCCGAGCGTCCCTCGCCGCGGCCTGGATCGCCAGCCCCATGAGGGTCGTCGTTCGGCTCGCCCCCGTTGAGCGATCGTACGAGACCGCGCTCGTGTCACTCTGAACGAGCCGAACAGCATCCACCCCGACACCCATCTCCGCTGCTGCAATCTGTGTGAGGACGGTCTCCGAGCCCTGACCGAGCTCGGTGCTGCCGCAGGTGACGGTGACCGAGTCATCGGCGTGGACGCGGACGATGGCGGTCGTGAACGGCTCGGAGCCGGCATCGGAGGCGGACAGGGCGATGGCCCGCCCTCTCCCGGGGGCCGTCGGATCGCCCCAACCGAGCTCCTCAGCGGCGAGTTCGAGGTCGGCGGCCAGGTCAGCGTCGAGGGCTCGGGCGCCGCGCCATGGCCGCTCTCCCGGGCGGAGGACGTTCCGACGACGGATCTCCAGAGGGTCGAGTCCGAGCTGGGCGGCGGCTTCGTCGAGCTGAGACTCGCCGGCGAGGGTGACCTGAGGAGCTCCGAATCCTCGGAACGAGCTTGCTGGTGCCGTATTCGTGTAGACGACCGTGCACGTGACGTCGAGGGCGGGAATCCGATAGGGGCCCCCGAGCCGATTCGCCGCCTTGCGGCCGACGAGCGGGGAATTCTCGGCGTAGGCGCCGGTGTTCAGGATGATCGAGGCTTGCCGGCCGAGAATGCGGCCCTCGCGGTCGAAGGCGGTGCGAAGGCGAACGACCGCCGAATCGCCTCGTGTCGTGAGGATCGCCTCCTCGACTGACAGGGCCAGCCGGACCGGCCGACCCGCCCGCAGCGCGAGAGCCGCGACGAGGGGCTCGATCTTCGTGTACGACTTACTCCCGTAGCCGCCACCGACGTAGGGGACGATGACCCGGACGGCCGAGAGGGGGAGATGGAAACAATGGGCGAGGTCCTCCCGGACCATGTACGGGTGCTGGGCCGAGGTCCAGACCGTGAGCTGGCGACCTGACCAACTCGCGATGGCGGTGTACGGCTCCATCGCGTAGGCGTAGCACATCGGATAGCGGTACTCCCCCTCGACCACGAGGTCGGCGGCCGGGAAGGCGGCATCGATGTCCCCCCATGCTTGGCGCGAGACCGAGCAGACGTTCGGGTGGTTCCGTTCGATGTCCTCCTGGAAGCCGCGGTGGGGGCGCTGGCGGCCCGGCGTCTCGTGGATGACCGGGGCACCCGGTGCCAGCGCTTCGGTCACGTCGGTCACGAAGGGCAGGGGCTCGTACTCGACGCGGATAAGGGCAGCAGCCTCGGCTGCCGTCACCCGGTCCTCGGCCACGATCCCCACGACCGGCTCACCGGCGAAGCGGACCTTCCCCGAGGCGATAAGCGGGTGGTCGGCGACGGCGTGGCCGTAGACGAGCTCGACGTCAGGCAGATCGTCGGCCGCCACGACCGCCACAACGCCAGGATGCGCCGACGCTGCGGCTCGATCGATACCGCGGATCCGGGCGTGTGGGTACGGACTCCTGACGAGCCAGGCGTGAGCCATGCCGGGCACCTGGAGATCGACCGTGTAGCGCGCTGCGCCAGTGACCTTGGCGACGCCGTCCAGGCGAGGAATGGCCTCGCCGATGGGTGGTGGGGCCGCGGGGCGAGTGGTGATCCGGCGCATCACGATGCCTCCGATGCGGCGCCATTGCTGGCCACGGCGAGAATCGCGTCGACGATCGGTGCATAGCCGGTGCAGCGGCACAGGTTGCCGTCCAGCGCCCTGATCACCTCTTCGCGGCTAGGGGCTGGGTTCTCGGCAAGCAAGGCCGTGGCGGCCATGAGCATTCCAGGGGTACAGAAGCCGCACTGAAAGGCCGCGTAGGCGATGAATGCTGCCTGGAGGGGACTCAGTTGCCCGTCGACCGCGAGGCCCTCCACCGTGGTGACCGAACGCCCGTCGGCATCCGCCGCCAGGTACGTGCAGGCACTCACGGCCAGGCCGTCGACGAGCACGGTGCAGGCACCGCAGACCTGTGCGTCGCACGAGATCTTCGTCCCGGTCAGGCCAAGGCGATCGCGTAGCACCTCGGCGAGGGTCTCGCGCGGTTCGATCGTCAAGGCGTGCCGCTGGCCGTTTACCGTCAGAGCCACGGCCATGGTTTCAGACATTGTTGTTCCTCAGTGCGTCCTTCACGGCGGCCCTCACGGTTCGCTCCAGCAGGATGGCCGCCAGGTGCCGCTTGTAGTCGGCCGAGCCGTTGAGGTCTTCGACGATCTCGACCTCGGCCAGGGTGTCGAGCGCCGCCTCACGAACCAGAGGAGACGCCGCCCCGTCGACGGGCAGACCGATCACGGCTCGGGCAGTCTCGGTGAGGCGCACCGGTCGATCCGTCGCGGAGCCAAGGACGAGAACCGCGCGGCTCACCCTGCCATCAGCGATCGTCAGCTCGGTAGCGACCGAGACTGCCGGACGCTCGAAGAAGGCGAGCTTTTCGTAGGCCCGCCCGGTCCAGGGTCGGCTGGTCGGCACGTAGACGCTGACGAGGAGCTCGTCAGGCTGGCGATCCGTGGCGAGGGGTCCAAGAATGAACTCCTCGATCGGCACCGTTCGCCGATCCCTGGGGCCGACGATCTCGACCGAAGCGCCGCACGCTACGAGAAAGGTCGCCGGGTCCGAATGGGGCTCGGCGAAGGCAAGGTTGCCCCCGATCGTCCCGGTGTTACGAACACGGACATTGGCGATCCGGCTGGCCAGGCCGGCCAGGGCAGGCACGGCCGTTCTGACGAGCTCCGATCGCTCGATCTCCCGATGCGTCGTCGTGGCACCGATCCAGATTCCGTCGGCGACCGGAACGATGCCGCGCAGCTCGGCAATGCCCTTCACGTCGACGAGGGTTCCGAAGCGGGCGTACCCCATCTTCATGACCTGCAGGAGCTCCGTCCCGCCTGCCAGGTAGGCGGCGTCCTCGGCGGCTCGATGGGCCTCGAAGGCTTCGGCCAGAGAAGTCGGGCGAACGAGGCGAAAACGCGGGATCATGCTCGAGACCTCGGGGTAGCGGGTTCGTTCGGGTACCGACCAGCCAGGCAGGATAGCCGGCCCGAGCGCTCCGGGGCAGAATGGTAACAAATCTTGTAACATTGTCCACGTATCTGGTTAGCGTGTCTCCACTTCACGGAGCAGGAGCCGTTCATGTCGAAGGATCGCTCCCTCGTCAGCGCCCCCGCCCAGCCCCTGAGCGGGACGGCGATCACCGAGATGACCGAGCGGGAGGCCTGGAACCGGAAGCACCCGCCCCTCGAAGCGACGATCG
>JBHORA010000200.1:0-1140 GCA_042408535.1 Chloroflexota bacterium | reverse complement strand
TTGGCCCGGGTCCCGGGCCCGGCCGAGCGGGAGGCGACGGTGCTGACGATCTCGGCATAGGGGACAGGGGCGACCGCGGTCACGGCGGCGACGATCGGGATCGTCGCCTGGCCGCCGCAGGTGATCATGTTCAGGTTCGGGGCCTCGAGGTGGGCCTCGAGATTGACCGGGGGGACGACGGCCGGCCCGACGGCGGCTGGGGTGAGGTCGATCGCGACGAGGCCGGCGGCCGCGTAGCGGGGGGCGTTCGCGGCGTGGACGGCGGCGCTCGTCGCCTCGAAGACGAGCCGGACCCCGAGTCGGTCGAGGTTCGCGAAGAGCCAGTCGACCCCCTCGGCGCTCGTCTCGATCCCCCAGCGGCGGGCCCGGGCGAGGCCGTCGGAGGCGGGATCGATGCCAACCATGGCGGCCGGCCGGAGGTGCGGCGAGCGGAGGAGCTTGCGGGCAAGATCGGTGCCGATGTTCCCGGAGCCGACGATGGCGACCGGGAGGCGGCCGTCAGCGGCCATGGCAACCCTCCTTGGCGGTAACAGCGAGAACGATCATCGAACGGCCCCTCACTCGAAGCGCACCGTCACCGTTCCGAGGCCGTCGAAGCGGGCCCGGAAGGTGTCGCCGGCCCTGGCCGGAACCGAGGCATGGAGCGCCCCCGGCATGACGAGGGTACCGGCTTCGAGCGTCACCCCGAGGGCTCCGAGCGTGTTTGCCGCCCAGGCGACGGCTTCGGCCGGGTGGCCGAGGGCGGCGGCGCCGGCGCCGGTGGCGACGATCTCGCCCTGGCGCTCGAGGACAACCCCAACGGTCCGCAGGTCGAGGCCCGCGACGGGGGTGAGGCGGCCGCCGACGACGACCCGGGCCGAGCTGGCGAGATCGGCGATCGTGTCGGCGAGGCGGATCCGCCAGCCCTCGATCCGCGAATCGATGACCTCGATGGCCGGGGCGACCCCCTCGGTGTCGGCCAGGACGTCGAGGGCGGTGAGGCCCGGACCCCGGAGGGGCGAGCGGAGGCGGAAGGCGATCTCGGCCTCGACCCGGGGGGCGATGAGCCCCGCCGTCTCGACGAGCCCGCCGTCGGGGACGAGGAAACCCGACAGGATCGGGCCGTAGTCGGGCTGATCGACGCCGAGCTGCTCCTGCATC
>JBHORA010000192.1:0-12409 GCA_042408535.1 Chloroflexota bacterium | reverse complement strand
CGGCCCGCTCCTTCATCGTCGCCTGCGGCTCGGCGGCGGCTGATACCACATACCGGATAGCCCGAGCAACCGCGCCTCCTCGGGGAGGCGTTCTGCCGTCACAGCAGCTGCCGGAGGCGGTCGAGGCGGTAGCCGGCCGCGTCGGCGAGAGCGGCGAGCTCGGCCAGGAGGGCTGCGGTCGAACGATCGAGCCGGGCTGCGGTCGAGGGGCCGAGGCGGGCGCGTCCGGTGGGCGGATGGGAGAGGCGGACCCGGGTCGGGGACTGCTCACCGGTGCTGCGCCGGGCCGAGGCCGTGAGGGCTGCCACGGCGGCGAGCCAGCCGAGGAGCTCCCGCCACTCCTCGCGGCCGAACCACTCGACCCCCTCCCACGTGTTCACCCGGACGAAGTGCCGGATCTCGGGGCTCGCCAGGAGGGCGGCGACGAGGCGGGCTCGCCGCTCGGCGCGGGTCCGGCCGCCGATGGCGCCGAGACGCGGGAGGCCGAGGAGGACCCGGACGTGCTCGGCGGCCGCCCAGGCCGCTCCTTCGTCCAGCCCGACGGACCGGAGGCCGACGGCCAGGACCGGCTCGAGTCGGAGCTCGGTGAACCAGGCCCGGCTCGTCGCCTCGACCGGGGCCGGGGCGGCGAGATGGCCGAGGGGCGCGAGGATCGCCCAGGCGGCGAGGGCGGCCGCCCGGGGGCGATCGACGACGAAGGGCTCGATGGGCGTGGCCGTCGCATGGCCGGCCGCGGTCGCCCGGCGGGCGCGGGGTGGGTGGGTGGCAGCAGGAGCGGCGAGGACGTCGCGGCCGAGGAGCGTCCGGATGGCGCCGAGGTTCGCCCGGGCCGCCCGCCCGACGGCGGCCGGATCGCCGCCCGTCCGAGTCAGGCCCGCGACGGCTGCCGCGAAGCGGACGATCCGGCGTTCGAGCTCGTCGAGGATCGGGGCGGGATCGGCCGGTGCGGGGTCCCCCGCCGCCTCGAGGAGCCGCCCGACCGCCCCGTCCTCGAAGATCGCCCGCAGGGGCCCGTGGACCGCATCGAGCTCGAGCTCCCAGAGCGCGTCCTCCATCGACGGCACGCCCTGCCCCCCGAGCCGCGCCGCGAGGCGCGACCAGATCCCGCTCGCCCCGTCGTGGACGTCGCGGAGGTCGAGGAAGACCCGCCGCTCGTACGGACCGAGCTCGAGCCGGAGCCCGTCCCGCCGGACCGCCGCCGCGTTCCAGAGGAACTCCTGGCCCCGGACGTGGTCCCGGGCGATGACCCAGGCGCCGGGGTCGTCGGGCAGGCCGAGCGCCTCGGCGAGGGTCGTCCGGACGAGCCGCCGCCCGCCGCCCTCGGCCGGCACCGAGAAGGCGACCGAATCGCGGATCCGGCCGGTGGCCGAGGCGTAGCGGTTGTGGACGACGACGAGCGACCGGGTCGCGCCGCGGCCGTTCGAGTAGGCGAAGACGTCCTCGTTCACCGTCCCGTCGTCGGCAACGACGTCGTAGAACCGGAACTCGGCGACCTCGGCGAAGTCGGCCCGGCGGTGGAGGAGGGGGAAGATCTCCCGCTCGTGGCGCTCGACGAGCCAGGGATCGGGCTCCTCGGCCAGATACGCCCGCCGGAACTCCATTCCGTACTTCTCGGCGAAACCCTCGACCTGCCCGTGCCCGAACATCGGCAGCCCGGGGAGCGTGGCCAGGAGCGTCGCCACGGCGAAGTACTTGTCGCCCTTCCCGAACTGGTCGACGGCCGTCCGCTCGTCGGGGTTGTTCATGAAGTTCACGTACCGCTTCAGGATCTCCGGGTCGAACTCGAGGGTGCTCCGGACGAGCCCCCGATACTCCGCGTTCCGCTCGTCCCGGAGCATGTGCATGAAGGCGCTGTTGTAGACCCGGTGCATGCCGAGGGTCCGGACGAAGTAGCCCTCCATGAGCCAGAAGGCCTCGGCGAGGAGGAGCGTGTCGGGGGCCTCGGCGGCCACCCGGTCGACGACGTCCCGCCAGAACTCGGTCGGCATCGCCGCTTCGAAGGCGGCTCGGCTCAGGCCGTGCTCGGCCCGCGACGGGATCGCTCCGGCGGTCCCCGGCTCGGGGAACCAGAGGCGCTGGATATGCCGCCGAGCGAGGGTCATCGCCGCGTCGAAGCGGATGATCGGGAAGCGGCGGGCGACGTCGAGGATCGTCGCGATGACCTGCTCGCGAACGACGGGATCGAGGTAGTTCAGCTGGGCCGTGTCGTTCCAGGGGAGGTTCGTCCCGTCGTTGCCGTGGTAGATGTAGCGGTCCTCGCCGGTCCGCCGGTCGTGGCGCCGAAAGACGACGGCGGCGTCGGAGCCGTCCCAGTAGTGGTCCTCGATGAAGATCCCAATCCGCGGATCGTCGGAGAGGTCGGGGCCGCTGAACGTGTACGAGGGAAACGGCGGCTCGGGGAGGGAGAGGAACCACTCGGGATGCTCGATGACCCACCGCGAATCGATTCCCATGTGGTTCGGGACCATGTCCGAGGCGAGCCGGATCCCGCGGGCCGCCGCCCGGTCGCGGAGGTTCGCCCAGGCGGGCTCGCCGCCGAGGTCATCGGCGATCCGGTACTCGTCGAGGGCGTAGGCCGAGGCGAGGGCATCGGGATTGCCGCGGAGCTGCTTGATCTTCGCCGAGGCCCGGCTCCGCTGCCAGAGGCCGATGAGCCAGAGCCCCGTCATGCCCCAGCGGGCGAGGGTGTCGAGCTCCTCGTCGGGGATCTCGTCGAGGCGCCGGATCGGGTGCCCGTAGCGGCGCGAGAGCTGGTCGAGCCAGACGTACGTGCTCTTTGCCATGAGGACGACCCGGGGCATCCAGTCGCGGTCCGGGCTGTACGCCTCGGCTTCGGCCTCGAGGCCGACGAAGGTCGGCACGCCCGCAGGCGCCGCGCCGACGCCAGTCCGGTGGAAGCGCCGCCAGCGGGCGAGGGCCTCTTCGTCGAGGAGATCGAGGGCGAGATCGAGCCGACCGACGGCGTCACCGATGAGGTCGGCCCACCGCTCCCGGATATAGCGAAGCTGGCCGGCGAGGGAATCGGGGACCTCGACGGCGGGGCTCCGGAGGAAGGTGACGAGGGACAGGCCGCGGCCCTCGACCGGGGGTCGAGCGGCGAAGGCGGCGGCGAGGCGGCGGATCGCCGTCTCATAGGCGGTCGAGGCGGCGAGAGCGCGGTCGTCGAAGAGGTCCCGGAAGGGCTCCATCGCCGGGTTCGCGTTCTGGAGCCAGACGAGGAGGAGGGTCAGGAGGACCTCGCTCGCCGGACGCGCCTCCGGGGGCTGACGGGCCCTCCGGCGCGTGACCTGGCGGGGTGGGAAGGTGCGCTCGAGGGCCTCGAAGAGGCGGTCGAGCTCGGTCGGGCCGATGGCGCCCTCGAGGGTTGCCCGGGCGGCGTCGAAGGCGGCCGGGTCGACCCGCTCGAGGTGGCGTCGGATGACGAGGTGGAAGAGTTCGTGGATGACAGCGGCGGCGAAGAGCTCACCCGCCTCGGGGACGGTCGCGTCGGTGGCACCCGGCCGAGCCGCCAGCCGGCGGACGAGACGCCGGGCCGCGAGGGGATCGGCGAAGACGAGCCGGCCGTCCGCCTCGAGGAGGGCCTCCTCGATCCGGTAGCGTCGGCGCGCCTCGGCCGAAACGTGCATTCGGCGGTTGCTCCCGCCTCAGGGTCGGCTGCCGAGGAGCTCGGCGAGGCCGAGGAGTGGGATCTCGACCCAGGCTGGCCGGTTGTTCAGCTCGTAGCGGAGCTCGTAGGCCGCCTTCGCGACGAGGAGGGCGTCGAGGAGGATCGCCCGGCTCGCCGGGTCGGCGGGGAGGAAGGCGGCCCCGCTCGTCGCCTCGTCGTAGCCCCGCAGGAACGCCGCGGCGACGGTCGTGTACCAGAAGCGGGCCCAGGCACCGAGCTTCGCCCGCCCCTCCTCGCCTCGCCCGACCCGCTCGTCTTGGGCGACGAGCGGGTGGTGGGCGGCGTAG
Organism: Chloroflexota bacterium; assembly: GCA_042408535.1. GTDB lineage: Bacteria > Chloroflexota > Limnocylindria > Limnocylindrales > CSP1-4 > BPIH01. Next base: position 8,455 of record JBHORA010000192.1, on the reverse strand, counting down.
TGGAAGGAGCGGACCATGCCGGCCACGTCGACGAGGGCCGGGCGCTTCAGTCGGCGCTCCGAGAGGGGACGGGCCGGCTCCCCCTCGAAGTCGATGATGACGACATCGCGGCCGGTGAAGAGGACCTGGCCGGCGTGGAAGTCTCCGTGGCAGCGGATCCGCATCCCGCCGATCGGCCGCTCGACGAGGGGCCGAAGCCGGTCGTCGATCCGCCGGCCGGCGTCGAGGACGGCCTCGATCATGGCCCGGAGGTGATCGGGGAGGGCGGCTCGGTTCCGCTCGAGGAGTCGCAGGCCCTCGCGGACAGCCCCCCGAACCGATTGGGAGAGGGCTCGCTGATGGAAGGGCGTCATCGGCTCGGGGGCGAAGGCCGGGTCGTCGGGGGCAGAGGCGAGAGCCGAGTGGAGCTCGCCGAGCCGCTCGCCGAGGAGGCGGGCCGTGTCGAGGTAGGCGCCGACGAGGCGGTGGGCCGCCGCTGGTGGCTCGGCCCGACTCGCCTCGAGGAGCGTCCCCGTCGTCGGTTTGTCGAGGAGCGGCGCCTCGGGTTCGGCGAGGGCGGTCTCGTAGAAGGCGTCGACGGCGTCGAGGGTGATGTCCCAGAGGTCGCCCTCGTTCCGGACGTAGGCCTGGAGGACGGCGAGCGTCGACGACGCCCCCTCCGGACTCCGGTACTCGAGGTAGCCGGCGACGGCCGGGACGTTCGGGAAGCCGCGCTCGGTCAGGAAGCGGCCGATCTCGAGATCGGGGTTCTCGCCCGCTTCGAGGACCCGGTAGAGCTTGAGGATGAGGCGGTCGCCGAAGACGAGCGACGTGTTCGACTGCTCGGCCCGGAGCGGCGTCGCGGCGAGGGATTCGGTGGCCGGATGGCGGAGATCCCGGAAGGCACGGGTGCGGTGGCCGACGATCCGTCCTGCCCGCCCGCGGAGGTGGCGCCGGGCGTCGATGGCCGATAGGAGGGCGTCGGCGACGGCCGCGTCGTAGGCGGCGTCGACGAGGAGCCGGTCGGAGGGTGGCGAGTCGCTCCCGGAGCCTTCGGTCTCGGCGGCCGACGATTGCGTCGGCTCCGTTGCGAACCGAGCGACGACCGAGCCCGGGGCGCGCTCCGCCCGCTCGAGGGCGGCCTCGCCCGAAACGACCTCGAGGGGAATGGCGTACCGCTCGGGCTCGCCCTCGTCGTAGGCGACGTTGAGGAGGGCGAGAACGGCCCGGCGATCGTCGAGCCCGAGGTCGACGACGTCGGCGAGGCGACCGCTCCGGACCCGCCGGGCCTTGCTCCGGAACCAGCGGCGTTCCCGCATCCAGTCGAGGAGGACCCCGACGAGGGCGTCGGCCGATCGACCGACGAGGTGGCGGTCGAGGTCGGCCGGACCCGGCAGGGTCGCCGGCTCGCGGCCCCGGACAACGACGAACTCGCTCGGCCGCGGCGCCTCGAGCCGGAACCAGAGAAAGCTGTGGGGACCGAGGCTGAGGCCGTAGGGTTCGCCACCGACCGGCGGGAATTCGACGCCCCCGAAGAGCTCGACGGGGACGAGCCCGGCCTCAGCGTTGAGATCGAGCCGGGCCCATTGGGCGTACCGTGAGAGGTTCGCTACGACGAGGATCGTCTCGTCGGCGGTCCGTCGGAGGAAGGCAAGGACTTTCCGGTTGTCGGCCCCAACGACCTCGAAGCTGCCCCGCCCGAAGGCCGGGTGCCGCTTCCGGAGGGCGATGAGGCGCCGCATCCACCAGAGGAGCGAGTGCGGGTTCGCCTGCTGAGCGGCGACGTTCACCGCCTCGTAGTGATACTCGGGATCGACGATGACCGGCAGGTAGAGACGCTGGCGGTTCGCCGTCGAGAAGCCGGCATTTCGGTCCGGGCTCCACTGCATCGGCGTCCGAACGCCGTTCCGGTCGCCGAGGTAGACGTTGTCGCCCATCCCGATCTCGTCGCCGTAGTAGACGACCGGCGTTCCAGGGAGGGAGAAGAGGAGTCCGTTCAGGAGCTCGATGCGGCGGCGGTTGTTGCCGACGAGGGGCGCCAGGCGACGTCGGATCCCGAGGTTGATCCGAGCCTGGGGATCGGAGGCGTAGACCCGATACATGTAGTCCCGCTCCTCGTCGGTGACCATCTCGAGGGTCAGCTCGTCGTGGTTCCGGAGGAAGAGCGCCCACTGGGCGTTGTCGGGGATCGGCGGGGTCTGCTCGAGGATGTCGACGATCGGGTAGCGGTCCTCCATTCGAAGGGCCATGAAGAGGCGGGGCATGATCGGGAAGTGGAAGGCCATGTGGCATTCGTCGCCCTCCCCGAAGTAGGCGACGGCGTCGTCGGGCCACTGGTTCGCCTCGGCGAGGAGCATCCGGTCGGCGAAGCGCTCGTCGATGTGGGCTCGGAGCGCCTTGAGGAAGGCGTGGGTCTCGGGGAGGTTCTCGCAGTTCGTCCCTTCGCGCTCATAGAGGTAGGGGACGGCGTCGAGGCGGAGGCCGTCGATGCCCATCTCGAGCCAGAAGTCCATGACCCGGAAGATCGCCTCTCGAACCCGTGGGTTGTCATAGTTGAGGTCGGGCTGGTGGTGGTAGAAGCGGTGCCAGTAGTACTGGCCGGCGACGGGGTCCCACGACCAGTTCGAGGGCTCGAAGTCGCGGAAGATGATCCGGGCTTCGCGGTACCGATCGGGGGTGTCGCTCCAGACGTAGAAGTTCCGGAAGGCGCTTCCCTTCGGCGATCGTCGGGCTCGCTGGAACCAGGGATGCTGGTCCGAGGTGTGGTTGCAGACGAGCTCGGCGATGACCCGGATCCCGCGCCGGTGGGCCTCGCGGATGAAGCGGCGGACGTCGGCGATCGTCCCGTAGTCGGGGTTGACGCCGACGTAGTCGGCGATGTCGTAGCCGTCGTCGCGGCCCGGGGAGGGATAGAAGGGCATGAGCCAGACGGCGGTGATCCCGAGCTCGGCGAGATAATCGAGCTTCTCGGTCAGGCCTCGGAAGTCGCCGATCCCGTCGCCGTTCGAGTCGAAGAAGGCACGGACGTGGACCTGGTAGATGACGGCGTCCTTGTACCAGAGGGGTTCAGGGGAGAGACCCGCCGTTCCGGCTCGCCGCGCCGGCCGGCGGAGGGTCGTTCGTGTCATCGGTCGGCGGCGAAGTCGGCTTCGGTCCGGACGGGCGCCCGAACGGCGAAGACGTGGGCGGGTCGGACGGCCGGGTCGAGGACGATCCCGTTTCGGGTTCCGTGCCAGAGGTACGTCTGGCCGTCGAGGAGGTCCTCCACCTCGAAGGGGCGATCGCTGGGCAGGCCCAGCTCGGCGAGGGGGAGCTCTAGGCTTCCGGCCTGGACGTGGTGGGGATCGAGGTTGACGACGACGAGGATCCGATCCGAGCCATCGGCGGTGCGCTTCGAGTAGGCGAGGAGCTCGTCGTTGTCGATCGCCAGGAAGCTGAGCCGGCCGTTGCCCTGGAGGGCCGGGTGGGAGCGGCGGATGGCGTTCACCCTCCGGACGATCGGGGCGATGCTCTCGGGGGCGTCGAGGCTCCAGTGGCGGATCTCGTACTTCTCGGAGTCGAGGTACTCCTCGCTTCCGGACTCGCGGGCTGTGGCAACGCAGAGCTCGTAGGCCGGGCCGTAGATCCCGTACGAAGCGCTGAGGGTCGCCGCGAGGACGAGGCGAACGATGAAGGCCGGTCGACCCCCGAGCTGGAGGTACTCGTGGAGGATGTCGGGGGTGTTGGGCCAGAGGTTCGGCCGGAAGAAGTCGGTGAGCGGGGGCTGGGTGAGCTCGGTGAAGTAGGCGGTCAGCTCGTGCTTCGTCGTCCGCCAGGTGAAGTACGTGTACGACTGGGAGAAGCCGAGCTTCGCCAGCCGATACATGATCTTCGGCCGGGTGAAGGCCTCGGAGAGGAAGAGGACGTCGGGATCGGTCCGCTTGACCTCGCCGATGAGCCACTCCCAGAAGGCGAAGGGCTTCGTGTGCGGGTTGTCGACCCGGAAGATCCGGACGCCGCGATCGATCCAGAAGCGGACGATCCGGAGGAGCTCGGTCCAGAGTGCTCGCCAGTCGTCGGTCTCGAAGTCGAAGGGGTAGATGTCCTGGTACTTCTTCGGGGGGTTCTCGGCGTACTGGATCGTCCCGTCGGGTCGGGCCCGGAACCAGGACGGGTGTTCGCGGACGTATGGGTGGTCGGGCGAGGCCTGGAAGGCGAGGTCGAGGGCGATCCGGATCCCCTTCGCCGCGGCCGCCTCCACGAGGGCTTCGAAATCGGCGAGGGTGCCGAGGCCGGGGTCGATGGTGTCGTGGCCGCCGGCCGGGCCGCCGATCGCCCAGGGGACGCCGGGATCCTCCCGGGCGGCGGTCGGGGCGTTGTTCCGGCCCTTCCGATGGGTCAGCCCGATGGGGTGGATCGGCGGTAGGTAGAGGACGTCGAAGCCGAGGTCAGCGATGTACTCGAGGCGAGCGATGACGTCGCGAAGCGTCCCCGGGCGGGTGGGGTCCGGCGAGGCGGAGCGGGGGAAGAGCTCGTACCAGGTCGAGAAGCGGGCGTGGGGTGGGTCGACGACGACGGCGAGGGTCGGCTCGGCCACGGTCTCGAAGCGGCGATCGGGGTAGGCGGCCATGAGACTCGCCAGCTCGGGGCCGAGGGCGACGGCGGCCCGCTCGGTCGCGGAGCGGGCTGGGTCGGCAAGGGCGGCGGCGAGTTCCGCGAGGCGGGTCGCGTCCCGGTTCGTGGTGGCCAAGTTCGTCGTCTCTGGATGCGGGTCCAGGTTCGTCGTCTCTGGATGCGGGTCCAGGTTCGGCCTGGCCACCGTCTGCCCGGCCCGCTTGGCCGCTGCCCGCGCCTGTTCGGCGCCGATCCGGAGATCGACCTCGATGTTCTGGCCGGCGGCGAGGCGCTTTTCGAGGTCGCGCCGCCACGTCGCGAAGTGGTCGATCCAGGCTGCGATGGTGTACTCGTGGCGTCCGAGCTGTTCGACCGGAAAGCGGCCTCGCCAGCGGTCGTTCCCGAGGGGGTCCATCGGCGTCTCGATCCAGGTCGCGGATCCCGGCGGGCGATGGCGGAGTCGGACGGCGAGCTCGTCGTGGCCGTCGGCGAAGACGTCGGCTTCGACCTGGATGCTGTCGCCGACGATCCGCTTGATCGGGAACCGCCCGCCGTCGATGGCCGGGGTGATCGTCTCGATGACAACCCGGCGTCGGCCTTCGGGCGGCAGGGAGAGGGGCTCGCTGGCGGGGGTCGGCGCGCGGTGCCCGATCGGCAGGGTGCTCCTCGTTCGCGGCGAGTTTGGGGCGTTCCTCGCTGTTCGATCCGGCATCGAAGCTCCTCGGGTGGGCTGGGTCGACCGAACGGGTGGATCGTGGCTCGGATCGGGGCGTCAAGCCCGAGCTTAGCGCAGGGCCGAGCCGTGGGAGGGCGCCGTGGCGTTGCTCAATGAATCTCGCACCGCCAACTGCTCAGTGAATCTGTCAGCCTCCCACCATGAAGGAGCGACTGACACCCATCTCGCCGAGGTCCTCCTGGCCGACGAGGGGATCCGGATCGGTCGCTCCTCCCTCCAATGCCTCCTCCGGGCCGCCGGTCGCGGGGCGGTCCGGACCCGTCGCCCGCCCCACCCGTCGCCCGCCCCGCTACCGGCTGGGCGTGGGCGGAGGGCCCGTCGGGCTGGTGGAAGTCGCCCGCCCCACCCGTCGCCCGCCCCGCTACCGGCTGGGCGTGGGCGGAGGGCCCGTCGGGCTGGTGGAAGTCGCCCGCCCCACCCGTCGCCCGCCCCGCTACCGGAGCCGGCGGACCCCGATGGCCCAGGCTGGACTCCTCGTCCAGGTCGACGGCAGCCGCCACGACTGGCTCGACGGGCGAGGTCCTGCCTTTACCCTCGGACAGAACAACAAACCGAGGCCGCCGGGGCGACGGATGCGGCCGACTCGCCGTCACCCGTCGTGAAGCGCACAGCCCTTTCGTGGTCCCAGAACACGCCGCCGAGCTGGCCGCCGCGTCGTCCGGTGTGTGGTGAGGCGGCGTGGCATCAGGGCGGCGAGGTGCGGCACCAGAGCGCCGGGACGGGCTGCGTTCCCGAACACGGGCCGAGGCGCGTCGGGGGGGGCTCTCGGAGGCGATGAGCGATCGGGTCGGTCAGGGTGCACTGGAGCAGCAGTGGAACCACACCGATGCGGCCGGTTCGGCGCCCCTTTGGTGCGCGACAGAGAACGAATTGCGGTGCCGGGCACCCCAAGGTAGGGGAATCGGCCGTCTTGGTGTTCTCTGAGCCCGGCCCCGGCCCCGTCTCAGCGACGGCGTCGAGCCGAAGGGGTGGGTGCCGAACAGCCGGCCAGCGGAAGCGCGGGGGCTGAGCGCCGGCAGAGTATCGACGCGGGCGAGGCGGCAGACGATCGCTCGCAGGTCGAGCGCCCGGCTGCGATTTCCGCAGCCAGCGAACGACACGGCGATGTGGACCGGAGCGGCAACGCAGCCCGGAGCAGGAGCAGGCAGCAGGTGTGCCCCGGACGATCGGCCGCTATGGCGAGAACCGGAGCTCGGGGCCGGGGCCGGGCGAAACGTGTCGCCCGCGAGGCGTTTTGCCGGCCAGAACGTGCTCGGCACCCCGTCGACCGCCCGACATGACGTCCTGGCCGAACACGACGGGCTGTCCGGACCGGAGCCGCCACCCGGTGACGCTCTGGCCGAACAGAACGCACCGGGGCGCCCGCCGGCGTCCGTGGGTGACGGCCTGGCCGAACACAACGTCACATCAGCCGGGCCGTCAGCGCCCGGCGACGCTCTGGCCGAACAGAACGTGCGGCCCGCTCGGTGCGATCTGCGTTCTGTTCGCTCAGGCTGTCACGCCCGCGCGTCGCGCCCTCTGAAGGGGCGTTCTGTTCGCTCAGGCTGTCACGCCCGCGCGTCGCGCCAGCGAAACGCGGTTCTGTTCGCTCTGCGTGTCACGAGGTGTCGATGGCGCCGACCGACAGGTCCTCGCCCCCGGGGCCAGGCCGCCGTGGCCGAATTTGTTCCCGGGCGAGCGTGGGGGGTCGCGGCGTCGGCTCTCGGCCGGCAGTCGGTGCGCGCCCGCGCCCCCGAGAGCCCCGGGCGCTCGGCGACGACAACCCGGACCGCCCTCGACGGCGCGGGTTCGTCAGACGTCCTGGTCCTCCGCCGCGACCCTGAGCGGCCCCTCCTCCCGGCCTGATCGATGGTCCTTCAGGACCGAGGCGAAGACGCCGAGCCCCAAAATCGCCACGACGACCACGAGACTCACGGTCGGTTCGAGCTTCACCCATTCGGCCAGGAGGAGCTTGGCGCCGACGAAGACGAGGACGACCGAAAGGGCGACGCGGAGGTACTCGAACCGCGCAGCCGCGGCGGCTAGGAGGAAGTAAAGGGACCGCAGCCCGAGAATGGCGAAGGCGTTCGAGGTGAAGACGACGAACGGGTCGGTCGTGACGGCGAAGATGGCGGGGATCGAATCGACGGCGAAGACGAGGTCGCTCGCCTCCACGGCGAGGAGCGCCAGGAAGAGGGGGGTGATGGCCCGACCCGTCGGCGTCCGAACGACGAACGCCTGGCCGACGAAGCCCTCGGTGACCCGGAAGCGGCGGCGGGCGAGTCGCACGAGCAGATTGCGCGACGGATCCGTCCGCGGCTCGGCATGGGTCAGGAGCATCCGGACACCGGTGACGACGAGGAAGACACCGAACAGGGTGAGGATCCAGTGGAAGCGTTCGATGAGGGCAGCCCCGGTCACGATCATGACGAAGCGCATGACGAGGGCCCCCACGACGCCCCAGAACAGAACCCGATGCTGGAGCTGGCGGGGGACGGCGAAGGCGGCAAAGATGAGGCCGAAGACGAAGACATTGTCGACCGATAGCGAGTACTCGATGACGTAGCCCGTCAGGTACTCGACGGCCGTCGTCGGTCCCCGAACGACGCACAGCCCGATCCCGAAGAGGACGGCGAGAGTGACCCAGACGCTCGTCCAGGCGAGGGCTTCGCGGCTCGAAACGACGTGGGCCTCACGGTGGAAGACACCGAGATCGAGAGCCAGGGCGCCGACAATGAAGACGAGGAAGGCGGCGCCGAGAAGTACGGCTGGGTCGAAGCTGGCGATCGGGTGCCTCCGGAAGGACGAGGTGGATGGGACGCGGGCTGATCGGCCGTCATTCTCGCCCCGCCAGGGCGCGGCGGGCAAGGCGTGGCGTCAGCAGGGGAAGCCTCGCTAGACTGCGCGGATGATGCAAGAGTGCTCGCCCGGTCTCGTCACCGCCCTCGTTCCGGCCATCGTCGCCGAGCGGAGCCGTCTCGGCGATCGGATCCTTGCCGACGTCCGGTCTGCCGCGGGCAGGGGAGGGCGCGACTCGGGGCCGACAGCGGACGGTGCGGCTGCGGGGATCGCGGCTGCCAGGGATGCAGCCCCCGGGGATGGTGCGGCTGCCAGGGATGCAGCCCTCGGGGACGGTGCGGCTGCCAGGGGCGCAGCGGTCGAGGACGC
>JBHORA010000191.1:0-5946 GCA_042408535.1 Chloroflexota bacterium | reverse complement strand
GAAGAGCTGGGCGCGGAGGGCCGGGTAGGCGCCGACGAGGGCCTCGAGGGCTTCGCCGACCGTCGCTCCGGCGACCTCGACCTGCTTCGCGCCGCCCGTCGCCGAGCGGAGAACGGGGGGAATGCGGACCGTGCTCATGCCAGTGGGAACTCCCGTGCTGTGTCGGGTGCTGCGGACAGAGACGATGCGAGGCGGCGGCCGTCGCCACTCGGCCGGCGGACGAGACCGTCCGTCACCGGGCGCTTCGGTACCAGGCCGCGAACGCGGCGTAGGAGGGCCGGATCGGAGGCGCCAGACCGGCTTCGTTCGGGCCCGCCGGGCGGTCCTGGAGACCGTAGGCCCGGGCGTCGGGCGTCTTCACCCCGTTGCCGGTGACGAGGGCGACGACCTCGTCGTCCGGGCCGATGACGCCCGAGCGTCGGGCCTGTTCGACGGCCGCGATCGTCACTCCGCCAGCGGTCTCGGCGAAGATGCCCTCGGTCGCCGCCAGGCGCCGAATGGCGGCGGCGGTCGCTTCGTCGGGGACGGCCTCGATGGAGCCCCGGCTCGCCCGGGCCAGCTCGAGCGCGTAGGGCCCGTCGGCCGGGGAACCGATGGCGAGGGAGCGGACGATCGTCTCGGGCGTCCGGACGGGGGAGACGGTGTCGACCCCGGTTCGGAAGGCCGTCGCCACCGGGGCGCAGCCGGCGGGCTGGGCCCCGACGAAGCGTACCGGTCGCGGCTCGACGAGGCCGAGCGCGACGAGCTCCTCGATTCCCCGCGCGACCTTCGTGAAGAGGGCGCCCGAAGCGATCGGGGCCACGATGACGTCGGGCAGCCGCCAGCCGAGGCCTTCGGCGATCTCGAAGGCGAGGGTCTTGCTCCCTTCGGCGGAGTAGGGGCGGAGGTTCACGTTGACGAAGGCCCAGCCTTCCTCATCGGCGACCTCGAGACTCAGGCGGTTGATCTCGTCGTAGGTGCCCTCGATGGGGACGACCGTCGCCCCGTAGGCGAGGGCATGGTCGATCTTGGCCGCCTCGAGGTCAGCCGGGACGAAGACGTAGGCTCGCAAGCCGAGGGCCGCCGCGGCCGCGGCAACGGCGCCGGCCAGGTTGCCCGTCGACGCACAGGCGAGGACGTCGAAGCCGAACTCGACGGCCCGGGCCGCCGCGATGGCGACGGGTCGGTCCTTGAAGGACAGGGTCGGGTTCCGGGTGTCGTCCTTCAGCCAGAGGCGGCCGATGCCGAGCGCCGGGCCGAGACGGGTCGCCTCGACGAGCGGGGTAGAGCCGACGGCGAGGCCGCGGCGGGGGGCAGCAGCGACGGGGAGGAGCTCGAGGTAGCGCCAGATGCCCTGGGGTCGGGCGGCGACGGCGTCCCGGGTCAGGGTTCGGGCAGCGACGGCGAGGTCGTATTCGACCTCGAGGGGGCCGAAGCAGGCCGGGCAGACGTAGGAGGGGCCGAGGGGTTCGGGGCGTCGACAGTTCCGACAGCGAAGACCGACGATCCGGGGCCGCGACGGGTCGCCCGTGGTCGCCTCGTCATCGGTCGTGGCGCCCCCGGTGGAGTCGGCGGTCGTGGTGCCCCCGGTGGAGTCGGCGGTCGTGGTGCCCCCGGTGGAGTCGGCGGTCGTGCTGCCCCCGGTGGAGTCGGCGGCCGTGGTGCCCCCGGTGGAGTCGACGGCCGAGCTGGGCCCGGCGGCCGCCTCGACCGCGGCCATCATCGACCGCGCGCCGGTCGTCGCGGTGGCGGTCGGGGTGGCGGTCTCGGTCGTCATGGTCGGCTCCTTCGGGCGGCTCTCGATGGGCTCCCGTCTAGACGGGGTCGGGCAGATCCTGGCCGAGAGCGACGGGGACGACCGAAACAGAAGACCCTTCCTGCCGAGGAAGGGTCTCGATGCACCCTTATCTCGCAGGAATGCTCCTGCCCGGACTTGGCACCTTGCCGGCGAGGGTCTGTGCGCCGGTAGGTTGTCGTGGCTTCATCGGGCCGGTCCCTCCGCCACTCTCGATAAGGTCTTCGGTTGTGGCTGGGATCGTAGCGGTCGGCGGTGGGGGCCGTCAACTCATTCGCTCCCTCGGGCGCCGGGTCGGGTCCTTCCGCGCTGGCCTCGTGGATGAGGAGCCAGGATTCCGGGCCCATTCGCTCCCTCGGGCGCCGGGTCGGGTCCTTCCGCCGGCCGGGCGAGCACCCGTTCCGCGCTCCGGAACCGCGACGGAAAGAGGGGCCATTTGGCAGGGGGTGGCGGCGAACGAGGTGGCCTATCGTCGCCGCCATCGACGACCGACCGACGGGACGGAGGACGAACTGATGACTGGCATGGGACTGGGGCCCGGACCAGGGCCAGGGACCAGGGGAGCCGACCTCCGCTCGACCCGGAGGCTCCCGATCGAGTCCGGCGAGGTCGCCTGTCCCCAACGGGGTGCCCTTGCCGCCCGCCGCTGTTTCGCCTGCTCATGGTTCGCGGGCGCCGAGCTGCAGGGGGTCGAGCCGGCGATCCGATGCGGATTCTGGCGTCGCCTGGTGGTCGACGAGCCGGGACCGCTCGGGCTGCGGCTCGCCCGGGCCTGGGAGAGGCGAGGCGCGCCCGACGAGCTGCTGCGTCCTTAACGACGCGGACGGGCTTCGTCGCGCCGTGCCCACGAGCTCGGGGCGATCCGCGGCGCGCCCGCCGTTGCTCTTCAGACCTCGTCGTTCGCTCCGACACCGCAGGGGGAAGCACGCCGCTCCGCCGACATCGATTCCTGGATCGTGCCGTGCTGCTCGTGGGAAGGGACTGGGTCGGCCGGGCCGGCAGCCATACGTGTGACGGCCAGCGCGAGCAGAACGCGGACCGGTCCTGGCGAGTTCGACCCGGTGACGCCCTGAGGCTCCAGAACGGGCCTTCCCGAGTGGTGGGCGTCCCTTCTGACACTCAGGCCGGACAGAACGGGGCGGTCGGCAAGTCACCGGCCCTCGTTGACGGCCGCAGCGAACAGAACGTGGCCTCAAGGCCGAAGTCGGGCCGTTCTGTTCGCTCTGGGTGTCACCGACCGCGGCTGTCGGCCATCGAGGGGCGTTCTGTTCGCTCTGGGTGTCACCATCCCGGGAGTCCTCGCTCGGGCCGACCTTCGCGACTGCGACCTCGTGGTCGACCGCCTCGAGGGCGCGGAGCGAGGGGACGCCGAGCTCGCCAAAGCAGAGGCCTCCACCACGGTCGTGACAAGAGGCCCGCCTCGAGTACGGTCGGCCCGCCTCGAGAACGGTCGGCCCGCCTCGAGTACGGTCGGCCCGTCTCGAGCAAGGTTGACTCGGTCGGGCCGGTCAGGAGGTGGACAGGCCGCCTCGTCCGCACGCCGCCGGGTCCGCACGCCGCCTCGTCGGCACGCCGCCTCGTCGGCACGCCGCCGGGTCCGCACGCCGCCTGCCTTGCCCGTTCTGCGCATAGCCGCGCCTCGAACCCTGCTTCCCGTCAACCTTGCGTTGTTCTCACGCTCGTCTAAGCTGGTGCGCACATGCTGTATTGTGGTCGCGCTGTGTCGTCGTCGCGGGTGGTCAGGGACCGACACTCGCCGAGGCACTGACACGCCCTCGCGACCCGACGCGCAACCACGGCCAAAGGGGTCGATGACAGAGGGATCGATCAGCGCCAAACTGCAGGCACCAGAATGGAATCGATGACCAGCTACGCGAACAACCTCAAGACCTGGACGCTCATGGCCGCCCTCGCCGGCCTCCTCGTCTTCGTCGGCTACGCGGTCGGCGGCAGCCGGCTCGCCCTCCTCGCCCTCGCCTTCGCGACGATCATGAACGTGGCCGTCTATTGGACGAGCGACAGCCTCGCCCTCCGCGCCGCGGGAGCCCGCGAGCTTCGACCCGGCGAGCTTCCGCAGGTCCGGCGGATCGTCGCCGAACTCGCCCAGCGAGCCGGCATCCCGGTGCCTCGGCTCTACGTCATCGAACGACCCGAGCCGAACGCCTTCGCCACCGGCCGCGATCCGACCCACGCAGCCGTCGCCGTCACCACCGGCCTCCTCGAGATCATGGATGACCGGCAGCTGGCGGGCGTCCTCGCCCACGAGCTCTCCCACGTGAAGAATCGGGACACCCTGATCGGCACGGTCGCCGCGACGATCGCCGGTGCCATCAGCTTCATCGCCCAGATGCTCCAGTTCCAGCTCTGGTTCGGTGGTGGCAGCGACGACGAACGGCCCAACCCGCTCGGCGCCATCGCCGCCATCCTCCTGGCACCTCTCGCGGCGATGATCATCCAGCTCGCCGTCTCTCGGAGCCGGGAGTACGGCGCCGACACGAGCGGGGCCGAGCTCACCCGCGACCCCGAGGGACTGGCCCAGGCCCTCGAGCGCCTTGAGGCGGCATCGCGCCGCCCGGCTTTCGGCCTGTGGTCGCAACGGACCCGAGAGCCAGCGCCCGCGCCGAACCCGGCCTTCGCCCACCTCTACATCGTCAATCCCCTCCGGGGCGCTGATCTGACGAGCCTCTTCTCGACCCACCCCCCGATCGCCGAGCGCGTCGCCCGACTCCGGCGGATGGCCGGGCGCTTCGGCTGACGATCCCCGGTCGAAGACCCGGGCCACGGGTCGAGCGAACCTCGGCTCGGGACGAACGGTCGAGAAGCCAGGCGCCCCCGCCGAGGGACCGACCCCCAGCCGGAGACGGATCGAGACGAGCCCGAGGCCTCCCGGAGCTGGACGCTGACCGGCCTGCCGACGCTCTTGCTCTCGGTTGGACAATGGAGCCATGGAGCGACGGGGAATCCGGCCACCCGATGTCCGGGCCTTGGGCGTCGCCCTGGGTCTGGGGCTCTTCGTCCTCGGCTGCAGCGGGACTGGTCCTCCGCCCACGCCGACCACCGGGGCCGCGTCGAGCCCACCGACGGGCACTGCCTCGACGCCCTCGTCGGTCGAAGCCCCATCGGTGGAGCCGTCCCCCGGGGGCCCGATGCCCTCTCGTCCCGCTCCGACCCCTGGCCCGAGCCCGACATCGACGGAGGCGACCATGGCACCCGAGTTTCGACTGACGAGCTCCGCCTTCGGTGAAGGCGAGCCGATCCCCCGCGAGTACACCTGTGACGGCGCCGACGTCTCCCCGCCCCTCGCCTGGAACGACGCCCCACAGGGGACGACAGCCCTCGTCCTCATCGTCGACGACCCCGACGCTCGGGGCTTCATCCACTGGGTCGTCATCGACATCCCGGCGGTGCCGGGCGGCTCCCTGCCCCGCGCCGTATCCCGAACCCCCGCCGCCCCCCAGGAGGGACGGAACGACTTCGGCCGGCTCGGCTGGGGCGGCCCCTGCCCGCCATCGGGGCGGCACCGCTACGTCTTCACCCTATCGGCCCTTTCCGCCCCGCTCCGGCTTCCCGGAACGCCGGACGCAGCGACGGTCCGGCGGGCCATGGAGGGTCGGGTCCTCGGCGTAGCGCGCCTGACCGGGACGTACCGCCGCGGCGGGTGAGGGCGGCCCCTGCCTTCGGCGGGTTGATGCGCGCTCGCGCGACCACCCACGAGCGCCCCGAGGCGAAGCGGCCTCCCGCGACGCCTTCCTCAGGCCCGCCGGCCTGATCGGGATGAGAACGCCCGGGTGACCTGCTCAGCGACCCCGGCGGAGGATGGCGAGGCGGCGCTCGTATTCCTCGGCGTCGATTTCGCCCGAGGCGAAGCGCCGACGGAGGATCTCCTCGGCATCGTCACCCCGGCTCGGTGCACCGCCGTCCCTCGGGGCGACGAAGCGCCCGATGAGCCAGACGGTGAGGGTAATCGCTGCCACGACGAGGACGATCCAGACGATCGTCCAGATCCCCATGACGCCCCAGTCGGCGGGGCTGTGCCACTGCCACATCATCGGTTGAACCTCCTTCGGCCGTCATCGACGGCCACGCTCCGTCTGGTCGAATTCGTCGAACGTCTGGCGCTCGGGACCTCCGGGGCTCGGAGCGGCCGGCGCTCGCCGGGCACGGCCGCTCCC
>JBHORA010000186.1:0-22088 GCA_042408535.1 Chloroflexota bacterium | reverse complement strand
CCGTCGGCGCCCGAATCGAGGTCGAACTGCCCTACGACCCCTTCCTCTATCTGAAGGCCGTGAACGAGGGGGAACCGGTCGTCCGCGGCGCGCCGCGCTCGGCATCAGCGGCGGCCCTGACTCGGCTCGCCGAGCGGGTTTCTGGCGACGAGGGTGCCGCAGGGGCACCGGCCCGCACCGCCCCTCGGCGGGGCCTCCTCGGGGGTCTCCTCGGCCGCTAAGCTCCCTGGCGGCCGGCCTGTCGCGGCAGGTTTCGCCGTCGCCATTCTGCTTCCCGAGCCACAGCCAGCTCCCGCAGCGCACCGAGGCCATCCGCCACGCCGTCAAAGCCCTGGTGCCGAGGGGAGATTCGAACTCGCACGGATCGCCCCCAGCCGAGTTTACGTCTCGCTCCCGATGTCCGAGGGCGTCCGTCGAGACGGTCGGCAAGCGTGAATCCAGGGTCCCGCGGACCGTTGCGTCCCCCGATGTCCTCCGAACAAACTACCGGAACGACTACCAGGCTCCCGCACCCCGCGCCCGGCCGAGGCTCGGCCGCCAGCGCCCACCCTCCAAGCGCTGGTGACACCCGGCTGAGGGTTTCGGTCGCACGGCCTCCCTTGCCGTGACCCAGGGCCGGAGACGAGGGACCAAGGCCCCGCTCGCCGGCAAGCGACAGGCAGAGGCCGTCCCGCTCCCCCTACTCAGCCTCGTCGTCTCAGCCTCGTCGTCCTCTTCGTCCTCGTCGTCTTCGATTGGCGCGCCCGAGGGATCAACCTGCGGCACGATCTCGATCAGCTGGTCCTCGGCATAGTCCGGGAACATGCCTTCGCGCTTGAGGCGCAACCCCTATTGCTTGAAGCCGGGCGGCTTGACGTTCCGCTGGATAGGGGATAACGTAATAACGTTATGCACGCGCTTCGGCTGGGCCGCATTAATCCGCAGACAGGAGCACCACGCTGGTTTCAGATCAAGGAAGACCTGCGGCGGGCAATCGTCAACGGCACCTACAGCGTGGGGGAACAGCTTCCGACCGAGGTTCAGCTTATGGAACACTACGGAGTCAGCCGCATCACGGTCCGGGCCGCCCTGGATCATCTAGTCCAGGAGGGCCTCATCGAGCGGGGCTCCGGACGTGGCACGTTCGTACGGACGCCGGTGGTCGAACAGCCGGTTCTGACGCTGGCTGGCTTCCACGATGACATGCGGGCTCGGGGACTCCGACCCGGCAGCCGCACGGTCGGAGTCGCCTGGGCCATCCCGCCTGGCGACGTCCTGGCGCGTCTCGAGCTCCCCTCGGGGAAGTGTCTTCTCGTCGAGCGGGTGCTCCTCGCAGATGAGGCACCGATGGCGTTCCATCGGTCCTGGCTGCCGCCCTGGGTCCTTGGGCAGGAGGGCCCGCCGTCCAGCGCCGAGCTCGACGCGGGCTCCCTGTACGACATCCTCGATCGGCGGTCCGGGTCACGGCCTCAGCGCGCCGAGGAGACGATCGAAGCGCAGATCGCTGACGAGACGCTGGCGGCGCTTCTGGCCATCCGGCCCGGCGATCCGATCTTGATGGCCCATCGGCTGAGCTTCGATCGTCGCGGCCGACCAGTCGAGTACGTGGACTGCGCCTACCGTGCTGACCGCTACCGCTACCGCGTCGAACTGAGCCGATGAAGGCGCTCGTTGTTGGCGACGCCGGCTACGACATCACGGTCCGGGTTGCCCGACGGCCCGCAGCAGACGAAAAGGCCGTGGCGCTCGAGCATGTACGGCACGCGGGAGGGGTCGCTGCGAACACGGCCGTTGCCCTCGTGCGACTCGGTGCTCGTTGCGAGCTGGTCGCGAGCGTTGGCGACGATGAATTCGGTCGGCAGGTGGCCCGTGACCTCGCTCAGGCGGGTGTGGACTTGACCCGTCTCGCTCGGCGGACCGGTGAGAGCACGTACTACAGCGTGTCCATCGTCGATCGTAGTGGGGAAAAGGCGCTCGTGATCGTCCCTGACGGACGCCTCTACCCCGGCTCAGACCAGCTCCCCAAAGCGTGGCCATCGACGGCTGCCTGGCTCCACACCGTTCCGTACGATCCGGATCAGGCCGCCGCCTGGACGGCACTTGCGAGCCAAGCCGGCGTCGCGGTGTCGATCGACCTTGAGCCCGCCACCTTTGAAGCACGCGGGCTCGCCCCGCTCCACGCCTGCCTCCGCGGGGCTGACACGGTCATTGTCAATGCCAGGGCCGCTGCCGCCTTGGGCGGCGAACAGTCGGCCAGGACCGTTCTGTTCGATCTCGGGGTCTCGACCGTAGTGCTCACCTCGGGATCGGACGGCGTCGTCCTCAGTCAACCCGGCAATCGGACGCTCGAAATCAAGCCGCCTGAGGTCGATGTGGTGGATACCACCGGTGCCGGCGACGCCTTTGCGGGCGCGTACATCTACGGGAGGCTGACAGGCCTCGCCGTCGATGAAGCGGCTCGCCTTGGATGCATCGCGGGGGCCCTCGCGTGTCGTCGGCTGGGAGCCCAGGCCGGCCTTCCTAGCCGAGATGACATAGGGCCGTATCTGGCGCACCGCCAGTAGCCGATCCGCACGGGAAAGGAGCGTCGATTGGAAGAACTGTCGTTGTTGCCCCCTAAGCCGAATGCCCTGAGCGACCTGTTCAGCCGGCCTAAGCCCATCATCGGCGTCATCCATCTCCCTCCGCTGCCGGGTGCACCTCGCTACACCGGCGACTCCATGGAGACGATCTTCGCCGCCGCCCAGGCCGACGCCCGTCGGCTGACGTCGGGTGGAGTGGACGGCATCATTGTCGAAAACGCGTTCGATTTACCGTTCGCGCGGCCCGAGGATATTGGTCCGGAGACGGTGGCTGCACTGACCGCGGCCTGCCTGCGGGCCCGGGATGTCACCCACCTGCCGATCGGCATCACCCTCGTGGCGAATGGTGCGATCCCGGCGCTGGCTGTGGCCAAGGCCGTCGGAGCTCGCTGGGTGCGCGTCAACCAGTGGGCGAACGCCTACGTCGCGAACGAGGGCCTGATCGACGGCCCTGCGGGCAGAGCCATGCGATATCGATCAGCCATACACGCTCGCGACGTCCGGATCTTTGCCGACGTCGATGTCAAGTTCGGAGCGCACGCGATCACCGCTGACCGGTCACTGGAAGAACAAACGCGCGATGTCGAGTTCTTCGACGCAGATGTCGTGATCGTCAGCGGCACGAGAACCGGCTCACCCACGGAACTTTCGAAGCTCCGCCGGGTGAAGGCAGCCACGAGGCTACCAGTTCTCATCGGCAGTGGGCTTTCCAGAGACTCGGCGTTCGAGCTGCTGTCGGTGGCTGATGGGGCGATCGTCGGTTCGGCGTTCAAGGAGGACGGCTGCTGGTGGAAGCCCGTAGATCAGCGGCGAGTGGAAGAGTTCGTGGCCGAGGTCAATCGTGTCAGGGAACTGATCGAAGAGAAGTAGAGAGGAGGACAACCATGAAACGACTTCTGCTTACCCTCGTCGCGCTGGCCTTGGGGGCGACAGCGTGTGGCGGGGCTACCACGCCGACTCGTAGCGGGTCTCCAGTGGCACCGGCAAGTGGATCGCCCGGTGCGCCGGCAAGCGCAACACCGAGTACGTCAGAGATCCCCGACCCCGGCACCGCCGAAGGTCGCTTTGCGGGTGTCTCCCTGGTGATCGCAGGGCCTGCCGGACAGCTCGACTTCATGAAGGCCAGAGCCCAGGAGTGGGCAGCAACAACCGGTGCGCAGGTGCGGGTCGACGAGATCCCGTTTGGCGATCTCGGAGACAAAGTTCTTTCTGCTGTCAGTACGGGGACCTATCTCGCCGACGTGATCAACATCGGCAGCAATTACGGTGGTGACCTCATGGGAGGGGGGTTCCTTCTGCCAGTCCCGGACTGGGCCAAGGAGCGAGTCCACTGGGATGGCGTCTTGAAGGTCTTCCGGGAGCAGTCGTTGTCCTGGGGCGGCGTGGCGTACGCCTTGCCGTGGGATGGCGACGTTCTCACCTACTTCTATCGCAAGGACGCCTTTGCTCAATATGGGGCGAGATATCAGCAAGAGATGGGCGAGGTCCTTGCTCCGGCTGCCTCGTGGCAGCAATACGAACGGATCGCCAAGTTCTTCACCGGCTGGGACTGGAACGGTGACGGCCAGCCAGACTACGGGCTCGTGGAGCTCCCGATGCGGAAGAACCAGGGTTGGAATGGTTTCATGACCCGCGCGGCGGCCTACGCCAAGGCCCCAGACGATCCCGGGTTCTTCTTTGACCCCGAGACCATGGAGCCCCGCATCAACGATCCCGGGTTTGTTCGGGCGCTCGAGGACTGGAAGCGGGCGATCAGCTACGGGCCAGAAGGCATGCTCAATTTCGGCTGGATTGAGAACGCTCAGACGTTCGTGGGGGGCAAGGCCGCGCAGGACATCCAGTGGGGCGACATCGGGCCGTTGTCGAAGGACCCGTCGATGTCTGTCGTCGACGGGAAGGTCGGCTACGCGATGGCCCCTGGGGCTGATGAGTACTGGGATGCTAGGACCAGCCAGTGGGTGAAGCCAAGCGAGCCGAACCGCGCTCCCTTCCTCGGGTTCGGTGGCTGGATCAACGTCGTTCCGAGGGACACGCGGAATGCGGCGGCTGCCTTCGACCTCGCTTCGTTCCTGGGGAGCCCGACGGTCCTGGACGTGGCCGTGGTGACCGGTGGTACTGGCGTCAACCCCTCCCTCGACAGCCAGCTGAAGCCGGATGTCTGGGTCCGCGCCGGCTGGCCAGCGGACGAGGCGCGAGAGTACGTCGACTCGATCCGCAGCGCCCTGGAGCACCCGAACGCGGTGTTCGACCTCCGCTTGCCGGGCTTCCCGGAATACAAGGATGCGGTCGAGCTCGCCGTATCCGAGGCGCTCTCTGGCCAGACGAGTCCACAGGACGCTCTGAACAAGGCCGCCGAGACGTGGCGCCAGATCACTGATCGGCTCGGCAAAGAGCGCCAACTCAAGCTGTACCGCGAAGCGCTCGGACTGCCGGCTCAGTGAGTCGGGGGGAGATGGCCCGGGGCGCAACCGCGCCCCGGGCCATGAAGCCAGACCCAGACCGATGGGTACGACGGGCGTTTCTGGTGCCGCCGGTTGCCGTCGTGCTCCTGCTGGGCATCTTTCCCCTGGTGTTCTCCCTGGCTCTTACGGTGACGAACGCTAACCTCTTTCGTCGGGAGCCGCTCCAATTTGTCGGACTAGCCAACTGGAGCCGCCTCGCTACTGATGGCGCGCTCCTGCAGACCCTCCTCAACACAGCTATCTTTGTCGTTGGGGCCGTCACCCTCGAGTACGTGCTCGGCCTGGGGCTGGCCGTCTTACTCAACCGCGGAGTTCGTGGCGAGCGAGCCTGGCGGCTGTTCTTCCTCCTTCCGATGATGGTAAGTCCGATCGCTGTCGGCTTCATCATCGGTCGGATGATGCTCGGAGAGGCGTTCGGTCCCGTGAACGGCCTTCTCAGGCTCGTCGGGCTGCCGCCAATCCCGTGGCTCGGCGGCGAGTGGATGGCTCGCCTGACGCTGGTACTTGTCGACGCCTGGCAGTGGACGCCCTTCATGATGCTGTTGCTGCTCGCCGGGCTCCAGTCTCTGCCGGATGAGCCGCTCGAGGCTGCTCGAGTCGATGGTGCCAGCGAGTGGCAGGTCTTCCGTCACGTCGTTTTTCCGCTCCTGCTTCCCGTGTCGGTGACGGCCCTCCTGCTCCGAGCGGTTGAGGCTTTCAAAGTGGTGGACATCATCCGGGTCGTCACGGGTGGCGGGCCGGGTCGCGCGACGGAGTCGGCGACGGTGTACGCCTACGACCTGGGCGTCAAACAAGGCGACCTAGCCTACGCGTCGACGACCGCTTATGCGCTGCTCGTCGTCGTCGTGCTCGTCTCGACGCTGCTCTTGTCCATGGCCCGCCGTGTGAGCGCGAGATACAGCGAATGATGTTTGGGCGGCGACGGATCGCGTCGTTTACGTGCCACGGTGCTCTCCTCATCTGGGGACTAGTCGTTGCGTTTCCTCTCTACTGGATCCTCATCACCTCGCTGAAGCCGCCGGTTGCCATTTCGACCGGGCCGACGTATCTGCCGGGTGTCGATTTCCGGCCCACCCTCTCTGCGTGGGAGTGGATGCTCTTCTCTGAGGCCCGGGCCGAGGTACTCCGCGCCTTCACCAACAGCCTCGTCGCGGCGGGCGGAAGCGCGCTCCTCACCACGACCCTGGGGGCGCTTGGTGCATACGGTCTAGCACGATTTCGTTACCGGGCGGGACCGTGGCGCAACGACGACATCGCCTTTTGGTTCATCTCGCAGCGAATGCTGCCGCCAGTTGCGGTGGTGCTCGCCTTCCTCCTGATGTTTCGGGACGCGGGGCTCCTCGACACCCAGTTCGGGCTTGTGATCGCCTACACAGGGTTCTCGTTGCCGTTTGCCATCTGGATCCTGCGCAACTCCTTTGTCCGGATTCCCATCGAGATCGAGGAGAGTGCTCGGGTCGAGGGATGCGGGCGGTTCGCAACCTTCTGGTATGTCGCCTTGCCGTTGGCGCGCCCTGGCCTTGTTGCGTCGGCCCTGTTCTGCTTCATCTTTGCCTGGAATGAGTACCTATTTGCCCTCATGCTCACCTTTCAGGAAGCGACCACTGTCCAGCCGCTCCTCGCCGCACGAATTACGTCGTTCGGGGCGCAGTGGGACCGACTGTCGGCTCTCACGCTCGTCAATCTCATACCGGCTGTCGTGGTCGGTCTCTTGCTCGAGCGCTATCTATCTCGTGGCTTGTTTGGCGGAGGAGTCCGATGACTGCCGGCGTCGTCTTTGTCACGCGGTTCGACCGCGTTGGCGGTGGCTCCGCTGGGCTGTCTGCCGTGCTCGGGAATATTTTCCCTGCCGTCGAGGCGCTGCGGGCCGAAGGTTGGAAAACATCGGTCCGTGAGAGCGTCCGCGGGACGGGGGAGCCCGCGGTCTATGACATGGGGCCCTACCACGAGCCCGGCTTTTTCGGTTGTTTCGAGGCTCCCTCTCTAGAAGCCGCCCTTCTGGGGGTGGGCCGCCTGATGACTAGCGGATGGAGGGGCCTGGGACGGACAGAGTGGTTCATCGGCTCCCGCGACTTGCCACCTGTGCCGTCCCGCCGGCGCAGCCGTAACGTCCTCGGCTTCTTGGCGCTCTGGCGGTGGAATGACGCATGGCACGCAGCCAGCGCTGCTGAGCGGGCGGCGTACGATGCCGACTGCGACGTCGCATTTCGGTTCGATAGTGAGCAAGGCGTTGACCAGGTCGGCCGTTTTGCGATGTCGGTGACGAGCGGCTGGGACCACGCCGCACTCTGGGAGCTCCCCGATCTCGAGACGCTTGCAACCTGCATGTTCGCCCATGAACGCGCCCGCGATTTCATGTTCACAACCTCTCGTCACTACGTGGGCAAGGCGAGGCGGCTGACGAGCTGGAGGGATGGCTAGTTGATCATCTGGGTTCACCAGTTCCGACCGAGAAGTGCGTGGTACACGCTCAACGACGGGCGACAGGAGGAGCTTCGGCGCTTGTGGGACCGAGCCAGAGCGTCGGCAGTGGCTGCGGGGGCTCGGTTCTTAGGGCGTGCGACGATCCGGGGGCAGTCAGACTTCGAGCGGCTCGAGATCTGGTCCTTCCCCACCTCAGTCGCCCTCGAAGCGTACTGGGAGGAACTGACCGAACAGCACTATCTCGACTGGAACGAGACGAGCAACCTCGTAGGCGTCGAGACCGAGGAGTAAGTCGTTCTGGCAGGCCCCTGCCGAGACAGGCGCGATCTGGAGGCACACCTGACCCTTGTGCGTCCCAGCCAGCATCGGCTCAAACGGCCATGCCGGCATCACGAAGTCCAGCGGAACCGTGTGACACGGGAGAGCCTACTGGCATGGCTCGGGACTGAAACAGAAGCCCGGATCGAATAGAAGCTGTCTGGCGCATCGAACAGCAAAGCTCCGCCCCCTCGAAGGGCGGCTCGTAGCGGGCTGGCTGATACGGCTCCTATGGCCGCTCTCGGCGCCCGCCGTGGACCAACGGACCTTACGTTCCGTGGACGCGCAGCTCAAACGATCGGGTTTCGTATCCTGAGCGCGTGACCGACACCGCTCACGTCGTCCCCGGCGTCATCCTCGAAGGACCCGCCCTCTCCGAGCCCGTCCGCGTCGTCGCTACTGAGCCCCTCGGGACGCGGCTCAAGATCGCCGGCGAGGGGCTCCGGACCGGCCGCCACCACCAGATCCTCCTCGACGCCGAGCAGCTCGCCTCCCTCCGCGTCGCCTCACCCGAGGGGACCTTCGACGGCGACGCCGAGCGCTTCCGACTCGCCATCGAAGCCCAGCGCCTCGCCCTCGCCCACGAGTACGACCCCTACTTCTCGCTCTCGATCTCCCGGGTCGATCCCCTCCCCCACCAGATCGAGGCCGTCTACGAGGCGATGCTCCCCTTGCCCCGCGTCCGCTTCCTCCTCGCCGACGACGCCGGAGCGGGAAAGACGATCATGGCCGGCCTCCTCCTCCGGGAGCTAAAGCTCCGGGGCCTCGTCGAGCGGACCCTCATCGTCACCCCGGCGAACATCACCTTTCAGTGGCAGCGGGAGCTCTTCGACCACTTCCGGGAGCCCTTCGAGATCCTCCGCGGCACCGACCTCCGGAACGCCTACGGCCGGAGTCCCTGGCACGAGCGGACCCAGGTCATCACCTCCATGGACTGGGCGAAGCGGGCTGAGGTGAAGGCGAGCCTGGAACGGGCCCCGCGCTGGGACCTCGTCATCGTAGACGAGGCGCACCGGATGAGCGCTTCGGACGCCGACCACAAGACCGACCGCTACCTCCTTGGCGAGCTCCTGTCGGAGCGAACCGACCACTTCCTCCTCCTGACGGCGACGCCCCACAAGGGCGACAAGGAGCAGTTCGCCCTGTTCCTTCGGCTCCTCGACCGAGACGTCTACGCCCACGTCCGAAGCCTCGACGAGGCAATCGGCCGCAACCAGGCGCCCTTCTACCTTCGGCGGACAAAGGAGGCCCTCGTCAGTTTCCCCGACCCGGAGACGGGCGTCGTCCGAAGCCTCTTCACGAAGCGGGACGCCCGAACCGTCGCCTTCGACCTCGACGAGGCCGAGCTCGCCTTCTACGAGGCCCTGACCCGGTACGTCCAGGATCAGTCGATCCGGGCCGCGGCGGACGCCTCCGCCCGCGGCCGCGCCCTCGGCTTCACGATGGCGATGTACCAGCGCCGCTTCGCCTCCAGCCTCCACGCCGCCCGCCGAAGCCTCGAGCGGCGCCTCGAAAAGATCGAGGCTCGACTCGCCGGGAAAGGCCCGAATCGCGCCCCGGGCCCGCAGCCTCCGTCCTTCGACGAACAGCGCCTCGCCGACCTCGACGAGCTGCCCGAGGACGAGGCGACCGCCGTCGAGGAGGCGATCGAAGAGGCCTCCCTCGCCGCCGAGCTCGACGACCTCGCCCAGGAACGCGACGCCCTCCGACCCCTCATCGAGGAGGCCCGCCGCCTCGAAGAGCGGGACGTTTCGTCCAAGCTCCAAAAGCTCCGCCAGGTCCTCACCGACGAGCGGGTCTTCGCCGACCCGACGACGAAGCTCCTCGTCTTCACCGAGCACAAGGACACCCTCGACTACCTCGTCGCCAAGCTCCGAGCCTGGGGCCTCCGGGTCACCCAGATCCACGGCGGGATGCCCGTCGGCGACCGCGACACGCCCGGCACGCGCCTCGCTGCCGAGCGGGAGTTCCGCGAGACGGCGCAGGTCCTCGTCGCCACCGAGGCCGCCGGCGAGGGCATCAACCTCCAGTTCTGCTGGCTCATGGTGAACTACGACATCCCCTGGAACCCGACCCGCCTGGAGCAACGGATCGGGCGGATCCACCGCTACGGCCAGGAGCGCGATTGCCTCATCTTCAACTTCGTCGCCCGAAACACCCGGGAAGGGCAGGTCCTCGGAAAGCTCCTCGACCGGCTGGACGAGATCCGCGCGGCCCTCGGCTCGGATCAGGTCTTCGACGTCGTCGGTGAGGTCGTCCCGGCGAACTTCGTCGAGCGGCTCCTCCGCGACCACTACGCCGGCCGGGTGACCCGAGACGAGATGCTCGAGCGGATCGTCGCCGAGGTCGACGGGACGAAGTTCGAGCGGATCACCCGCTCCGCCCTGGAAGGCCTCGCCCGTCGCGAGCTCAACCTGGCTGCCCTCGTCGCGAAGCGAGCCGAGGCGAAGGAGCGCCGGCTCGTGCCGGAGGTCGTCCGCGACTTCTTCCTGAAGGCGGCGCCGCTCGCCGGTCTCGCCGCCAAGCCCGACGGTCCCTTCGCCGCCTTCCTGGGCCGGGTGCCCAAGACGCTCGGTCAGGTCGGCCAGCGGCTCGAAGCCCGGTTCGGCCGCCTTGGCCGCGAGTATCGGCGGGTGGCCTTCGATCGGACCCTCCTCGAGTCGGATCCGACCCTCGAGTGGGTCACTCCCGGCCACCCGCTCTTCGAAGCCGTCCGGGAGGCCCTCTCGGAGACGGTCGAGCCCGACCTCCGCCGCGGCGCCCGCTTCTTCGACCTCCACCGCGAGCGGCCGGCCCGCCTCGACGTCTACGCGGCGTCGGTGAAGGACGGAACGGGCCAGACGCTCCACCGCCGCCTCTTCGTCGTCGAGGCAGCAGAGGAGAGCGCCGTCCTCCGGGCCCCAACGATCTTCCTCGACCTCGTTCCGGCGGGACCGGGCGAGGTACCCGACGTTCCGGTCCCGACGCCAACCGAGACCGAAGCCTTCCTCCTCGAAGCTGGCCTCGAGCCCTTCCTCGCCGAGGTCCGCCGGGAGCGGGAGGCGGAGCTCGGCACGATCCGCCACCACGTCGAGCTCGCCCTCTCCACCCTCATCGACCGCCAGCAGGTCCAGATCGACGAGCTCGTCCAGCGCTACCAACGGGGCGACGACGTCGCCCTCGCCCTCCAGGAAGCCGACCGGCGGCTCGACGAGCTGAACGATCGACTCGAGCGGCGACGCCGGGAGATCGACGCCCAGGGCCAGTTCGTCCTCGCCGACGTCGCCCGTCTCGGCTCGGCCTGGGTTCTCCCCCACCCCGACCGGGCGGGCGAGCTTCGGGCGATGGCGCGCGATCCGGCGATCGAGGCCATCGCGATGCGGGTCGCCATGGACCATGAGCGGGCGGGGGGCTGGTGGCCGGAGGACGTCTCGGCCGAGAACCGCGGCTTCGACATCCTCTCCCGGGACCGCGAGGGACATGAGGTCCGCTTCATCGAGGTGAAGGGCCGCGCCGGGACGGGCGAGATCGCCCTCACGGCGAACGAGTACCGCACGGCCGAACGGCTCGGTCGGGACTACTACCTCTACGTCGTCTACGACTGTGCCTCGTCGCCTCGGCTCGTCGTCCTCCGGGACCCGGCCCGCCTGCCCTGGGAACCGGTCGTCCGGGTCGACCACTACCGAGCCTCGGCCGAGATCGTGGAGGGGAGTGCTGGCTTCGTAGGCGAGCGGTGAGCGGAGGGTTGTATTCTGGCTTCCTCTCAAAAGGAGGTGGTCTCCACGCACAGCGATGCCGCGAAGCTCACCGTCCACATCGAGGGGCCTGCGGTCGGAGCGGGTCGCCTGGCCGTTCACGACCTCGCCCTCCTCGCCGGTGGGCTCCAGGATGCGATTACCCGAGTGGCCCTCGTCCTGAGTGGAGTGACGAGCCTGCGTCCCGGGCGTCGTCCTGCGGAGATAGCCGAGCGGACCCGCCTCGAGGTCGTTCGCTTCGGCCCCGCCCGCAGTGCGGTGTTGAGCCTCAGCCTGCCGGAGGCGCCAGAACCGGAGCAACTCGTGGCCTTCCCGCCGGAGGAGGAGGACATCGGGGAACGCGCCCTAAATCTGTTCCTCGATGGGCTGTCGTCCCTCTCGGGCGATGGTCCGCTGCCGGCCGGCTGGGACGCAGGCGTCTTGTCAGCGTGCTGGGAGATGGCGGCCGTCTTCGATCGAGGGGTGAACCGGATCGACATCTCGGGCCTGGCCAAGCAGCGCGAGAAGGGCTGGCGGCGGCGAGCGGTCCTCGATCCAGAGAAGCGAGCGATCGTTAGGAAGCTTATGCGGGGCCCGCGCCGGGAGCGACGAATGATCCACGGCCGGCTGTCGATGGGCGACTTCAGGGAAACAAGCCTGCGCTGCCGCGTCGACCCGGCGATCGGAGCACCGATCGAGTGCACCTTCACCGAGGAGCTCCGTGATCGGGTGCTCCGTGCGCTGACGAGACACGTGACCGTCATTGGCGAGGCCGCCCTCGATCCGGACAACGGTCGGATTCGCGAACTCGCGATCGAGCAGATCGACCTCATCGACGTCGACACCGCATCCGCAGAGTTTCAGGGCTTTTGGGAGGCACGGACGATCGAGGACCTCGCCGCACAGCAGGGGGTGAAGCCGGTCACCGACGTCGCGGCCCTGGCGGCCGACTTTTGGCCACCGGATCTGAGCGTGGACGACTTCCTCGCCCTCGTCGGCGACGACGGGCCTCGTCGGACCGTGTCAGCGTGATGGGGTTGCTCCCTGAAGAGCCGATCCTCCTCGACACCGACGTATTTTCGTACGTCACCCGTTCGGACCAGCGAGCGCAACTCTTCCTCCCGTTCCTGTCGAAACGATTGCTCTGCCTTTCGTTCGCCACCGTGGCGGAGGTGTACAAGGGTGCGTACAAGGCTGGTTGGGGGGCAACGCGAATGAGGGACCTCGAAGCCAGCCTGAAGACCTTCGTCGTCGTCGGATACGACTTCGAGCTCTCGCGAATCTGCGGTCAAATCATGGCGCAGGCGCAACGCCAGGGACAGCCGGTGCAGGAGTTCGACGCCTGGATCGCAGCGACGGCGATCCGCCACGGTCTCCCTCTGGCGACGAACAATCGGACGGACTTCGCCGGGATCCCGGGCCTCCGTCTCGTGCCGTGACGGACAGCTGACGCCGACCTCGATGCCCGACCCGGCCCCTTCGGAACCTTGGGAAAGCACCGCCTATGCTGTGGGCTCCGATCGGTCCCGGCCGGAGCCTTTGGATCGCGCCAGGTGGGGTTCCCTCTTTTTGGCGCGCTGCTATTGGGGTGAGGTGCTTGTCGACGTGCCGCGGCCGACGGTCGATCCCGTACGACCCTGCACCCGCGCGGAGTTGTCCCATATCCAGAGCGCGCGACACGGGGCCGACCGATGAGCAGCCCGCGGCGCCTCATCGAGGTTGATCTGCCGATCCGGGAGATCTCGCACCACGCCCGGCGCGAGAAATCGATCCGGCACGGCCACATCTCCACGCTCCACATCTGGTGGGCCCGCCGACCCCTCGCCGCCTGCCGGGCCGTCGTCCTCGGGGCGCTCCTCCCGGATCCTGCCGATCCGGCCTGTCCGGTGGCCTTCCGCGCGGAAGCCGCGGTGACGCTCCGGGCCTTCCGCGACCGAGCCGGCGGCTCACCGGTCCCCGACGAGGGCGAGGGACTCCGGCGCGCCCTCCTCGACTTCATCGCCCGATTTGCGGACTGGGAAGCGCCGACCGACCCCCTCTTTCTCGACTGCGCCCGAGCCCTCGTCCGGGCGGCGCACCCGGACGGGCCGCCCCTCATCCTCGACCCCTTCGCGAGTGGCGGGGCGATCCCCCTCGAAGCCCTCCGGGTCGGCGCCCAGGCCCAGGCCTTCGACTACAACCCCGTCGCCGCCCTCCTCCTGAAGGTCGTCCTGGAGGACATCCCCCGCTACGGGGATCGGCTCGCCGAGGCGGTCCGAACCTGGGGTGCCTGGGTCCGCGAGCGGGTCGAGGGCGACCTCGGGCGCTTCTACCCGCCCGACCCGGACGGCGCGATTTCGATCGCCTACCTTTGGGCGAGGGTCGCCCGCTGCGAGGGGCCGGGTTGCGGGGCGGAGATCCCGCTTCTCCGCCAGCTCTGGCTCGCCCGCAAGAGAAGCCGATCCGTCGCCCTCCGCCTCGTCGTCGACCAGGAGGCGAAGCACGTCGCCTTCGCCATCGACGTCGATCCGAGCAGGGTTGGCGAAGGAACGGTGAAGCGCGGCTCGGCGATCTGTCCCGTCTGCCGGACCGTGACGCCCGTCGGCCGGGTCCGAGCGCAGGCGCAGGCCGCGGGTGGGCTCCCCGTCCGGATGGTGGCCGTCGTCCGGACCTACCCGGGGCGGCAGGGGCGCCACTACCGGGTGGCCACGGAGGAGGACGTCGCGATCGCCAGGGCCGCGGAGGTGGAGCTTCGCCGGCGGGAGGCAGAGCACGAAGGGCCGCTTTCGCTCGCTCCGGACGAACCGTTGCCACCGGAGGGCACGCTCGGTTTCCGGATCCAAAAGTACGGTCTCCGAACCTGGGGCGACCTCTTCCTCCCTCGGCAAGCCCTCGCCCTCTCAACCTTCGTTGCCGCCGTTCGTGCCGCCCACGCCGAGCTCCTCCGCGAGGGCGCCGACCCCGCCTTCGCCCGCGCCGTCGCGACGTGCCTGGCCATCGCAGTCGACCGACAGGCAGACTACACCAGCAGTCTTTCGGTCTGGGCGGTGAGCGGAGAATTCGTCGCACACGCCTTTGGCCGGCAAGCTCTGCCCGCCGTGTGGGATTTCGCTGAGGTGAGCCCAATCTCCGACGGCAGCGGGAACTGGGACGGCGCTATCGAGTGGGTCGAGAAGGTCGCCCTCCACGGCGCCACCTCCCGGCTCGCTCCCGGTCAGGCGACGCGCGGCGATGCCCGCGCCCTCCCGCTCCCGGACGACTCCATCCCCTGCGTCGTCACCGACCCGCCCTATTACGACGCCGTTCCCTACGCGGATCTCTCCGACTTCTTCTACGTCTGGCTCCGCCGGTCGATCGGCAACCTGCACCCTGACCTCTTCGCGACGCCCCTCACCCCCAAGCCCGGCGAGATCGTCGTGAACCCCGCTGCCCTGACGGACGACCGCGCCCGGAAGGACCGGAGCTTCTTCGAGGCCGAGATGCGGCGCGCCCTCGCCGAAGCGCGGCGCGTCCTCGCTCCCGACGGGGTGGCGGTCGTCGTCTTCGCCCACAAGACCACCTCGGGCTGGGAAGCCATCCTCTCCGCTCTCCTCGACGCCGGCTGGACCGTGACGGGCTCTTGGCCCATCGACACGGAACGGCCCGGTCGGCTGCGCGAGCAGAACTCCGCCGCCCTCGCCTCGAGCGTCCACATCGTCTGCCGCCCTCGGCCGGCGAACGCCGGCGTCGGTGACTGGCGGGCCGTCCGGCCCGAGCTCGAGCGCCGCGTCGCCGAGTGGCTCCCACGCCTCGCCTCCGAAGGGATCGAAGGTGCCGACGCCATCTTCGCCTGCCTGGGACCCGCCATGGAGGTCTACTCCCGGTACGACCGCGTCGAGACGGCCGCCGGCGAGCCGGTTCCCCTCGCCTGGCCGGACGGTCGAGCGGACATCCCGGCCTTCCTCCCGACCGTCTGGACCGTCGTCGCCCGTGAGGCCCTGAAGATGATCTTCGCCGGGGCCGAAGCCGAGGGGTTCGAGGAGGACGCTCGCCTTACTGCGCTCTGGCTCTGGACCCTTCGTGCGGCCCGCGACGGCGAGGCCCCGTCGAACAGCACCGAGACCCTCGACGAGGAGGACGAAGAAGCGAGAGCCCAGCCGCTTCCCGGCTTCGCCCTCGATTACGACACCGCCAGGAAGCTCGCCCAGGCACTCGGCGCCCACCTGGAGGCCCTCGACGAACCGGGCGGGATCGTTGCGGTTCGGGGCAACATTGCCACCCTTCGCTCGGTCGAAGACCGCCGTCGCGCCCTCCTGGGCGGCGAGGCGCGCCGCCACCGCGGGGAGCCCGGCCTCTTCGACGCGCTCTCCCTCGGCGGGGGGACGCCCGGGCTCGATGATCTTCCGTCAGCTCGGACGGTCCTCGACCGGCTCCACCAGGCGATGCTCCTCTTCGCCGACGGTCGATCAACGGCCGTCCGCCGGCTCCTCGCCGAGGCGAACGTCGACCCTCGTTTCCGTCGGCTCGCCCAGGCCCTCTCGGCCCTCTACCCTGCCTCCTCTGCCGAGAAGAAGTGGGTCGACGGCGTTATCGCCGCGGCGCGCCAGGTCGGAGGCTGACCCGATGCCGACCCTCACATGCCCCTACTGCGGTGCCAAGGCGAACTTCAGCCGCCAAGCGGAGTGGACGACTGAACTGATAGGCGACGGTGGAGCGCTCGTCATGGCGCGACACGGTGCCTGGACGTGCGACGCTTGCCACAATCCCATCGTGGGTGCGAGGGCCGAAGATCAGGTTAACCTCGCGTGGTACCAGCCCGTAGCCGTCGAAGCCCCCAATTACCCCGGGGTCCCGGAAGAGGTCGCCAGCGACGCCCGTGAGGCACATCGCTGCCTATCAGTCCAAGCTTGGCGCGCAGCCGTCGTCATGGCCCGCCGCGCCCTCCAGTCCGCCGCGTACGACAAGGGAGCCCCGGGTGGGCGCCTCCTGGATCAGATTGATTGGCTCGACAACCAGCGGATCATTAGCCCGCTGATGCGGGAGGTCGCCCACCGGATCCGGCTCGTCGGAAACCTCGGGGCCCATCCCGAGCAGGACGGACTCCGCGCATTGGACGAGCCCGAGGCCCGGGAGGTCGTGGAGTTCCTCGACGACTTCCTCAAGTACGTCTACGAGATCCCGTCGCGCCTCACCCTCCTCGGCGAGGAAGGACCCGGCTAAGTACGCGGCTTGGGTCTCCCTCTACGAGATCGTGATGCGCGTATAGTTCTGGCTTCTCGCCAAGGACATTACCTCTGCACTGCACAATGGGGTCTGGAGCATGGACTGGCTCAGTCTCGCCGCCTCTGCCGTCTTTACGACCACCGGCGGCCTCGTCGTCTGGTACCTCCAATCGCGTGCAGATCAGCTTCGGAGGCTGGAAGAGGGACTGCGGGACCGGCGCCTAAGGCTGTACTCGGACACGCTGGACCCGTCCTTTCGCCTCTTCGCCGGACTCGGCGACGCTAAAGCACAGGCGCAAGTCCTGGCTCGGATCAGGAGCTACGAGTACCGGAAGACGGTGTTTGAGCTGACGATGTTCGGGTCCGACGAGGTCGTGCGGGCATACAACGCGATGTTTCAGCACATCTACAGGGCAGACGAGAGCGAGCAGGATCCACGCGAGATGATGCGTCTCTGGGGATTGGTCCTCCTTGCCATCCGACGGAGCGGTGCCAACCCGCGCAGCCGCTTAGATGAATGGGACATGCTCGCCGCCACGATCAAGGACATCGACCTCCTCCGAAGCCCAGCACACCACACGGCGCGGCTCACCTCGGAACAGCCAGACGCATGAACATCGCGCTGAGCGACATCTCCGTCGCTATCTCTTGACCTACCGGATCGCCCGAATCGGTACGATCATCAGACGAGCCGCCATCCGAGGCATTCGCGGGGCTCCGGCAAGGAGGTGGCAAGGGTGACTCCCTGGTATCGCGTCGCTGTCCCGAGAGAGGACCTCCGCGAGCGCCGACCCCTCGACGCCGCCCAGTTCGCCGTCCACCTCGACCAGGTCGTTGCCGGCGAGGCCCCACCGGAGTACGGCGACGCGGGCCGCTTCCTCGCCCGGACCCTCATCACCGAGGGGCTCGCCCGCATCGCGGGTGAGGTCCTCCGGCGCCTCGCCGGCCGGCGCGACGGGGCGAACGCCGTCCTCAACCTCGTCACCGGGTTCGGCGGCGGCAAGACCCATGCCCTCACCCTCCTCTACCACCTCGCCCGCCTCGGCCCCGAGGCCGTCGACCTCCACGGCGTCCGGCAGCTCCTGGAGACCTTCGGCCTGGCGAGCGTTCCGCGGGCCGCCGTCGCCGTCTTCGTCGGGACCCGCTGGGATGCCGTGACGGGAACCGGCGGCGACGGCGAGCCGGCGCGGCGAACCCCCTGGGGCGACCTGGCCTGGCAGCTCGCCCGGCAGACGAACCGGCCCGACCTCTTCGCTGCGGTCGCCGAGCAGGACGAAGCGCGGGTCCGGCCCGGCAAGGAGGCGATCGTCCGCTCCCTCCCGGCCGATCGACCCGTTCTCGTCCTCATGGACGAGGTCATGAACTTCATGACCGCCGCGCGGGCGATCCGGGTCGGCGAGAGCAGCCTCGCCTCGCAGTTCTACGAGTACCTCCACAACCTCTCCGACCTCGCCGACTCCCAGGATCGCCTCGTCGTCGTCGCCGCCCTTCCGAAGTCCGAGGAGGAGATGTCGACCGACGACTGGTCCGACTTCCAGCGCCTCGGCAAGATCCTCACCCGGGTCGCCGAGCCGTACGTCCTGGCCCGGGATCTCGAAATCCCCGAGATCATCCGCCGGCGCCTCTTCGACGACCCGGGCGCGAGCCACGACGTCCGAGCGACCGCTCGAGCGCACGCGGACTGGCTGGCCGACCACCGCCATTTGGTGCCCGAGTGGTTCCCCGTGGATCGGGCCGCCGAGCGCTTCGAGGCCACGTACCCCTTCCACCCGACCGTCCTCTCCGTTTTCGAGCGGAAGTGGCGGAGCCTCCCCTCTTTCCAGCAGACCCGAGGCATCCTTCGCCTCCTCGCCCAGTGGGTCTCCATCGCCTACGCCGAGGGCTTTCGGGGCGCTCACAGCGAACCCCTCGTCAGGGTCGGGACGGCCCCCCTCGACGACCCCTCCTTTCGGACGGCCGTCCTCGACCAGCTCGGTAGCGGCGAGCTGGCGGCGGCGATCCAGTCGGACATCGCCGGTCCGGAGGCCTTCGCCGAACGGCTCGACGCCGAGGCGCCCGACAGCCTCCGACTGGCCCGGGTCCACCGGAAGGTGGCGACGGCGATCTTCTTCGAGTCGAGCGGCGGCCAGATCAAGGAGCGGGCGACGCTGCCCGAACTCCGTCTCGCCGTCGGGGAGCCTGGGCTCGAGGTCGGGAACGTCGAAACGGCCCTCGACGCCCTCCGGGAGGCCTGCTACTACCTCGCCGTCGAGGGGAACGAGTACCGGTTCTCGACGAAGGCGAACTTGAACCGCCGGCTCGCCGATCGGCGCGCCGCCCTCGACCCGGCCGAGGTGGAGGGGCACGCCCGCGACGAGATCCGACGGGTCGTCGCCGAGCGGCGCGGGGTTACGACGCCCTTCGAGCTCGTTCTCTTCCCCGAAAACCCGGCTGGCATCCCGGACGTCCCCGGCCTCCGTCTCGTCGTCCTCGGACCCGATCGGGCCCGGGACCGGGGCGGAGACGCCTTCATCGAAGTCGCCATGGAGCACTACGGGCAGGGACCACGGCGATTCCGGAACGCCCTCCTCTGGACGATCCCAGACGCTCCTGGTCCACTCCTCGAGGCGGCCCGGCGGCACCTAGCCTGCGTGGCCCTCGAGACCGAGCTCCGCGATCTCGACCCCGAGGACCGCGAACAGCTGACGGCCCTGAAGGCGCGGGCCACGTCGGACCTGACCGAGGCAGTCTGGCGGACGTACCGATGGCTCGCCTTCCTCGGGCGCGACGGCTCGGTCCGGAAGGAGGACCTCGGCCTCCTCCATTCGAGCGCTGCCGCCTCGTTCCAGGAACTCGTCCAGGCCCGGCTTCGCCAGCTCGACGAGATCAGCGAGGGTCTCGCCCCGGACCGAGTCGTTCGGAACTGGCCGCCGAGCGTGACCGAATGGAGCACCCGGGCGGTTCGGGACGCCGTCTACGCCTCACCGGCCTTCACCCGGCTCCTCCGACCGGAGGCGCTGAAGGACACGATCGTCCGCGGCGTTGCCGAGGGCCGCTTCGGGTACGCCACGAAGCGCGGCGAGACGTACGTCCGGGTCGTCGTCGACGAGCGGCTCGATCCCGCCGACGTCGAGTTCGACGAAGAGGTCGTCCTCCTGCCGGTCGAGCGGGCTCGGGCGCTCCGGGAGGTGCTCGCGTCGAGCGCGGGGGTGGCGGTCCTCGGCGGCAGCGCCGACACCGGGCTCGGTCCGGCCGGCGAAGGAGCCGGCTCTGCCGCAGGCGCCGGAGGGATCGGCCGGACCGAGGGCACCGAGGCGCGACCGGTGCAATCGGAGCTGTTCGGTGTCCGCCGCGTGGCGGCCGTCCGCTGGCAGGGCTCGATCCCGTACCAGAAGTGGACCTCGTTCTACACGAAGGTCCTCCAGCGCCTCGTGGAGGTCGGGGCTCCGGACGGCGGGCTCCAGGTCCGGGTCGAGTTCGAGGCCCGGCCGCCGGGCGGGCTTTATCCGGACCGGGCGGAGGGAGCGCGGGAGGGCCTCCGGGAGCTCGGGCTGCCCTACGAGGTTGCGGTCGAGGAGGCCGAGCCGCCCAAGCCGCAGGGGTAGGCTCGCCGGCTCCATCCGCACGACTGGCGGGGTCATCGGGAATCACGGCGCCATCGGCGGCAGGGAGGGTAGGCTCGCCGGCTCCATCCGCACAACTGGCGGGCCCGCATAGCTCGAAAGTAGCCCTGCTGAGACTCCGCAACTGTGCAACAATGTGCCATCGTAACGATCGCACAGAGTGCCGACGCTCTGGCGGAGCTGACGACGGGAGGAGTCTGAGATGGCACTCGCACCACCGGCGCCGCGCCGGGCTCGGGAAGGATCCGAGGAGATCCCAACGACTCCCCTTCGCGTCTACGCCGCCGATCTTCAGCCCATCCGCCTCCTGGCAGAGCTCGATGGGATCAGCCCCGCGGAGCTCGTCCATCGGGCTCTCGCTGCGTACCTCGGTGCCCACGGCGAGCGTCTGGCAGAGCTGACCCGGCAAGCACAGCATCTCGTCGAGGAGCGGGACCTCGAGGGACTCGCCGCCTTCCTTGCCCATGCCAGGCAGTCTCGTCGGTCCGCGAGAGCGGCCCGTCTGGCCGCCCTCAGGCGCCAGCCCGGGGCCGACTGACCTCGATCCACGTGGGGGGCCAAGGTTCCGCGGCGTGGCGCCTCGCCGTCACGCGCCGTTGCCTCGAGGAGGACCTCGAAATCCCTCCGGGCACCAACTGGCGAGCGGTATCGCACCAGGTCCTCCGGGCATTCGTTGAGCGCCGAGGACAGGACCCGATCGGTTCGGAGCGCATCGCCGAAGTATCTGCCTACCTGAGAGCGCCGATCCACAGCCTGCACGTCGGCAAGCACCGCGCGGCGACGTGGTACGACCAGGAGGAGCAAGTGGTGTGGCTCCTGGGCGTTGGCAAGTCCCACGACTACAACCATCTCCGACAGCTCGCCCAGGAGGATCGACTCCTTCCCACCCTCGACGACTACGACCGTCTCGCGGTGGAGGTTCCACCCGACGCGTTTGCGGCAGCGTTACCGACGGACGTCGAGCAGCTCGTGGAGGCCGCTCGTCGAGAGCCAGATCGGATTGTCGTGGGCTATCTCGCGCAGCGGATCCCCGTTCGCGCTTGTCTCGAGCCGGGTGATCCCCCGAAGCTCGTCGTCGCGATCAGCCGTCGTCTCACCCCGGGTGATGTCGAGCTCCCTCCCGAATGGCTCACCACAGTCGCGACGGCGTTCTACCCTGGCGTCCCTTTCGAGGGGCTCTTACCGTCGCCGCAACGAATCGACGACGCCTTCGTCGAGGCGCACGAGTTCGCACTCCACGGCCCACTCCGCGACTGAACGCATTGTGGCGCGACCCGCCACCACGAGCCGAGCCGTGGCGCCGAGGGCGAGATTCCAACTCGCACGGGGTGGCCCTCAGGCGCACCAGGACAACCCCCGACGACTACGTCGCCGCGCTCATCGAGCGCCGAGCGGCGCCGAACCGGCGAGAACCTCCGGAGCGTCGTCAACCGCATCCTCCGGCGTGCGCTCGTCGTCGACACGGAGCCGACTCCGCGGCCCCTTCCGGCGCTCCCCGGGCGTCCGCTCCTCGCCGTGACCGATGTGTCGGGCGTCCTCGCGGTCCTCGACGACGAGCATCGGCGGCAGCGCGGCGGTCCGTGATCCTCGTCGACACGAACCTCCTCATCCGCGCGCTCGTCTGACCGCTCCCCGACGGGTGGCCGGCGCCCTGGAGGAGTGGAACTACTGCCAGCCGACGACCAGGCCTGGTGCCGAGGGCGAGATTCGAACTCGCACGGGGTCGCCCCCAGCCGAGTTTAAGTCGGCCGCGTCTGCCGTTCCGCCACCTCGGCCCAGGGCGGACATCGTAGCGCCCGACCGGCACCCGGAGGACGCCGGCGGGCTC
>JBHORA010000185.1:0-1652 GCA_042408535.1 Chloroflexota bacterium | reverse complement strand
CCGTCGGCGCCCGAATCGAGGTCGAACTGCCCTACGACCCCTTCCTCTATCTGAAGGCCGTGAACGAGGGGGAACCGGTCGTCCGCGGCGCGCCGCGCTCGGCATCAGCGGCGGCCCTGACTCGGCTCGCCGAGCGGGTTTTTGGCGACGAGGGTGCCGCAGGGGCACCGGCCCGAACGGTCGCCCGGCGGGGCCTCCTCGGGGGCCTCCTCGGCCGCTAACCCCCGGTCGAGGGCTGTGCGGCGGGCCGCGGCGTCGGCGGCGCTGGGGAAGCACTGGGGAAGCGCCTTTCGAGGGGTCTCGCCTCGAACTCGGCCCCGTAGTCGCCGATCAGCGGACGAAGGGCACGCGCTCACCGAGGCCAACCAGGAGCCGCTCGTCGGCCGCCCAGAGCGTCGTCCCGAGCAGCTCGGCCAGGGCCGCATCCTCCGCGTTCGAGACCACTGTTCCAGGCCCACCGGAACTGCCGCAGGACCGGGCCCCGTTGTCGTTGCAGCCTGGATGATGCTTCTGATGCTAGACTGACTGCATCATGCGCACCACCATCACCCTCGACGACGATGTCGCCGCACTCATCGAGGCCGAGCGGCGCCGAACCGGCGAGAACCTCCGGAGCGTCGTCAATCGTCTCCTCCGGCGCGGGCTCGTTGCCGAGGTGGTGCCCGCCCCGCGGCCGCTTCCAGTGCTGTCCGGGCGCCCGCTCCTCGACGTCACCGACGTGTCGAGCGTCCTCGCAGTCCTCGACAACGACCGTCGGCGGCAGCGCGGGGTACCGTGATTCTCGTCGACACGAACCTCCTCATCTACGCGACCTTCGCCGATACGCCGGAACACCCGCGAGCGCGAGCCTGGCTCGAGGCTCGGCTCGCCGAGGGCGACGGGACGGTCGTCCTGTGCTGGCCAATCCTCTACGCCTTCCTCCGGCTCCTGACGAGTCAGCGGGTCTTCGGGGAGCAGGCGCTCACCGTTCGCCGTGGTTGGGAGGTCGTGGCGGCGTACCTCGACCAGCCGGCCGTCCGCCTCGTCGTCCCGGGTCCGGCGCATGCTCGGATCGCCGGCGAGCTCGCCGCGACCCCGGGCCTGAGGAGCGACGACGTGCCCGACGTCGAGCTGGCAGCCCTCGCCATCGAGCACGGCCTCATCCTCGCCTCGCACGATCACGGCTTCCGTCGCTTCGGGGCGCTCCGCTTCCTGGATCCCCTCCTCTGACGACCGATTGACCGCGTCGCCGGCATCGACCGCGTCGCGCGGCCCTCCGAGGACCGACCGAGCAGTGCTGCGGCCCTGCGGGCGGCGGACTCCTGGGGAAGGTGGGCTGGATCGGGGCGGAGGCTGGATCGGGGCGGAGGCTGGCCCGCCGAGTCGCCTACCCCAGGCGCAGCGCGCGAATCGCCGCGTGGATGGGATGCGCGTACAAGACCGGCTCGAGCCTGCTCAGCACCTCGTCGGGCACGTCGGCGAGGTCCTGCCGGTCCTCGCTTGGCACGAGGATCGGCCACCTGACAACCACACCTGG
The DNA here is from genome assembly GCA_042408535.1 of Chloroflexota bacterium. GTDB lineage: Bacteria > Chloroflexota > Limnocylindria > Limnocylindrales > CSP1-4 > BPIH01. Next base: position 136 of record JBHORA010000185.1, on the reverse strand, counting down.
TGCCGAGGGCGAGATTCGAACTCGCACGGGGTCGCCCCCAGCCGAGTTTAAGTCGGCCGCGTCTGCCGTTCCGCCACCTCGGCCCAGGGCGGACATCGTAGCGCCCGACCGGCACCCGGAGGACGCCGGCGGGCTC
>JBHORA010000181.1:0-1226 GCA_042408535.1 Chloroflexota bacterium | reverse complement strand
TCGTCGTCGGGCATCGTCACGATGGGCAGGGTCGTCAGCGAGCCGGGCCGGCCGCGGACCCGACCCGCCCGCTCGAAGAGGGTCGCCAGGTCGGTGTAGAGGTAGCCCGGGTAGCCCCGCCGCCCGGGGATCTCCTCGCGGGCCGTCGACAGCTCGCGGAGAGCCTCCCCGTAGGCGGTCATGTCGGTCAGGACGACGAGGACGTCGAAGCCGAGCTCGAAGGCGAGGTACTCGCCGAGGGTGAGGGCGCACCGCGGGGTGAGGAGGCGTTCGACGGCCGGGTCGTCGGCGAGGTTGAGGAAGGAGGCGATCCGGTCGATGGAGCCCGAGCTGACGAAGGCGTCGCGGAAGTCGTCGGCCTCGCGGCGGGTGATCCCCATGGCCGCGAAGACGGTGACGAAGCGCTCCTCCCCGATCAGCCTCGCGCCGGTGGCGATCCGGGCGGCCAGCTCGTTGGCCGGCAGTCCGGCGGCCGTGAAGATCGGCAGCTTCTGACCCCGGACGAGAGAGGTCAAGAGATCGATGGCGCTGATCCCGGTTTCGATGAAGTCCCGGGGGTTGTCCCGGGCGGCCGGGTTGAGGGGCGCCCCGTTCACGTCGCGACGGGTGGTCGGCACGATCGGCGGTCCGCCGTCGATCGGTCGACCGCGGCCGTCCATGATCCGGCCGAGCATCGCCGGCGAGAGGCCGAGGCGGAAGGGCTCGCCCGTCGGCTCGACCATCGTCGCCTCGAGCTCGAGGCCGCCCGTGCCCTCGTAGACGCCGACGACGGCGACGTCCGAGGCGAGCTCGATGACCTGGCCGTGACGACGCCGGCCGTCGGGCCCGGCGACGAGGACGTCCTCCCCGAGACGCATCCCGACGAGCCGGCGGACGACGACGAGGGGTCCGGCGAGCCGCTCGGCGCCGCGGATCCGGACGGGCGAGAGCGCGTTCACGGCCCAGCCTCCCGGCCAGGCCCTCGAGGCGCCGCCTGCCCCGGTTCCGCCGCCGGTCCTCCGCCCGCCACCTGCCGGCCCCCGGTCGATCCCCGGCCGAGACCCTCCAGGCGACGGGCGAGATCCCGCAGCCGTGAAAGGAGGTCGGGGCCGCTCCAGCGCTTCGCCGCCCGGAGCTCGTCGAGGAGCGGATCCGCGCGGGCCGCCTCGAAGGGGACGCCCGCCGCGAGGGCCGCCTCGAAGCCCGTCCTGGCAGCCAGGACGGCGACGAGGAGGGCGAAGCCGACC
>JBHORA010000177.1:0-1630 GCA_042408535.1 Chloroflexota bacterium | reverse complement strand
GCGCAGCGCGCATCTCGTCCGGGAGCGGGGCGAGCCCCCGACCGGGACCTCGAAGCTCGTCGATCCCGGCCGGAAGCCATCGAGGGTCCGGGCGACGGGTTGAGAGGATCATCGGCCCCATTATCGCCGACGCAGCCGACGGCCGAGCGGACGACGATCATCTCCGAAGTTGACCCGGCCTGGTATCATCAGGTCCGATGATCGCAACGAGGGTCGGCCGACGTCGATCTCCGAAGATGCCCCGCCGCCGACGATTCGCTCCGCCGCTCGCAGCGACGGTAAGGACCGAAGATCATCTACCGTCCTTCTCGAATCCTTCTAGGCACCGGCTTCGCCGTTCGGCCGGCGACGCATCTCCCCGCCCGCATCGACGGAAGACCCCGCATCGAGCGGACGCTCGCCCCCGGCTCGTCGAATGCGGGGTTTTGCGTCCGGTCGGAGGCCGGACGGGATGACGAAGAGCGAGACGGCCGACCTCGCCTCCCTCGCCGACGAGCGGGTCGCCTTGAGGAAACGACGCCTTCTCGCCCCGGATCAGGCCGTTATCGAGAACAACGCCGGCCGATCCGGCGGGTTCTGGCTGCGTCCCGATCGGCAGCTCGTCTTCTGGGAGTCGATGGAGTGGGACGGCTCGCCGGTCCGCGTCCATCTGCCGCGGTCCGTCGAGGAGGAGCTCGGCCCCCTCATCTTGCGCGATCTGCGGGTCCTCGTCGTCCTGACGACGATGTGGGCCGAACAGCCGCCGGAGGAGCGGGCGCAGAATCGGGTGCCCTGGACGATCCGCGCCATCCATCGTCGTCTCGGATACGAATACGAGCCCGGAAAAGACGATCGCGAGGCGATCCGGGCGAGCCTCCAACGCCTCGTCTTCGCGGCCGTCGAACGTCGCTGGTACGACGCCGCCCGCCGCGAGACCGTCCGCGAGGTGAGAAAGTTCATTTCCGGAGCGAACTTCGCCGCCGACGGGCGGCCGGGAGACCGCAAGCCCGAGGACCGGGGCTGGATCAGTTGGAGCGCCGAGTACTTCGAACAGATCACCCGGGGTCAGCTCGCCTACACCCTCGACGGCGTCCTCCTCGCCGAACTGCCGCCCCTCGCCGCTCGCCTCTACATCTTTCTCGCCTGCTTCCGGATGTTTCCGAGCTCGATCGAGAAGGTCTCGGTCATGCGCTTTCCGATGGGCCGCGGCCTCTACGAGAACCTCGGGATCAGCGATTCGGTCGCCCATCGGATCCGGCGGGCCGTCGAGACGGCGGGGCGGATGATTTGCGAACGCGATCCGGTGTATCGACGGATCGCCGTCGAACCCCTCGGTCGCCGCTCGGATCGTCGATACGTCCTCGTCGTCGAGCGGGAGACCAGGCGCAGCAGGGCCCGGGAGGTCCGGCGCAGATCCGTCGTCGCGGATCGGCCGCCGGCATCGACTCGGTATCTCGCCCTCGAGGCCGGATCGAGCCGCGACGACGCTTCCCGGCACGCCCGCCGCGACGACGGCGCGAGCCTCCGCGCCGGCGAGGCCGGATCGAGCCGCGCCGCCGCCTCCTTCGACTCTCCGGACGGTCGGGCCGCGTACGCCGACGCCCTCGTGCGAGCGGCCCGCGACGCGCTCCTCGCCCATCGCGACGATCCG
>JBHORA010000151.1:0-1049 GCA_042408535.1 Chloroflexota bacterium | reverse complement strand
GGGCAGGCGGTTTCGGCTGCCCGTTTGGCGTTTGCGGCGCTCAATCCATCGGTGGCGGTGGTGGATTCTCTGGGGAAGGTCGAGGGGCTGAGACGCGGGGTAGCAGGGATTAGGGTGCGGCTGGTTTCTGGGGCTGCGGGGGTAAGCATGCCGGATACGGTGGTGCCGGTGCGGGTGATGGTGGCGGGGATGCGGCTGGCGCGAGCGGTGGATTCGCTGTCCGCCCTAGGGGACACCTTGTATGTGAGGGGGGCGTATTGGGATGCGCGCGGGAGGCCAATCGCTGGGGCGGATTCTGCCGCTATTGTGCCCGCGCTCGAGATCGTTTCGAAGGCCAATGCGGTTCAGGTAATTGCGGGCGCGGGGGCGCTGGTGGCGAAAGCCAACGGTACGGACACGGTGCGGGTGGTGGTGGATACCTCCCAGGCGCAGCTTGTGCTGGCGGTGCGGCAGCGGCCCGACAGTGTGGCGGTCTCGCCCGGGGCGTTTGCCTTCACTTCGCTTACGGAGACCAAGCAGTTCAGCGCGGTGGTGCTGGATCGGAGGCGGCAGCCGATTGCGCAGGCGCCGGTCGTATGGCGGAGCAGCGATACCGTGGTGGTGGTGGTGAATCAATCGGGCTTGGCGGCGGCGCGGGACACCGGGCGGGCGGAGGTCAGCGCCCAGGTGGAGCAGAAGGTGGCCAAGGCGCTGGTGACGGTGTCGCAGGTGATAGACACGGTGGATGTGCGCTGGGGATCGAGCAATGGGCCGGTGGTATTGCGCCGGCTGGGTGGGACGGCGGGGCTTGGGGTGCGGATCGTGGATGGTCGGGGGCAGTTGGTGAAGGGGGCCAAGGCCAGTTGGTTCTCGCGCGATACTTCGCGGGTTGGGGTTGACTCGGCGGGGGTAGTGACGGCTAGGAAGGATGGTGCGGCGTGGGTGGTTGCCACTTCGGGGAGCAAGCGGGACTCGATCGAGGTGCGGGTGGAGCGCTACATGCTCAGTGTGACTGTTTCGGGACGGGGGGTCGTCTCGACGAGTCCGGCGCTTTTGAGTTGTGATGCTCG
>JBHORA010000064.1:0-1343 GCA_042408535.1 Chloroflexota bacterium | reverse complement strand
CGGTGCCGTGCCCCCGACGACGTCGCACGAGGCGAGCGCCCCCTCGATCGAGGCCGCCGCTCGGAGCACGTCCCCGATCCCTGGCTCGGCGGCAAGGGCCGCAGCGACCGGGTCGCCGGCCGCCCCAAGCGCGATGCCGATCATCGCGTCCGGCACCTCCGCCAGGCCGATCCCGGCCTCCTCCGCCTGAGCGACGAGGGAACCGACGATGTGGTGGGCGACCCGGAACGGAACCCCCCGCCGAACCAGGGCGTCGGCGACGGCGGTGGCCGTCGTGTATCCCTCCTCGGCCGCCTCCCGCATCCGGACGGCGTCGACGGTGAGCGTCCCCACGAGCCCGGCCATGACGTCCAGCGACGCCTCCAGGGTCCGGACGGCTCCGAACAGCGGCGCCTTGTCCTCCTGCAGGTCGCGCTGGTAGGCCAGCGGCAGCCCTTTGAGCACGGCCAGCATCCCGGCCAGCGCCCCGATGACCACCGCCGCCCGTCCCCGGACGAGCTCGGCCGGGTCGGGATTTCGCTTGTTCGGCATCATCGAGCTCCCGGTCGAGAAGGCGTCGGCGACCCGGACGAAGCCGAAGCGGGGGTTCGACCACCAGGTGATCTCCTCCGCCAGCCGGGAAAGATGGACCATCGCCAGGGCGATCGCGGCGAGGACCTCGACGACGAAATCGCGATCCGAGACGGCGTCGAGGGAGTTCGCCGTCACCCCGTCGAAGCCGAGATCGCGAGCCGTCGCCTCCCGGTCGAGCGGGTAGCCCGCCCCGGCCAGGGCTCCTGAGCCGAGGGGGCTGACGTTCAGTCGCCGCCGGGCGTCGGCGAGACGGCCCCGGTCGCGCTCGAGCATCTCGACATAGGCGAGGAGGTGGTGGGCGAAGAGGACCGGCTGGGCCGGCTGGATGTGGGTCGTCCCGGGCAGGACGGCCTCTCCCTCCCGCTCGGCGAGGTCGACGAGGGCACGCTCGAGGCTGAGGATCGCCCGGTCGAGGCGGTCGATCGCCCGCCGGGTCCAGAGCCGGAGGTCCGTCGCCACCTGGTCGTTGCGCGACCGCCCGGTGTGGAGCTTCCCGGCGAGGGGCCCGATCCGCTCGGCCAGGGCGGCCTCGAGGTTGAGGTGGACGTCCTCGAGCTCCGGGTCCCAGGCAAAGCTCCCGGCCTCGACCTCCGTTCGGAGCGCTTCGAGGCCGCCGACGAGGGTCTCGACCTCGGCCTCGGTGAGGAGACCCGCCCGCCCGAGGCCGCGGACGTGGGCGATCGAGCCGTCGAGGTCATCGAGGGCGAGCTCCGCGTCGACCTCGATGGAGCGCCCGAAGGCGGCGACGGCCTCGTCGTTGTCGGCCCCGA
>JBHORA010000137.1:0-11388 GCA_042408535.1 Chloroflexota bacterium | reverse complement strand
CGCCGGCGCGGCCGCCGGCAGGCGGTGGGCCGTCGCCGCGTGCCCTGCGGCTAGAGGGCGCCGCGGCGGGCGCGGGCGTCGGCCTCGGCCTCGGCGAGCCCTTCGGCCTGCTCCAGGGGAGCGAGGTGCTCGGTCCGATTGAAGGCGACGAGGACCGCCCGCCCGGCCGAGAGCTCGACGACCGACAGCCCGCAGAGGGCCATCCAGAACGACCAGAACCGCTCGAGGGGGAGGCCGAACAGGAGGCAGAGGAGGACCTTGAAGCAGCCGTCGTGGCCAACGATGACGACCCAGGGCCGCTCGATGGGCGCTTTGGCGTCGGCGTAGCCGGCAACGCCTGCCCGGTCGGCCGGATCGATCGCCGGTGAGCGTGGGAGGCGACCGAACAGGCCGGCGAGGGCATCCCGGACGCGCTCGGCAACGACGGCGAGGGATTCGCCGCCCGGGGCCCAGACCTCGGTCGGCCGGCGGCGCCAGCCGGCGAGGATCGGGCCGTAGCGGCGCTCGATCTCGGCGATCGGGAGGCCCTCCCAGGCGCCCTGGCCGATCTCGGTGAAGCCAGGCTCGGCGACGAGCCGGGGGCGGAGCGCGGGATCGACGGCCCCGCCGCCGACCCCCTCGCCACCGATGGGCCCGCTACCGACCACCGGGCCACCGACCACCGGGCCAGCGACGGCCCCGCTGCCGATCGCGTCGGCGACGATCGCCGCCGTCTCCGCAGCCCTCCGGAGCGGCGAGTGGACGATCTCGAGGGGTGGGCCAGCCGGGACCGGGAGGGCGGGAGGCCGCCACGCCGCGGCGAGGCGCGCCCCGGCGAGGCGGGCCTGTTCCCGGCCGAGGGCGGTGAGGGACGTCTCGGCGTGGCCTTGGAAGCGGCCCTCGGCGATGTACTCCGTCTCGCCGTGGCGGAGGAGGACGAGGACGGCGTCGAGGCCGACCGGGACGAGCCCGTCAGGGGCGATCACGAGTAGACGACCCGAGCGGGGTCGGCGCGTCCCATCGGGTCCGCCTACCGCTCCCGGCCGAGGCGGATGACCCAGAGATCGAGGACCGCCTCGTGGGCGCGGATCGCCTCGGCGACAGCCGGCGGAACGTCGTCGTCGAGGGCGAGGATCATGAGGGCATCGGCCCGCGGCGCCGTTCGGGCGAGGTGCATGGCGCTGATGTTCACGTCCGCCTCGCCGAGCATGAGCCCGATCCTGCCCATCGTCCCTGGCTTGTCCTGGTGGCGGGTGATGAGCATGATCTCGGCCGGGGCCATGTCGATCCAGTAGTCGTTGATCCGAACGAGGCGTGGCTCGCCGACGGCAATCGTTCCGGCGACCGTCGTCGCCTCCCCGTCGGCCTGGCCCGAGACGGTGAGGAGGGAGGCAAAGGCTCCGGCGTCGGGCGTCTTCCGCTCGACAACCGTGATGCCCCGGGCCCGAGCGAGGGCGGCGGCGTTGATGAGGTTCACCCGTTCCGTCGTCGCCGTCTCGAGGAGGCCACGGAGGACGGCGGCCGTGAGCGGCGAGGCGTCGAAGGCGGCCGGCTCGCCGGCGATCTCGAGGGTCAGCGTCTTGAGCCCCGTCCGGTTGAACTGGGCGAAGAAGCGGCCGAGGGTCTCGGCGAGCGGGAGGAAGGGGGCGATCGCCTGGGCCGTCTCGGGGGTGAGGAGCGGAGCGTTGACGGCGTAGCGGGCAGGGCGCCCGTCGAGGACGTCGAGGACCTGGACCGCAACCTCGGTGGCCACGGCGACCTGGGCCTCCGCGGTCGACGCCCCGAGGTGGGGGGTGAGGACGGTGTTCGGGGCCGTCAAGAGGGGCGAATCGACGGGCGGCTCGTGCTCGAAGACGTCGATCGCGGCCCCGCCGAGGTGGCCGCTGGCGAGGGCCTCGGCGAGGGCCGTTTCGTCGACGATCCCGCCCCGGGCGACGTTGAGGAGGAAGGCCCCCCGCTTCATCCGGGCGATCCGCTCGCGGCCGATGAGGCCTCGGGTCGAGCGGCCGCCGGGGACGTGGAGGGTGACGACGTCGGCTCGGGCGAGGAGCTCGTCGAGCTCGACCCGCTCGACCCCGTGGAGGGCGGCCTGCTCGGCCGTCACGTACGGGTCGGCGCCGATGACCGTCATCTCGAGGGCGCGCGCTCGGTCGGCGACGGCGAGGCCGATCTTGCCGAGGCCGACGATCCCCAGGACCTTGCCCCGGAGCTCGACCCCCGTGAACTGGCTCCGCTTCCACTCGCCCCGCCGGACCGAGGCGTCGGCGGCCGGGATCCGCCGGGCGAGGGCGAAGAGGAGGCCGAGGGTGTGTTCGGCGGCGGCGATCGTGTTCCCCGTCGGGGCGTTGACGACGGTGATCCCGGCCCGGGTGGCGGCGTCGAGATCGACGTTGTCGACGCCGACGCCGGCCCGGCCGATGACGACGAGCCGCGCCCCGGCGTCGATGAGGGCTGCGTCGACCTTCACCTGGCTCCGGACGATGAGGGCGTCGTAGTCGCCGACGATCGCCCGCAGTTCGTCAGGGCTGCAGCCGAGGCGGACGTCGACGTCGTGGTAGCGCTCGAGGAGCTCGACGCCTTCGGGAGCGAGGGGTTCGGCGACGAGGATCCTCATGCCGGGACCGCCGTTGCCGCTGCGAGGGCCTCGAGGCCAGCCCGCTGGGCGGCCGCGACGCCAGACCCGGGGCTCACCGGGCGACCGAGGGCGAGGAGGGCTTCCTCGATGACGCCGATGGCGCCGAGGACCTCGTCGAGGGTGACGGTCCCCAGATGGCCGACGCGGAAGATCCGCCCGGACAGCTTGCCCTGGCCGCCGGCCAGGACGACCCGGCGCCGCTTCACCTCGGCGTTGAAGGCCTTCCAGTCGAGATCGTCGGGGAGGTGAACGGCGGTCACCGTCCGCGAGGCGTAGCGCTCGTCGGCGAAGAGCTCGAAGCCGAGGGCGGTGAGTCCGGCCCGGGTGGCGGCGGCGCAGGCTTCGTGGCGGGCGAAGATCGCCTCCTTGCCCTCCTCGGCCATGAGCCGGAGGGCGACGTCGAGCTGGAAGAGGACCCCGACGGCCGGCGTCCACGGCGTCTGGCCGGCGGCGGCGCTCTCCCGGGCCTTGGCGACGTCGAGGTAGAAGCGGGGCATCCGGGCCTCCGCCGTCGCCCGCCAGGCCCGCTCGGAGAGGGCGAGGAAGACCATCCCCGGAGCGACCATCCAGGCCTTCTGGGAGCCCGAGACGACGACGTCGAGGTCCCAGGCGTCCTGCTCGAAGGGGACGGCTCCCACCCCGGAGATCCCGTCGACGAGGATGAGCGCCTCGGGCTGGAGCTCCCGGATGAGGGCCGCCAGCTCGGCGACCGGGTTCATGACCGCCGTCGAGGTCTCGTTGTGGGTGAGGAGGACGGCCCGGTAGCCGCCGGTCGGGGCGGCTCGGAGGGCGTCGCGGAGGAGATCGGGCTCGGCCGCCCGACCCCACTCGACGTCGAGCTTCGTCACCTCGGCCCCGTAGACCGAGGCGATCTTCGCGAAGCGGTCGCCGAAGGCGCCGATCGACACGGCGAGGACCCGATCGCCCGGCGAGCAGGTATTGACGACGGCCGCCTCGAGACCGCCGGTCCCGGCGCAGGTGAGGAGGACGATGTCGTTCGAGGTCCCGAAGAAGGGCTTCAGCCCCTCGCTGACGCGTCCGAGCATGGCCGCGAACTCGGGGCCTCGGTGGTTGATCATCTGGCGGGCGCCGGCCTCTCGGACGGCTGAGGGAAGGCTCGTCGGACCGGGGATCCGAAGGTTCGTCTCGAAGCGCTGCACCGAATGCTCTCCTGTCGTGTCGCGTGTTGTCTCGTCGGGTGGGTTCGGGTCCCGGGGTCGGGGCTCGCAGGCATCGTAGCCGGGGCGCTTCGGCGCGTCCAGCCGAACATATATGACGTCATACGCTCGTCCTGCTATCCTCGGGCCATGCCGACACGGCGGACGACCCTCCTCCTCGACGCCGACCTCCTCGAACGCCTGGAGCGGTACGCCAGGCTCAGCCGGACGACGAAGACCGCCGTCGTCACGGCGGCCCTCGAGGCGTACCTCGCCGAGCACGCCGAACGGCCGACCTTCGGCTTCATCGCCGTCGGCCGCTCGGGGCACGGCCGGCTCTCCCTCGACGGCCGGGCGATCGTCCGCCGGGAGCTCGGCGGGCCGCGTGGCGGACGCGGTTGAGACCGAGGGTGCGCCGGTTTCGGGGCCGCGGGTAGGGGAGGTGCCGTGGCCGTCTTCCTCGACCCGAGCATCGTCGTCGCCGCCGCCGATGCCGCCGACCTCAACCACACCGTCGCCGTCGCCTGGTTCGGTCGGGTCGACGAGCCGCTCCTCCTCACCGTTGGGGCCCTCGTCGAGCTCGACCACGTTCTCCAGCGGGAGCTCGGTCCGCAGGCCAGCCTGGCCGTCGTCGAAGCGGTCCTGGCCGGGGCGATCGGCATGGTCGCCCCGACGAGCGAGGACCTCGACCGAGCCACCGAGCTCCTCCGGGAGGCCGCCGAGCATCGGCCGCGCCTCGCCGACGCCCTCCTCGTGGCGGCGGCCGAGCGGCTCGGCATCTGGCGGATCGCGACCTTCGATCGTCGGCCCCTCGCCGTCTTCCGGCCTCGCCACGTCCGGGCCTTCGACTTCGAGCCCTGAGGCCGGCCCGCGCGAGATCGGGGCCAGCCGGGGGTCAGTCGGGCGCGTCCGCGGCGGGCTCGGTCTCGGCGAGGAGCCGGTCGAGCTCGGCCCGGGTCGCCTGCAGGAGCTGTGCCGAGCGGCGGAGACCCGACACCTCGGCCGGGGCGAGGTCGAGCCGGAGGAAGCGCTCGACGCCGGAGCGGCCGACGATCGCCGGGAGGGAGAGGTAGACGTCGTCGAGCCCGTCGTAGTCGCTGACGAGGGTGCTGACCGAGAGGACCGTGCGTTGGTCGCGGAGGATTGCCTCGATGAGGCGGAGGATGCCCGCGGCGACGGCGTAGTACGTCGCCCCCTTCCGGTCGATGATGTGGTAGGCGGCGTCGCGGGTCCGCTCGAAGATGGCGTCCATCGCCGCCTGGTCGTACTCGATGCCGTGGGCGGCGCAGTAGTCGACGAGGCGCATCCCGGCGATGTTCGCGCTCGACCAGACCGGGACCTCGGAGTCGCCGTGCTCGCCGATGATGAAGGCGTGAATCGAGCGCGGGTCGACCCCGAAGTGCTCCGAGAGGAGGGCCCGGAAGCGGGCCGTGTCGAGGATCGTCCCCGAGCCGATGACCCGCTGGGCGGGGAGCCCCGAGAGCTTCCAGGTCTGGTAGGCGAGGAGGTCGACGGGGTTCGTGGCGACGATGATGATCCCGTCGGGGTTCCGTTCGGCGACGGTTGGCACGATCTCGGCGAAGATGCGGGCGTTCCGACCGAGGAGGTCGAGCCGTGTCTCCCCCGGTCGCTGGGCGGCGCCGGCGGCGATGACCGTGATCGCCGCCCCGGCGAGGTCGCCGGCGTCGCCGGCCCAGATCCGGGTCGGCTTGGCGAAGGGCGCAGCGTGGGCGAGGTCCATCGCCTCGCCCTCGGCCCGCCGGCGGTTCGCGTCGAGGAGGACGATCTCGGCGGCGAGGCCGGAGTGGAGGAGGGAGAAGGCGACGCTGGCGCCGACCTTGCCGACGCCGACGATGGCGACGCGGGTCGGTCGATCGTGGGTCGTCATCTCGGGGTCCTTCGGAGTCGGGCGGCCGTTCGCCCGGCGGCATCCTGGCGTGTTTCGATCGGCTGGAGTAGTGTACCGTCGCCGTCTGACCGGCGGCCGTCGCAGCGACGACCGGCCGATCGTCGGAGGATGTCGATGGGGAGCGAACGGCAGCGACCACGGCCCCGGCGGCCTCGTCCCGGGCGGCGACTCATCCTCCTCGGGGGCGTCTTCGGCTTCGCCCTCGTCCTTCTCGGGGGACTGGCCGTCGCTGGCAACGTCTTCGGCGCCGGCGACCGCTTCGAGCGGCTCGTCGCCCGGGTCGAGCGCTTCCTCGCCGGGCCGCCACCCGATCGCGCAACGCTGCCGACGATCGTCGTCACCCCGCCGCCGGGACCCGTCGCCGGCGAGGGGACCGATCCGGGCCCCGGCAAGGGGGACGTCGCGGTCGACGTCCGAGGTCCAACCGGGCCCCTCGAGCCTCCTGCCGGAGGCGAGGCAACGGGCGGCCTCGCTCCCGGTCCAGGCCGCCACATCGCCCTCGAGCCGCCCGAGCCGAGCCCGTCACCCGTCCGCGCCCCGGTCGACGTTCGCCTGGCGGCCGATCCCGAGCGGGATTTCGCCTCCCAGCTCACGAAGGATTGGTGCGCCCCGGCCGGGATCCAGATCAGCCTCGCCATCATGGGTCTCGTCGACACGAGCCCGGCCGTCCAGCGCGAGATCGCCGGGCGGGTCCGGGAGTGGGAGAGCGTTCGAGACAGCCGGAACGGCGACTGGGGCCCGGCGGCCATGGCCCTCGCCCTCGCCGCCTACGGGGCGCCGGGCTACGAGGTCCGCGCCTACGAACGCCGGGACGATGCCCTCCGCGATGCCGCCACCGCCATCGCCCGGACGGGCTCGCCGGTCCTCCTTCTCGCCTGGCGGGGTGCCCACACCTGGGTCATGACCGGCTACCGGGCCGACGCCGATCCACTTCGCTTCCCGGACGCGACGGTGAGTGGCGCGTACATCTTCGACCCTTGGTACCCGCGGATCTCGAACATCTGGGGTCCCTCAGATCCGCCGGGGACGTTCCAGGATGCGGCCGAGATGCGCCGCAACTACCTGCCCTGGAAGCGGCCCGAGGGCCGCTACCCGGACCGCGACGGCCGCTTCATCGCCGTCGTGCCGACCATCCCCCGGCCCGGCTGGTCCCCGACCGACCTCGTCGCCGGCTCCTCGGGGTAGTGTCCGGCGCCATCACGTCGGCGGGGCCGACGGAGCGCCGGGCGCCGGCTCGGGCGCTGGTCCGATCCGGCGGATCCGGACCGCCAGGACGAGGCCGAGGAGGGCGAGCCGGACGGCGCTCCCGATGACGAAGCCGGTCGGGATGGCGACGACCCCGAGGGGGCCGAGGAGGACGGCCGCTGACCCGACGCTGACCCCGAAGCCGACGACCGAGGCGGCGACCTGGAGGAGCGTGTGCCGGGTCGCGAAGATCGCCCGGCTCACGAGATGGCCGAGCCCCTCGAAGGGGATCGAGAGGGCGAAGACGCCGAGGACGAGGGCCGTCCGCTCCACCGCTGCCGCGTCAAAGCGGCCCCCGCCAAGGAGGATCGCGATCGCAGGGCTGGCGACGACGGCGAGGCCGAGGGCGGCGACGACCGAGAGGCTGGCGATGGCGAGGCCGCTCTCCCGGAGCTGGGCGACGAAGCGGTGTCGTTCCCCGGCTGCCGCCGCGGCCGAGAGGGCGGGAAAGGCGGCGAGGGAGAAGGCGACCCCGACGAGGCTGACGGGCACGCTCTGGAAGTTGCGGGCGATGTCGACCGCGGTCACGCTCCCGGCGGCGAGGCCCGAGGCGAGGTTCGTGAAGGCCAGGAAGGTGAGGGGCTCGAGGGGGCTGCTCCCCGTCTTCGGCAGCATGAGCCGGATAAACTCGCCGACCGCTGGCATGCGGACCGCCAGCCGGGGGCGGAGCGGCACGCCGGCCCGTCGGGCACCGGCGACCCGGATGAGGAGATGGGCCGCCGCCCCGAGGACCGCCCCGTAGGCCGGTCCGAAGATTCCGAGGGGCCCGGCGAGGAGGACGGCGCCGACGACGATCCCGGCGTTGTAGAGGGGCGGAGCGAGGCCGTAGAAGAGGAAGCGACGCTCGGCGACGAGGATCTCGCCGAGGGCGATGGAAGCAGCGAAGAGGATGGGGCCGACGAGCATGACCCGGAAAAGATCGACGTAGAGGGCCCGCTCGGCGGCATCGAAGCCCGGGACGACGATCTCCGCCGTCGCCGGTGCGGCGAGCCAGAGGAGCCCCGAGACGACGACCATGGCCAGAACGGCGAGGGTCGCGATCGTCTGGGCGAACCGATGGGCTTCGGCCAGATCGCGTCGGGCGAGGGCGCTGTAGAGGGGGATGAAGGGCGCCGCCAGGCCGCTCGCGACGACGAGGCTGAGGCTCAGCTCGGGGACGATGAAGGCGGCCTTGAAGGCATCGACCTGGCGGCTCGCTCCGAACTCGGCGAGGATCGCCCGGTCGCGGAGGAGGCCGATGACGTAGCTGGCGAAGGTGAGGATCGAGAGGGTGAGGGCGCCGGCGCGGAGGAGGGCGACGAAGCGATCCGCGGCCGACCGCCAGGTCCTCGGCCGCGCGAGGGCGAGCCCGACCTCGATCCGGCGACGGCCGGCGGCGGGGCCCCCGGCGGCTTCCCGAACCGCCGGCGGGTCTTCGCTGGCCGATCCACCGCCGGCGGGGCCGGCCGCGGGTTCGTCGGGGTGGGTTGGCGGCCCCACGCGACGGGTGCTCACACCGCGGGACCGGTCGAGGCCGGGCCGTCAGTCGTCGGCGTCGGTCGAGACCGTCGCGTCGCCCCGTTCGGCTTCGGCGATCTCCCGCCGGGCGGCCTCCCGGAGCCGAAGGACGCGCCCGGCGACCCGCATCGGATCGACGGCAGGTCCGCGCTCCTCGGATCGGAGTCGACGCGGTCCACCGGACTGCCGAGCAGCCGCCCGGGCGGCCGCTCGTGCCGCCATCCGGGCCTTGATCGTCGCCTCGTAGCCGTGTTCCGTGGGTCGGTAGTAGCGCCGGCCGACGAGGGCGTCGGGCAAGTACTGCTGCTCGACATCGGCACCCTCATAGTCGTGGGGGAGCCGGTAGCCGACCCCGATGCCGTGGTGTCGAAGGGCCGGCAGGGCGGCGTTCCGGAGGTGGAGCGGGACCGGGAGCGAGCCGTGCTCGAGGACGTCGGCGACGGCGGCCCAGTAGGCGAGGCCGGCCCGGTTCGACTTCGGGGCCGTGGCGACGTAGACCGTCGCCTGGGCGAGGGCGTACTGGGCCTCCGGAAGACCGACGTGATCGAGGGCCTGGGCTGCGGCGACGGCGACCTGGAGGGCCCGCGGGTCGGCGTTGCCGACGTCTTCCGAGGCGGCGATGATGAGGCGGCGGGCGATGAAGCGAGGGTCCTCGCCGGCGGCGATCATCGTCGCGAGGTAGTAGAGGGCGGCGTCGGGGTCGTTGCCGCGGAGGCTCTTGATGTAGGCCGAGACGGTGTCGTAATGGCCGTCGCCCGCGCGGTCGTAGGCGAGGACCCGCTGTTGGGCGGCCTGCTCGACGTCGCCGACGGTCGGCCGGAGACGGCCCTCCTCGTCGCGGTGGCCCTCGGCCTCGGCGACGGCGACGGCGACCTCGAGGACGTTCAGCGCCTGGCGGGCATCCCCGCCGGCGACGGCGACGAGGTGGTCGAAGGCGTCGTCGGGGAGCTCGACCCCGCCCTTCGGTCCGAGGGGCCCGGCGAGCCCGCGCTCCACATCGGCGAGGGCGCGTCGGACGACGATCCCGATCTCCTCGTCGGTGAGCGGCTCGAGGCGCCAGACGCGGAGCCGGGAGAGGAGGGCCGAATTCACCTCGAAGTACGGGTTCTCCGTCGTCGCCCCGATGAGGGTGATCGTCCCGTCCTCGACGTGAGGGAGGAGGGCATCCTGCTGCGCCTTGTTGAAGCGGTGGATCTCGTCGATGAAGAGGACGCTCCGGCGGCCGTCGAGGGCGAGCCGCTCCTGGGCCGCGGCGATCGCCGCCCGGACCTCGGCGACGCCGCTCATGACCGCCGAGAGGGTGTCGAAGTGGGCGCCGACCCCATCGGCGAGGAGGCGGGCGAGGGTCGTTTTCCCGGTCCCGGGCGGTCCCCAGAGGAGGAGGGAGGCGAGGTGGCCGCGCTCGAGGCCGCGGCGGAGGGGGCCGCTCGGGCCGACGAGGTGGACCTGACCGACGAACTCGTCGAGGGTCCGGGGCCGCATCCGGGCGGCGAGGGGCTGGCGGGCGGCCGGTGGTCGCTCGCCGGCGGGGCGGTTCGGACGATTCGAGCGGAGGGGCGCTCGGGGAACGGCCACCCTCCGAGTCTACTCGCTTCCCGCGACGCGTCCCACCGGCCTGGCTTCGCGGCCGCCGCGGAGCTGCGGCCGTCGGAGAGCCCCGCGCATCGTCACGGTTGGATCCAGAGGAGGCGACGAAGGGCCTCGAGGCCAGCCAAGTCGCCAGGCCAGGCGGCGGCAAGGCGGTCGGGCCCGACGCCGCGGACGACCCAGCCGAGGACGAGAACGGCGACGATGGCATCGTCGAGGGGACCGACGACCGGCAGGAACTCGGGAACGAGGTCGATCGGGCTGATGAGCCACGCGGCGAGCCCGAACAACGCCAGGCGGTAGCGGAGCGGGACCGCCGGATCGCGGGCGAGGCGGAGGACGAGACGGACGACGTCGGGGAGGAGGCGGACGACCGCCCGGAGGCGAAGCTCGTCGGGCCGCCGCCACCAGAGGAGGGCGACGAGGGCGACCCAGACGAGGAGGAGGGCGAGGACGAGGCCGACGAAAAGTTCGAGCACGGTCGACTGGGCGGGCCGGCGTCGGACGTCGGCGCGTCGGCTAGATCCGGACGACCCGGAGCCCCTCGATGAGGACCCAGAGGATGACGAGGACCCCGACGAGGCTGCCCTGGACGAGGAGGATCCGCTGGAGGTCGCGGGCGACGTACGCATATTCCGCGCTCGGGTCGAGGAGGCGGGATCCGCGGGGGAGCGCGGCAACCGGGCTAGCCGAGCGGCGAGCCGCTGGAGCCACGGCCCGCTCCTGCTCGAGGAACTGGCGCTCGAGCTCCGCGGCGCGGGCCTCCTCTTCGGGGGTGAGGCCGATGGCGGCCCGACCGATCGGTTCGCTCGGTGCCTCGACGGCCCGGCGCGCTGCGGGCTGCGCCGACGCCTGACGGGCGGATCGATCGAGCGGGCGGCGCTGGCCGGGGCGGACTCGGCCGCGCGAGCGCTTCGCCATGGCTGGACTGCCTCCCTGGTGTCGTCGTTGGGGGTCGGGCCCCCGCGGGCCCGGCCGAGGCGAGGATAGCACCCGACGGGAGGACGCCGAGATGATGTGTCGTTGCTCAATGAATCTGGCACCGCTAACTGCTCAGTGAATCTGTCAGTCTCCCACCATGAAGGAGCGACTGACGGTGACAGCGAACGAGCAGCAACGGCTCACCATCCTGACCCGCTGGGTTGGCGGCGACCTCTCGACGGAGGCAGCCGTCCGCCTCCTCGGGACGAGCGAGCGAACGGCCTGGCGGCTCCGGGCCGCCCTCCGGGAGGAGGGGGTCGCGGGCCTCGTCCACGGGAATCGGGGCCGCCCCTCGCCGCGGCGGCTCGATCCGGTCACCCGGGCCCGGATCGAGGAGCTCGCCCGGACGACGTACGCCGGCTACAACGACACCCACCTCGCCGAGGTCCTCCTGGCCG
>JBHORA010000130.1:0-1057 GCA_042408535.1 Chloroflexota bacterium | reverse complement strand
GGCGGCGCGGCGAGGGGGCGGCGCGGTGGCTAGAGGCCGCTGTAGGCGTGGAGACCGCTAAACCAGAGCGAGCCCGAGTACGTGACGAGGACCATGACGAAGCCGACGACGAGGAGGAGGGCCGCCGGCCGGCCGGCCCAGCGTCGCTGGTTGCGAGCGTGGAGGTAGACGGCGTAGGTGAGCCAGGTCACGAGGGCCGAGGTCTCCTTCGGGTCCCAGCCCCAGTACCGGGACCAGGCGATCGAGGCCCACCAGGAGCCGAGGATGATCATCGTCGCGAAGATCGGGAAGCCGATGATGACGGCCCGGTAGGCGACCTCGTCGAGGGTCCGGTGCGAGGGCAGCCAGGCGATCCGGTCCGTCGGCCCCTGGACGAGGTAGCCGACCCCCGCGGCGAAGGCCGTCGCGAAGATCCCGTAGGCGAGGACCGCCATCCCGACGTGGATCGTCAGGAGCGGCGCGTTGTTGAGGGCCGGAAGGAGCGGTCGCACCTCCGACGGCAGGCTGGCGGCGTAGAGGGCAAGGGCCCCGGCGACGCCGAGCGGCAGGAAGCCGATCGAGCGGATCGGGTAGCGGGTCGAGAGCCACAGGTACCCGCCGGTGATCGACCAGGCGAAGGCGACGCTGAACTCGAAGAGGTTGCCCCAGGGGCCGCGGCCGACGGCGATCGCCCGACTGAAGACGGCGAGGGTCAGGAGGCCGAAGGCGACCGCGGCGAGGACGACGGCCGGTCGGGCGAGGGCGCTCTCGTCGGGCGCGGTCGGCCGTTCGCCGGCCGGGCCGTCGAGGGTCGCGGCGAGGGTCCCGCCGACGACGCCGGCGTAGCTCGGCCGCGGTCCGGTCACGAGGGTTGCGAGCCGTCGGCGGCCGGCCGCGAGGAGCACGGCGTGGCCGACGTGGGCGGCGAAGGCGACAAGGAGGAGCAGGGATCCGGTCGTGAAGGCGACCTGGGCGATCGTCGTCATCGGTGACCTCGGGACGCCCGACGGCGCTCGCGGGTTCCGGGCTAGGCGGCCGCGGCGCCGCCGGGCGGCGGCACGGCCGGTGCCAGGGGCCG
>JBHORA010000129.1:0-1195 GCA_042408535.1 Chloroflexota bacterium | reverse complement strand
GATTGGGCGATGGCCCCGAACCGCCTGGCGAACGAAACGAGCCCCTACCTCCTCCAGCACGCCCACAACCCCGTCGACTGGTACCCGTGGGGCGAGGAGGCCTTTGCCAAGGCTCGGGCCGAAGACAAGCCGATCTTCCTGTCCATCGGCTACGCCGCCTGCCACTGGTGCCACGTCATGGAGCGGGAGAGCTTCGAGGACGAAGCGACCGCCGCCCAGCTGAACCGCGACTTCGTCGCCATCAAGGTCGATCGCGAGGAGCGCCCCGACGTCGACGCCGTCTACATGGCCGCCGTGCAGGCGATGACCGGCGGCGGCGGCTGGCCGATGAGCGTCTTCCTCACCCCCGACGGGAAGCCCTTCTATGGAGGGACGTACTTCCCGCCCGAGCCGCGGCACGGACTGCCATCCTTCCGGCAGGTCCTGGCCGGTGTCCGGCGAGCCTGGGACGAGCAGCGGGCCGAGGTCGAACAGGCTGGGACGCGCCTCGTCGCCGCCCTCGTCGAGCGGGCCCGGGTCGAGGCGGGCGGCAGCCTCCCGGACCGGGGCGTCCTCGAGGCCGCCGTCGATGCCCTCGAGCGGACCTTCGACCGGAACGCCGGCGGCTGGGGCGGCGCACCGAAGTTCCCGGCCCCGATGACCATCGAGTTCCTCCTCCGCCGGGCGGCGGCCGGCCCGAACGTCGACGACGACGGCATCGCCGACCCACGTGCGTATGCCATGGCCCGCTGGACCCTCGACCGGATGGCCGACGGGGGCATCTTCGACCAGCTCGGCGGTGGCTTCCACCGCTACGCCGTCGACGCCGAGTGGCGTGTCCCCCACTTCGAGAAGATGCTCTCCGACAACGCCCAGCTGGCCCGGGTCTACCTCCACGCCTGGCAGCTGACGGGCGAGGCCCGCTACCTCGAGGTGGTGACGACGACCCTCGAGTCCGTCCTCCGCGACCTCCGAACCTCCGAGGGCGCCTTCGCCGCGAGCCAGGACGCCGACACGGACGGCGTCGAGGGCGGCACGTACACCTGGACGCCGGCCGAGATCCGGGCAGCCCTCGGCGAGGCCGGGCTCCGCGACGATGCCCGCCTCGTCGAGCTCGCCTACGGGGTGACCGAGGCCGGGAACCTGGAGGGCCGAACGGTCCTCGCCCGGGTTCGGAGCGATGCCGACCTGGCCGATGCGCTCGGCCTCGGTGTCG
>JBHORA010000128.1:0-1021 GCA_042408535.1 Chloroflexota bacterium | reverse complement strand
CGGCCCGGAGGCGGCAGCCGTCGCCCTCGGGCTTGCTTCGGCCCTGGCCTGGGGAGCGGCCGACTTCGGGGGTGGCCTCGCCAGTCGTCGCGCGGCCCTCTTCGGGGTCGTCTTCCTCACCTTCGTCGTCGGCGCCAGCCTCTCCCTCGTCATCGCCCTCGTCCGGGCGGAGCCGATGCCGAGCCCGTCGGACGTCGGCTGGGCCATCGCCGCTGGCGTCGCCGGCGGGATCGGGATCAGCGCCCTCTACGGGGGCCTGGCGGCGGGGCGGATGGGCGTCGTCGCTCCGGTCACGGGGGTCATCGCGGCTGCCATCCCGATCCTCGTCGGGGCGGTGACGGAGGGTCTCCCGCGGCCCCTCGTCGGCGTCGGCATCGGGTGTGCCCTCGTCGCCGTCGTCCTCGTCGGCCGGGCCCACGACCCGGACGACGGGCCGAGCGGCCTCCCGTACGGGCTCCTCGCCGGGACCGCGATCGGCGTCTTCAACGTCTGCGTCGCCCAGTTCGGGGAGGGCCGGATCTTCGGCCCCTTCACCATCGTCCGCCTCGCCGAGATCGTCTTCATCGGGGCTCTCATCCTCCTCGCCCGTCGACCGTGGCGGCTCGAGCGGCCGGTCCTTCCCCCGGTCGCTCTCGTCGGTGTCCTCGACATGGCCGGGAATGCCTTTTTCATCGCCGCGACGCAGGTGGGGCGGCTCGACGTGGCGGCGGTTCTCTCGTCCCTCTACCCGGTGACGACGGTCGTCCTCGCCGTCGTCCTCCTCAGGGAACGGGTGACGCCGAGCCACGCCCTCGGGATCGGCCTCGCGGCGGCCGCGGTCGCGCTCATCGCCGGCGGTTAGGAGGGTCGCTCCGGGTAGGGTCCGACGTCGCGACCGAGATGTGCCTCGACGCCGCCAGCGCCAGGGCCGCCGGCGAGGGCGACCGGGCGTTGCAGGCCTCGCCTCGGCGTCGGACCGCAAGGACGGCGGATAAAACTCGACCTTGACGGCGGGTTTCGGCAGGCATACCCTGTCAGCGCG
>JBHORA010000124.1:0-1918 GCA_042408535.1 Chloroflexota bacterium | reverse complement strand
CGGCCGAGGCGACCGAGGCGGCGGCCGAGGCGGCGACGGCGGAGCCGCCGGGGCTCGAGGCGCCCGAGGCGGCATCCGGCGAGCCGCCCTCGAGGAGGCCGGCGGGGGCCTCGCCGTCGAGTCGGGCGGCCAAGGCGACGCCGCTCGCCGCGCTCGGGTGTTTCGAGCGGGTCTCGGCGGCGGCCAGCGGATCCGGGAGGGCACGCCGGACCCGAAGGGTCGTCCCGCCGGCTTCGACCTCGAGCTCCTCGAGCTCGCTCGCAGCGAGGACGCTCGCCAGCCGGTCGACGAGACCGAGAAGGGCGTCGACATCGGGTTCGGTGCCGGTCGGCGGGCGGAGCGTGCCCGACGACGCCAACGCTCCGACGGCCGCTGGCTCGACGTCGTTCGTCGCCGTTGGCTCGACGCCCTCCGCCGCGTTCGGAGTCCGGGGTTCGGTCACGTCGTCTGCCATCGTCGTCGGAGCCCTCCGCTCACTCCCAGCGCCGGAAGACGAGGGCCGTGTTCTGACCCCCAAAGCCAAAGGAGTTCGAGATGGCGACGCGCACCTGGCGCTCGACCGCCCGGCCAGCGACGAGGTCGAGCCCGACGCCCGCCTCGTCCGGCACCTCCAGGTTCAGGGTCGGGGGGACGATCCCGGTCCGGAGGGTGCAGATCGTGGCGATCGCTTCGATCGCCCCGGCCGCACCGAGGGTGTGGCCGAGCATCGACTTGTTGGCCGTGACGGCGACCTTCGGGGCGTGGTCGCCGAAGATCGTCCGGATCGCCTGGAGCTCGGCCGGATCGCCCTCCGGGGTGGAGGTCGCGTGGGCGTTCACGTGGTCGACCGCTTCGGGCGGGAGCCCGGCCTTCTCGAGGGCCCTTCGGGCGGCCCGGACGGCGCCGATCCCACCCGGCGCCGGGAGGGTGATGTGGGAGGCGTCGGCGGTGGCACCGTAGCCGACGAGCTCGGCGAGGGGTTCGGCGCCGCGGGCCTCGGCGTGCTCGAGGGCTTCGAGGACGAGGACCCCGGCCCCCTCGCCCATGACGAAGCCGTCGCGGTCGCGGTCGAAGGGTCGGGACGCCGCTGGCGGGTCGTCGTTCCGGGTCGAGAGGGCCCGCATGGCGCAGAAGGCCCCGACGAGGGGCTCGAAGATCCCAGCCTCCGAGCCACCGGCGAGCATGACGTCGGCGTCGCCGCGGCGGATCGTCTCCCAGGCCTCGCCGATGGCGTGGCCACCGGTGGCACAGGCCGAGACGGTCGCGAAGTTCGGCCCGAGGGGACCGAAGCTGATCGCGATCTGACCCGATCCGACGTTGGCGATCCCCATCGGGACGAAGAAGGGGCTGAGACGGTCGGGGCCGCGGGCGGCGAAGGTGAGGAGGTTCTCGACAATCGTTCCGACGCCCCCGAGCCCCGAGCCGAGGAGGACGCCGGTCCGTTCGGCGAGGCGGCCGTCGAGACGCGGCGGCAGGCCGGCCTGGTCGAGGGCTTCCCGGGCGGCGACGAGGCCGAACTGGATGTAGCGGTCCATCCGCCGCATCTCCTTGCGGTCGAGGATGGCGGAGGGGTCGAAGTCGCGGACCTCGGCCGCGATCTGCGAGGGGAGGCGGGCGGGGTCGAAGCTGGCGATCCGACGGATGCCGGAGCGGCCGGCGACGAGGCCCTCCCAGGTGGGGCCGACGCCCTGACCGAGGGCCGTCACGGCACCCATGCCGGTGACGACGACGCGGCGGCCGTTCGGCTGGTTCGGTCTCATCGGCGACGTCGTTCCTCCTCCTCACTCCTCTTGCGTCATCGGCCGTCAGCGGACGAGTTTGCCGGTCCGGACGGTCGCCGCCCGGTAGACGTCGCCTGGGAGACCGCGGCTCGAGATCTCGTTGGCGACGGCCATGACGTCGAACTCAGCCCGCTTGATCTCGGCCCGAACCTCGTCGC
>JBHORA010000123.1:0-1567 GCA_042408535.1 Chloroflexota bacterium | reverse complement strand
GGGCCGCCCGGCACGGCCGCCCGACAGGGCCGGCCGGCACGGAACATCGGGCGGGGCGCGGCCGCCGAACCCGGAGCACAGCGGCCCAACCCGGGGCACCGGGCGAGGCAGGGAGCCGACGGCGGGCTGCGGGGCGTCCCTAGCGGTCGTCGACCGACCCGTCAGACTCCGGCTTCGCCGTCCGGATGACGAGGACTTTCCCGACCCGGCGGCCGTCCGTCGACTCGACGGTCATCGTGAGCGGCCCGACGACCACCCGGTCGCCGGGCTCGGGAAGCTCGCCGAGGCGATGGAAGATGAGCCCGCCGAGGGTGTCGTACTCGTCCCGATCCTCGAGGTCGAGCTCGACCTCGAAGGTCTCCTCGAGCTCTTCGATGGCAACCCGGCCATCCATCCGGGCCTCGTCGGACGAGAGGCGGACGACGAGGGGCTCCTCGACATCGTACTCGTCCTGGATCTCACCGACGATCTCCTCGAGGAGATCCTCGATGGTCACCAGCCCCGCCGTCCCGCCGTACTCGTCGAGGACGATGGCGAGGTGGACCTTCCGGCGCTGGAGCTCGTGGAGGAGGTCGTCGATGGGCATCGACTCGGGGACAAAGACCGGCGTCCGGAGGAGCGAACGGAGCGGGGGCCGTTCGGCGCCGTCTTTCAGGATCGGGAGGAGGTCCTTGGCGTAGAGGATGCCGACGATCTCGTCGATCGAGTCCTCGTAGACGGGGATCCGAGAGTGGCCCTCCCGGACGATGACCTCGACCGCCTCGTCGATGGTCGCCGAGGCCGGGAGGGCGACGATGTCCGGCCGGGGGACCATGACCTCGTGGAGGCGCCGGTCGCCGAGCTCGATGACGGCATGGATCATCTGCTCCTCTTCGGCCTCGAGGACGCCCTCTTCGCCGCCGCGCTCGACGATGAGCTTCAACTCCTCGGCGCTGATCCGGGCCTCCTTCGTCACCTCGATCCCGAAGGGTCGGACGACGGACCGGGTGATCCCGGCCAGGACGGCGACGAGGGGCCCGAGTAGCCGACCGAGCAGGTCGACAGGGCCAGCGAGAAGGAGGGCGACCCGGTCCGGGTGGGCGAGGGCGATCGACTTCGGGACGAGCTCGCCGAAGACGATCGTGAAGAGGGAGAGGAGGAGGGTGACGACGACGACGGCGGCGCCCGTGGCGAGGTCCGAAGCGAGGCCGAGCCGGCCGAAGGCATCGGCGAGGACGCGGGCGAGGCTGATGGCGGCGAAGGCCGAGGCGAGGAAGCCGATGAAGGTGATCCCGAGCTGGATGACGGCGAGGAAGCGCCCCGGATCCTCGACGACCCGGCGGACCCGAACGGCCCGTCGGTTCCCCTCTTCGATGAGCTGCTCGATCCGGCTCCGGCGGACGGTGACGAGGGCGATCTCGGCAGCCACGAAGAGCCCGTTCAGGAGGACGAGGACGACGATGACGAGGAGCTCGCCGAGCGTGTCGCTCATCGGCCTCCTGGCTCGGCGTCGGCCGGGGCGGCGTCGGCCGGGGCGGCGTCGGCCGGGGCAGCGTCAGCCGCAACGGCGGGGGCGGCGTCGGCCGGG
>JBHORA010000056.1:0-3400 GCA_042408535.1 Chloroflexota bacterium | reverse complement strand
GCTTGTCCACGAGCTCCGGCGGCGGGGCGGCCGGTACGGCCTGGCGACGATGTGCATCGGGGTCGGGCAGGGGATCGCGACCATCGTCGAGCGGCTCGAGGGCTGACCGAGGGCTCCGAAGGAGCCCCGGCCGGAGGCGGCCTGTCGCGTGGATAGGAGCCCGACGGAGTCCCAGCGCGGGAGTCCTGACCCGCGGATCCGACCGTGGCCGACGGGGCCCCGCCCGACCAAGTAGGGACATGCCGGACCTCTTGAGCGAAACTAGAGTTGACGAGAGAGAGAGAGAGTGTGTTATTGTCTCCGGCGCGGTGCATTCCTCGGACAGCGAGGCAGCGACGGCCTATGCTTGGTCGAGCAACTGGGACCAACGGCCATCCGGCGTCGGTCAGGATCGGCGTCGTGTTCGTCACCGTGCTGCTCGCGCTGCTCGTCGCGGGTTCCGCACGCGCAACGCATTCGGTCCCGTCGCCGCTCTGGTGGTGGGACAACGACAACGACGGGATCCGCGACGTCGAAGAAGGCCAGCGCTCCTTCCAGAAGATCGGACCTGGGTGGACCCAGGCCAAGCAGGACCGCGCCGCTGAAGCGGCCTTCGCATGGCGCGCTGTGACGACGTGGAAGCCTGTCATCACGAGCGACGCGCAGGTGGCCACGATCAGGGTCGATGGCGTTCATCCATGCGCGAGCTGGGAGCCCGGTGACCTTGCCGTGACCTGCATCCTTCGTACGCCGAAATACGACCGCTTCGGCGAGCGGTTTTACGACATCTACGATGCCGACATCGGCTTCAACCTGGCGGGGATCTCGTGGAATTACGGACTGCGTCAGCCGGGACCCGGCCAGCTCGACTTCCGAGGCGTCCTAACCCACGAGTTGGGGCATGGCGTCCGTCTCTTGGATCTCTACGGCTCGGCCTGTGGGGCCGACCCGACCGATCCGCACACGATGTGCGGCGAGGTTTCTCCAGGCATCACCACGTTCAACCAGCGGTCGCTGACGAGCGACGACATCGATGCTGCGAACTTCGTCTACTAGCGTTCGGGAGGCCACAGGAACCATGGGGTACGCGGGGACTGGCGCCACGATACGCCGTCGCAAACTGCCGACATGGGCGGCGCTGGCAGCCGCGGGAGCCGCGATCCTGGCGATGACGGTTTTCTTCCAGCTCCAAGGAGCGAGCGCGAGCGGGCCGGCCGAAGAGGCGGCGATCGCGGATCTCCTCCAGCGGTCCGGGCTCAGGTGCATGCAAGATCGGATCAGCCTCCGAGTCCTTCCAGCCGACATCGACACCCAGGTGCGTGCCGTCGGAAGAGCCGGCTGGATCGGCGAGGGCTCGATCTGGGTCGGTGACGACGTGGCTGCTGCTGCGGCCAGCGTCAGCGGGCGGGCCTATGTGAGCGCCCCCGGCGACGTGTGGATCAGCGGCGTGGTCGACGGTCAGCCGACGGTCCTTCGCCTGGTCGAGCGAACGACACCCGGGGGCGCCACCGTCTGGCTCGTCGTCCACCGCGTCACGCCGGTGGATTGCCCGGCGGGCGAAGGCTAGGCTGCAGGGGGGAGGCCGGCGGGTCGGCTCCGCGGTGGCCAGCCCCGCACGGGCTCAGGGAGCGCTCACCTCGCTCGCCGCGCCGCGGGAGCCTCCGGGCGTCGTGGTAGAGGCCGCGATTTCTGACGGGGCGCTTGTCGAAACCCGCCCGGTCGCGTACGATACATCCCGCAGCCGGCGTGGCCGGCCGAAACCGCCGCAATCACCCGTCCAGGAGGACGAACCCGGCATGATCGAGAGCCCTGCCATCGTCAGCCTGACCGACGCCGCCGCGAACAAGCTGCGGGAGCTGACGAAGGACGAACCGAACCCGAACATCGGGCTTCGCGTCTACGTCTACTCCGGCGGTTGCTCGGGCTTCCGCTACGGGATGATGCTCGAGGACACGCCGACGCCCGACGATCGGGTCATGGAGGCGAACGGGATTCGCGTCTACGTCGACGAGAGCAGCGTCCGCTACCTCCAGGGCTCGGAGATCGACTACGTCGACACCCTCATGGGCGCCGGCTTCACGGTCAACAACCCGAACGCGGTCGTCGCCTGCGGCTGCGGCTCGAGCTTCCGGACGGCGGACGAGGCCGGCGCACCGAGAAGCTGCGCGCACTGATCCATCGCCCCCTCCTCCGACGCCGCGAGGCCGCCGGCGCGAGCCGGCGGCCTCGTCGTTTCTGACCTCGGCAGGGGAGGGCAGCACGGGGGCCAGGCTGGCCCCCGGCGCTCTTCACTCGCTGAAGCGCTCCTCCTTCCAGGGGTCGGCGTCGTTGTGGTAGCCGTAGCGCTCCCAGAAGCCGGGCTCGTCGTGATCGAGGAACTCGAGGCCGCGGAGCCACTTGGCGCTCTTCCAGAAGTAGCGCTTCGGGACCAGAAGCCGGACCGGGAAGCCGTGTTCGGGTTCGAGGGGCTGGCCGTCGAAGGTGTCGGCCAGGAGGACGTCGTCGTCGAGGAGGACCGCCAGGGGGAGGTTCGTGGTGTAGCCCTGTTCGGCGTGGACGAGGACGTGGCTGGCGGCGGGGAGGACGCCGGCGAGGTCGACGATGGCGGTGAAGGGGACGCCTTCCCAGGTCGTGTCGAGCTTCGACCAGCGGGTGACGCAGTGGATGTCGGCCACGACCCGCTTGCGCGGCAGGCGCCGGAACTCGTCCCAGGTCAGCCGGAGGGGGTTGGCGACGAGGCCGCGAATGACGAGGTCCCAGCGTGCCAGATCGACCCGGGGGACCGAGCCGTAGTGGAGGACCGGGAACTTCTCGGTCACGTACTGGCCCGGTGGGACGCGGCCGGCCAGCGCCGGGTCCCGCTCACGGCTGCCGAAGAGACGCTCGAACATGCTCGTTCCTCCCTGCCCGGCGACCGGCGCCACTCGGCGGCGCTCCGATCCGGCGTCCCCATTGTCGCCGAGGCTGGCCCGGCGTGCTACCGAGCGCGCCCAGGAAGAGCTCATCGCCCAGGTCGTGGCGGCGGGCCTCGGCGACTCGTCCGCTGCCTCCTCGGTCGGCGGGGGTGGTGGCGGCCGTCGGGCGACGATCCCCTGCCCTCGTTCGACGCGGGATCGACGCCTCGGTCGATGGGCTACCGTTGGGCGGCATGAGCGAGAGCCTTGGCATGAGCGAGAGACCCCCGCGCCGCTGGCCGGCCGAGCATCAGCGCTCAGCCGGCCCGCGCGGCCGCGCGAGGGAGGCGACCCGGTGAGGCTGCCGCCTGCGGGCCGGGGCCGTCTGCCGCTGGCGACGCTTCTCCGGGCCGCCATCGGGATCGCCGTTTCCGTCGTCGCCGTCGCGCTCGCCCTGCGGTCCATCGATCCCGCTCGCCTCGCCGGCATCCTCGGGGGAGCCGCCCCGGCCTGGATCGGGATCATGG
>JBHORA010000119.1:0-1075 GCA_042408535.1 Chloroflexota bacterium | reverse complement strand
TGGCCGGATTGGGCCGGAGCCGACTGCGGGGACGAGGACCGGCCAGGCCCACCGGCTCCTCCTCGGCCCGGTTCGGTCCGAGCCGGCAGCGTCCGGTGTGGCCGCGACCGCCGTTTGGATCCGCCGCTACTCCTCGGCCAGCGGTGCGGCGTCACCGGGGAGCGGGGCCGCAGCCCGCGCAGCGCTTCAGCTCCGTACCTCGCCGAACGTGTCCAGCTGGGCGACGCTGCCGACACCTCGAGCTCGCCGCGTGCGCCCCCTCGCCTCCTCGAGCGGCCGACCCTTAGCTGGTCGGCCCGGGGGCGAACTCGCACAGGGCGCCCCCCGGTATCATCGGGAGGCCGGTGCTCGCGTCGATGACCGCTCGCGAACCGAGCGGCTCGCCGAGACGGACGGTGAGCCAGCGGACCTCGCCGCCCGTGCCGGGAAGCGGCGCCCGGAGCTCTCGAACCTCGATGACGACCGAGTCGGCCGACTCCACGACGGACCCGATCCGGGTCCACGTCGCAGGACCGCCGGCGACGTCGAGGAGGATCGTCCGCTCATCTTGGAGGCAGTAGGTCCCCTGGTGAATGGCCCGATCCTGGAGCCACACGGCCAAAAAGCCAACGAGGACGATGACCGCGGCTGCGGCGAGGCGTCGCCTGATCCGGCCCACGCGACCCACCATGTGGGAACTCCTGTTCCGTCCTGGCCTGGAGTGGCTACCCAACGGTCTTCAGCGTCCCCGGAGGGCCGAAGGATGCATCCCAGACGTCGGTAACCAGACACGACACGCAGCCCAATCGCCGTCCGATGCCTACTCAGCTCGGCCCCGGTGAGAACTGCGTCGCCCCGCAGGCGGCGACCTCCTCGGTCACCGTCTCGGGCGGCTCGGTCCCTGGCGAGAACTCTCCCGGCGGCCCCACGCTCGGCCGGCCGTCGGGGCCGATCCGGATGAGCGCGCTCGCGTCGAGCGTCCAGCTGCCGACGACGGAGCAGTCGGGCCGGAGGATCTCGACGAGGGGTCGATAGCCGCTCTGAAGCGAGACCGCAGAGGCTCCCTTGCCGGACGGCACGCGGAAGACGTGGACTT
>JBHORA010000113.1:0-7050 GCA_042408535.1 Chloroflexota bacterium | reverse complement strand
CCGCCAACCCAGCGGGTGAGGATGGTGAGCCGTTGCTGCTCGTTCGCTGTCACCGTCAGTCGCTCCTTCATGGCTGGAGACTGACAGATTCACTGAGCAGTTGGCGGTGCCAGATTCATTGAGCAACGACAAGCCCGCGACACGTCGGCGGCCGATGCGCGAAACTAGAGGTCGACAACGGCTAGGGCCGAAAGAGGCGGGCGCGGCGTCCCCGTCGCGCCGAAGTCGAGACCCGGAGGGTGTTGCGTGGCCAAGGTGACGATGCCCCAGCTCGGCGAGAGCGTCGCCGAGGGGACGATCGGCAAGTGGCTGAAGAAGCCCGGCGACCGCGTCGCCAAGTACGAACCCTTGCTCGAAGTCATCACCGACAAAGTGAACGCCGAGGTCCCCTCGCCGTACGAAGGCGTGCTGAAAGAGATCCTCGTCGAGGAGGGGGCCACCGTCCCCAACAACGCCGAGATCGCCGTCATCGAAACCCCCGATGAGGCTGCTGCCGGCGGCCCGGCGACGAGCGAACCTGCCGCGGCCTCCTCGACCCCGTCCGCTACGGCGACGGCGCCGGTGGAAGTGGAGCCGGCGACGCCCTCGGCCGAGCGCCCCGGTACAGCCCTCCCGGCCACGACCGCCCCCGGCACGACCGCCCCGGCCACGACCGCCCCTGGCACGACCGCCCCGGCCACGACCGCCCCGGCCACGGCTGTCCCCGGCACGACCGCCCCGGCCACGGCTGTCCCCGGCGCGGCATCCCCAGCGGCGATCGCCGCCCCCGCCCCGCCGGTGTCCGACGCCACGCCTTCCGCCCCCGCTGCCGTCTCGACCGCGACGGCGACTGCCGAAGCTCCTGCCCCTGCCGGTCCCGGCCGGGCCGATGCTCGGATGACGCCGGCCGTGCGGCGCCTGCTTCGTGAGCACGGGATCGACCCGACGGAGATCGTCGGCACCGGCCTGGGCGGCCGGATCACCCGCGAGGACGTCCTCGCCTACGTCGAAGCCCGACGGACCGGCGCGGTCGCCGCCGCGCCCCCTGTCGCCACGCCCGTCGCCGCCGCGCCCCCTGTCGCCACGCCCGTCGCCGCCGCGCCCCCTGTCGCCCCACTGCCGGGCGCCACTCCCCCCGGCCCCGTCGCCCCACCGCCCTCGGCACCGGCCCGCGGCGTGGCGACACCCCGGATCACCTTCCCCGAGGGCGCCGACGAAGTCCTCGTGCCGCTGACCCAGATGCGGAAGGGGATCGCCGCCCAGATGACCAGGGCCCTGGCCGTCCCCCACGCCTACGTCGCCGTCGAGGTCGACGCCACGAACCTCGTTCGACTCCGGGAGCAGGTGAAGGCCGAA
The DNA here is from genome assembly GCA_042408535.1 of Chloroflexota bacterium. Classification (GTDB taxonomy): domain Bacteria; phylum Chloroflexota; class Limnocylindria; order Limnocylindrales; family CSP1-4; genus BPIH01. The sequence goes on along the minus strand of JBHORA010000113.1, from coordinate 5,715 downwards.
TACCAGACCCGGGAGGGCATCTCCCTCTCCTACGTCCCCTTCGTCGTCAAGGCCGCCGTCGAGGCCCTCCGGCGCCACCCGACCTTCAACGCCCACTGGACGGACGCCGGGCTCGTTGCCAAGCGAGCCATCAACATCGGCGTCGCCGTCGCCGTCCAGGACGGTCTCATCGTGCCCGTCATCCGCGACGTCGACCGTCTCTCCATCCACGGCATCAACGCCGCCATCGCCGACGTCGCCGCCCGGGCGCGGGCGGGCAAGCTCCGGGTCAGTGATTTCGGGGGCGGGACCTTCACCGTCGACAATACCGGCTGGTTCGGCTCCTACCTGACGATGCCGATCATCAACGTCCCCGAGGTCGCCATCCTGACGATGGAGCAGATCAAGAAGCGTCCCGTCGTCGTCGAGACAGCCGAGGGCGACGTCATCGCCATCCGCCCGGTCATGAACATGGTCCTCGGCATCGACCATCGGGCGACCGACGGTGCCCAGGCGGGTGCCTTCCTGGCCGACGTGAAGGCCTGGCTCGAGGCAGTCGGCCCCGAGACCCCGATCTGGTAGCGGACGAACCGATGGATGACGAGCCGATGGGCGGCCGAATGGGCGGCCGAGTGGGCGAGCCGACTCCCACCGTGCGCCGCGCGCTGCCGATCGTGGATCGGGACGGCCGCTCGCTCGCCGTCCTGGAGGGCGCCGGCCACGCGCATCCCCGGCCCGAGGCGATCTCGATCGCCCTCGGCGGCGGCACCCTTGGCACCGGCCCCCTCGGCACCGGCCCCCTCGGCGACGCCGGTGCCGGCGGTGGGAGTACACCCCTCGACGGGCACCGACCGGGCCGTCGCCACCCCGACTGGATCCGGGCCCGCCTCCCGGGCGGCGAGGGCTACCACGAGCTCAAGCGCCTCCTCCGCGGCTTGAACCTCAACACCGTCTGCGAGGAGGCCCGCTGCCCGAACATCGGCGAGTGCTGGAACGACCGGACGGCGACGGTCATGATCCTCGGCGACACCTGCACCCGGGCCTGCGGCTTCTGCGCCGTGAAGACCGGTCGCCCGACCTGGTTCGACGCCGACGAGCCGCGGCGGGTGGCGGAGGCCATCGCCGCCCTCGGCCTCGACCACGTCGTCGTCACCTCCGTCGCCCGCGATGACCTCCCCGACGGCGGCGCGTCGGTGTTCGCCGAGACGATCCGCCAGCTCCGGCGCCGCTGCCCCGGGATGGGCGTCGAGGTCCTCATCCCCGACTTCAACGGCGAGGAAGAGCCCCTTCGGACCGTCATGGCCGCCGGGCCCGACATCCTGAACCACAACGTCGAAACCGTCCGCCGCCTCCAGCGGCCGGTCCGCAAGCGGGCTCGCTACGAGCGGAGCCTCGGCGTCCTCGCCCGGGCGAAGGCGTACGCCGCAGAGTACGGCCACCCCGTCCACACGAAGAGCTCGATCATGGTCGGTCTCGGCGAGACGCGGGCAGAGCTGAGCGAGACTTTCCGGGACCTGCGGGCTGTCGACTGCGACATCCTCACCATCGGTCAGTACCTCCGCCCGACGGAACGCCACCTTCCGGTCGAGCGCTACTACCATCCCGATGAGTTCGCCGAGCTCCGGCAAGAAGCCCTCGCCCTCGGCTTCAAGCACGTCGAGTCTGGACCCCTCGTTCGGTCTTCGTATCACGCCCGCGACCAGGTCCCCGGGGCGGAGCTCCGGGCCGCCCGCCGGCGGGCCACCCTGGACGCCGAAGGGAGGGTCGTCCCGGCCGCCTCGTGAGGCCGGGAGGATGGCCGATGGAGCCCGACGAGGTCGGCCCACCCTTCGAGCGACCGGTCAGGCGAGCCCTCGTCGGCGGGAGGTCCGGGAGGCCGGCCGAGGCGACGGGCGACCCCTTCGAGGAGGAGCGGGGGGCGGCCTTCGCGCCAGTCCGGATCGGCCCCGGCCGCCGCTCGATGGAGCGAACCCTGATCGCCGTCGTCGCGGTCGTCGTTCTCATCGGCCTCGCCATCGCCAAGCCGTGGGCCGGGCAGGCGCCGGCCAGCTCGGCCGAACCCGCGGGCGCGAACCTCGCAGGTGCTGCTGCCAGAAGCGCGCCGGCGTCGGGCGGGGACGAACGGGCCCCCAGCCGACCGGTGGCCTCCGCTTCGGCTCGGAGCGAGCCTTCGCCCCCGGGGAGCCTGTCTTCTCTCGCTGACTGGTGGTCGATCCTCGGCACCGACTACGGCTTCGTCAGCGGGCGCCTCGTCGGAGCCGAGCAGCCGGCCCCGGGCGTCATCGTTTCGACCCTGACGATCTGGCGTCAGCGACCGTCCACCGTACCCCTCGTCCCCGAGCGCCTCGGCCCCGACGGGAGCCCGGCCGCCGTTGTCCCGGTCGACACGACCGTCATCGGGGTGACGGTTCCCCATGCCGAAGCCCCGAGTTCGATCAGCGTCCACTGGCAGTTCGCCGGCGGCCGGAGGATCGAGCTCCCGGTCCGGGTCATGCCCCTCGGCGACCGCGGGATCTGGCTCCTCGTGCCCCTCGAGGGCGGTGGCTGGCAGCCGGGGCTCTATGCCGTCCGCCTCGCCGGTCCGACCGGGATCCGCTGGCTCAACGTCGTCGTCGCCGCTCGCCCGGTCGGGACCGGGGGGCCGATCCTCGACCCGGCCGACTGGTCGATCGAGGCGTACGAGCGCGGGCTCCGCCGGTACGGCTACGTCACCGAATACGTCATCGACGACGGCGGAAAGGCCTTCGACGGGATCGTGGGCCGCCGCGCCCCGCTCGCGCCGCGGCCGAAGTGAGCGCTGCCCCGTCGACCCCCGCGGCAGCCGGCCGTGCCTGAGCTCCACATCGCCCTGGCCGCGACGATCGCCGGCGCCGCGGCGGCGAGCCTTCTCGTCGGCCTCGCCCTCGTCGTTCGGCACAGGGGCCCCAACCGGCTCCTCCTCGGCCTCCTCGGCCTCTTGGTTGGCCTCAGTGTCCTGAACGCTCTCGTCGGGCTCGCCCTCGCCCTCACCGGTGGGCCGCCTCGGGACCCGCTCCACTTCCTCTACGGCCTTGCCGTCATGGTCGCCGTCCCGGTCGCCTTCGGCCTCGCCGTCGGGCGGGCGCCCCGGCGGCAGGCGGTCCTCCTCGCCGCCGGCGCCCTCGTCGTCCTCGGGCTCCTCCTGCGGCTCGTCCAGACCGGGGCGTAGGCGGGGTGCAGGCGGCAGCCGGGGCGGAGGCGGCAGCCGGGTGGCCGGGAAGGCAGCCGGGTGGCCGGGAAGGCAGCCGGGGACCGGGGCGGCAGCCGGGGACCGGGGCGGCAGGGCAGCGGAGCGCAAGGGGCACGCCCCCGAGGGAGGCCCCGGTCGCGCTATCCTCGGACCATGGATCGCTGGCCCATCACCCGCCGCCGATGACCCGGCAACTGCCGCGGACCGTCCCCCTCGCCGAGCTCCACTGCCACCTCGGCGCCGCCGTCACGCCGGCGATCATGTGGAGCATCGCCCACGCCCAGGGGATCAAGCTCCCGACCCGCGACTATTGGGAGTTCCGGGACATGATCACGGTCAGCAACCGGCGGGCGAAGAGCTTCGACGGCTACCTCCAGCTCTTCCACTGGACCGAGCTCATCCAGTCGAGCCCCCTCGCCATGGAGCGCTCCGTCTACGAGGTCATCGGCGGCGCCTATCGGAAGAACAACATCACGACCATGGAGCTCCGCTTCAACCCGATGAAGCGGAACCGGGGCGGCGAGCAGGACCTCGACCACATCATCGCCGCCGCCCTCCGGGGCATGGACCGAGCCGTCCTCGAGTACCCCGTCAAGCCGGGGCTCATCTTCTGCCTCGACCGGGCCTTCCCGTACGAGCTGAACGAGATCATCGCCGAGAAGGCGATTGCCTGGCGGGATCGGGGGGTCGTCGGGATCGACATCGCCGGCCCCGAGAGCGCGACGTTCCGGGTCGCGGACTACCGGCGGCTCTTCCGGCGGGTCCGCCAGTTCGGCCTCGGGGTCACCGTCCATACCGGCGAGGCCGGACCGGTCGAGGAGGTCGCCCGGGTCGTCGAGCTCCTGGAGCCTGATCGAATCGGCCACGGAGTAAAGGCCGCCTACGACCCCCGGGCGATGGCGATGATCCGCGAGCGGGGGATCGTCCTCGAGGTTTGCCCGAGCTCGAACCTGAACACTGGCGTCGTCTCGGGCTGGGACGAGCTCCGCTGGATCATCGACACCTTCCGTCGGAACGAGGTCCGCTTCACCATCAACACCGACGGGCCCGAGATGCTCCGGACGTACATTCGCGACGAGCTCCGTGAGCTCGGCCGGCGGGGGATCCTCTCCCTCGAGGAGCAGTACCAGGTCGCAGCGACGGCGATGGCGGCGTCCTTCGTGCCGAACGTCGGCGACGTTCCCCGCCCGCGCCGAGCGCCTGCACCGCGCCCGGTCGTCGAGCGGGAGGAGGCGTAGCCGATCCGTCGGCGGCGGCCCGAGGTCCCGACCGCCCGATCGGCCCAATCTTCAGCCGTCGGTGCGGCAGGTGATCCGGTACGTGCAGCAGCGGTCGCCGGCGGCGATGTGACTCTCTCGCTCGACGTCGGCGTCGAGGACCTCCCGGAAGAGGTCGAGCTCGGCGGAACAGGCCGCAGGATTCGCGCGGGCGATCCGGTAGATGGCACAGTTGTGCTCGCGGAGGCGGATGACGCCGTCGGGCCCGACGATCGTCTCGGCCAGGTAGCCCTGCTCGTCCTGGATGACGGCGAGCTCGCGAACGCGGGCGACGAGCGGGGCGTGGGGCCCCACTCGGTCGGCGACCCGTTCGCGGAGAACGGCCCCCAGCTGTCGGCGGCGGGCCGCGAAGACCTCCTCGACGAGGTCGGAGCCGCCGACGGCCTCGACGGCCGCCAGGAGCCCGGCTGCGAGACCGTCGTAGTTCGTCGGGAAGAGGTCCTGGGCCTCCGGGGCGATGTCGTAGACGTGCCGCGGCCGCCCGATCCCGTGGCGGATCGTCTCCTTCGTCACGAGGTGGGCGGCCTCGAGGGCACGGAGCTGCTGGAGGACGCCGGTCCGGCTCGCCCCGATCCGGACGGCGAGCTGGTCGGGCGTCGAGGGCCCGTCCCGTCGGAGGTGGAGGAGGAGGGCCCGCCGGAGGTTCGCCGGGGCATGGGTCTCGGTTCGGGGATGCGCCGAAGCGCCCGGTCGAGTGCCGTCGCCGCCGTCGCGCCAGGCCGCCCGGCCTTCTGAGTCCAGAGCTCGTGGCACACGGCTGGCCGTCGCCGCAGGGGCGTGGCCCTGATCGGCGATCGTGGTCGCGGGCGGCGGACCGACTGGCGAGCTCCCGTCCGAGCTGGGCATGGCGACTCGAAGGCTAGCACCACCGGAGCCTGGACGCCGTCGCGTGTCGTTGCTCAGTGAATCTGGCACCGCCAACTGCTCAGTGAATCTGTCAGTCTCCAGCCATGAAGGAGCGACTGACGGTGACAGCGAACGAGCAGCAACGGCTCACCATCCTCACCCGCTGGGTTGGCGGCGACCTCTCGACGGAGGCAGCCGTCCGCCTCCTCGGGACGAGCGAGCGAACGGCCTGGCGGCTCCGGGCCGCCCTCCGGGAGGAGGGGATCGCGGGCCTCGTCCACGGGAATCGGGGCCGCCCCTCGCCGCGGCGGCTCGATCCGGTCACCCGGGCCCGGATCGAGGAGCTCGCCCGGACGACGTACGCCGGCTACAACGACACCCACCTCGCCGAGGTCCTCCTGGCCG
>JBHORA010000107.1:0-16028 GCA_042408535.1 Chloroflexota bacterium | reverse complement strand
TCGGGGCGCGGCGGACGACCGGCCAGGGGCGGAGCACGGCGGACGACCGGCCAGGGGCGGAGCACGGCGGCTCGGTCGGGAAACGGGGGCCGGCGGAGTGGGTGGCGGCACCACGGTCGGCCCGAGGCGGGCAGCCCGAGGCGGTTGGCCCGAGGCGGGCAGCCCACCACGGTCGGCCCGGGGGTGCGGCTGTTGCCCCGCGGCGGTTGCCCCGCGGCTGTTGCCCCGGGGCGGTCGCTGACGACGGCGGGGATTCTCGGCCGGTGCCGCTGACACCCGCCTACCCGATCCGGATCCCGAACAGGCCGAGCGCCGACACCCCGAGCAGGACGAGGTCGAGGACGACGACCACCCCGACCGCCGCCCCCCCGAGCACGTTCAGCCAGCGACCATTCCGGTGGCGCCCCAGAAGCCGCTCGTCGTTGACGAGGACGAGCATGAAGACGAGGACGATCGGCAGGAGCAGGCCCTGGAGGTTCTGGGAGGCGACGATGACCGGGATGAGGTCGAGGCCCGGGAGGAGGACGACGAGCGCCCCGCCGACGAGGAGGAACGTGTAGATCCCGAAGAAGATCGGGGCGTCCCGGAAGCGCTTCCCGACCCCCGACTCCCAGCCAAAGGCCTCGCAGACGACGAAGGCCGTCGAGATCGGCATGATCGACGCCGCCAGGACGCTCGCCCCAAAGAGGCCGATTCCGAAGAGGGCGCTCGCCAGCTCCCCCGCGACCGGAGCGAGGGCGAGGGCGGCATCCTCGGCCGTCTGGATCCGGAGCCCCGCGGCGTGGATCGTCGTGGCGACGGCGACGACGATGAAGACCGCGATGACGTTCGTCCAGATCGCCCCGCCGACGGCGTCGGCTTGCTCGAGCCGGAGCTCCTCCTCTCCGATCCCCTTCTCGGCGACCGCGCTCTGCAGGTAGAACTGCATGTACGGGGTGATCGTCGTGCCGACCATCGCCACCATGAGGAGGAGGATGTGGGGATCGAAGGAGATCGTCGGCGTCACGAAGGCCCGCCCGACGGTCCCCCAGTCCGGGCCGGCCAGGAAGGCCGAGGCGATGTAGGCAAGGAAGACGAGGGCCGTCGTCAGAAAGACCCGCTCGACCGCCCGATAGCTCGGCGAGAAGACGACGAGGGCCCAGAGCGCGGTCGCCACGACCGGCACCGTCAGGTAGCGGCTGATGCCGAAGATCTCGAGGGCCGCCGCGGCACCCGAGAACTCAGCCACCGTGTTCGCCCCGTTGGCGACGAGGAGGACGAGCATGGCGAAGGCCGTCCAGCGGACGCCAAAGCGGTCTCGAATGAGATCGGAGAGGCCCTGGCCGGTGACGACACCGAGCCGAGCCGCCATCTCCTGGACGACGGCCAGGATGACGATCGTGATCGGGAACAGCCAGAGGAGGGTGAGGCCGGTCTCGGCGCCGAGGACCGAGTAGGTCGTGATCCCACCAGCGTCGTTGCCGGCGATCCCGGCGAGGAGGCCGGGGCCCATGACGGCGAGGAAGGCGACGAGCCCCCGGCGGCCTCGGAAGCGGCCCCGGAGGCGGAGGAGCTCGCCCTGCTCGAGGCGGTCGATGAGTCGCGCCAGCGGACTGATCCGCGGCGGCTCGGACCGGCGGCGGACGCGGCGGACGGCCCGGCGCGCCCCCGCCCCGGCCTGACGGACGACGGTCCGGGGCAGCTCCCGCATCCCCATCGGTCGGCGCCTCGGGCCGCGATCAGCGGGGCTCGCCGGCGCCGACCGGCGCTTGCCGGCCTGCTTCGGCCCGGGCGAAGAGCTTCGGCAGCCGCTTCTTCCAGGCCGTCGGCAGGATCGTGTCGATGGCGTCGTCGACGGTCACGATCCCGACGAGTCGACCCTCGTCGTCGACGACCGGCACGGCAAGGAGGTTGTAGCGGGCGACGACGGCCGCCACATCGTCCTGATGATCGAGGACCCGGACGGCGACTGGATCGCGAATCATGACCTCCCGGATCGGCGTGTCGGGTTTGGCGACGATGAGGTCGCGGAGGGAGAGGACGCCAACGAGCCGGCCTTCGTCGTCGGTGACGTAGACGTAGTAGATCGTCTCCGCGTCGGGCTCGAGCTCCCGGAGGCGGTCGATGGTCTGGGCCGCCGTCAGGTGGTCGGGAATGGCGACGAACTCGGTCGTCATGATCCCGCCGGCCGTGTCCTCCGGGTAGCCGAGGAGCTCGCGGACCTCCTCGGCCTCGTCTCGCTCCATGAGGGCGAGGATCTCGGCCCGGGCCTGGTCGGACAGATCGGCGACGAGGTCGGCCGCGTCGTCGGGGCTCATCTCCTCTAGGATGTCGGCGGCCCGCTCGGGAGCGAGGTCCTCGAGGACCTCGACCTGCGTCTCGGGTGCCATCTCCTCGATCGCCTCGGCCGCCGCCTCGTCGTCGAGGGCGGCCATGACCCCGGCCCGGTCCTTCGGGGCGAGCTGGTCGATGATGGTGGCCAGGTCGGCCGGGTGGAGGTGGCGGAGGCCGGCGTGGGGGACGCGGAGCTTGATCGAGGCGATCGAGCTCTCGACCGGGTCGACGTCCTGCCAGTCGATGTAGCGCTCCGGGATGGGCAGGCCGAGGTTGCGGGCGATGATACGGTAGGCGCCCTCGATCCCGAGCCGCCGCAGGAGCCCGGCCGTGCCGACGTCGACGGCGACGAGATGGAGCCGCCCCTCGATCTCGTCGAGGCGAAGGTCGTTCACCCGGACGACCTTTCGGCCGTCGATGTCGACGATCTGCTTGTCCATGAGGTCGGCTCGGAGGAGGATCTCGTTCGGCCGCTGCTGGAACTTGCCGATGTCGATCGTCCGGGTGGCGAGGCGGGCGCCGCTGGCGTCGAAGGTGGCCACCGACGACCAGGGGACGAAGATCTTGCGCCGGCCGGTCTTGACGACGAGGCCGGTCACCGGCGGGTAGGCCGGTCCGACGGCGACGATGAGGTCGGCGACGGTCCCGATCGGTTCGCCATCGCGGTCGCGGACGGGGCGCCCGATGGCCTGGGAGAGGTAGAGCATGGGCCACCTCGCAGACGGTCCGCCCCGTCCGCCGGTGGCCGACGGTCAGATCGAGACGCCGCTCGGCGCCGCGGACCGCCGGAGGGCGAGACGGACCGGATTGGGCTTGGGCCGGCGTTGGCCGGCGGTACTCGGTCCGGTCTCCACGTGGGGAGGCTTCCTCCGCTGCTGGTTCCGACGGCTGCACGGCCCGGGGTCGCGCCGAGGATCGCCCGGCTGCTCGGGGCGCACGGGGCGCCGCCGGACAGTCGTTCGGTTGCGGGGCGCGGCCACGGGCTGTGGCCGAGGGCAGTGTAGTCCCGCGGGCGACGCTCGGTCAACGGGTTGTACGGGTCCGGGCGGTCTGGCGGCCTGGCCGCCGTGCGCCGAGAACAGTAGAGCCGGGGTGCCCGTCGAACGGAAGCGGCGGAGCGGTCTGGCGGCCTGGCCGCCGTGCGCCCTGAACACCAAACCGGGGGTGCCGGGCGGACGGGAGCGGCCGATTCGGCGGCTTTGCTGCGCGCGGAACACCAGATGGCTGGTACGGGGGCCCTCGACGCCAGGGATTCGGCCGTTTTGGTGTTCCCAGAACACGCCGCCCGAAGAGCCGCTGGCAGCGGGGCGGCAGGCAACGGTCGGGGGCTTCGGGCAACGCTCGGGAGGCAGCGGGGCGGCAAGCAACGGTCGGGGGCTTCGGGCAACGCTCGGGAGGCAGCGGGGCGGCAGGCAACGGTCGGGAGGCAGCGGGGCGGCAGGCAACGGTCGGGGCCGCGGTCACCTGGCGGCGCGCAACGGTCGGGGCCGCGGGCCGCGTGGCGCGGCCGCGGGCACCTGGCAGCGGAAAACGGGCACCGAGCAGCGGGCAGCCGTCGGCCGGCAGTACCTCCGGCGCCGCAGGTCGGTACCTCGGGTGGGGCGTCGGCGCACCGCCCGGGTGGCACGATCCGTCCCGAACCCGTGAACCACCGATGACGTCCGACGCCTCCGGCCGCTCCCCGTCCACCGACGAGGCCGCGCCGACCCCGCCGACCTCGCGACCCCGGCCCCGCCTCGACGGCTGGCTCCTCTTCGGCGCCCTCCTCTGTTTCGGCAGCGCGGTCGTCTGGATCTCCGTTGAAGCGCCACGAGCCGCCCCGGCCTGGCCGGTGACGGTCTCCTTCGCGGTCGCTGGCGCAGCGATCGTCGGTGCCCGCCTGGCGGCCCAGGCCTCGAGCGAACGCGCGGCGGCCGACCGATTGACGCGTGAGCACGCCGAACGGCTCGCCGCCGTTCTCCGGATCGCCGCCCGGCTAGCGACGAGCCTCGACCGCTCGGCCATCCTCCGGACGATCGTGACCGAGACCCAGCGTGTCCTCGGAGCCGATGCGACCTCCATCCGCATCCTCGAGCGGGGTCGCCTCGAGCTCGTGGCCTGGAGCGGCATGAGCGACGAGATTGCCGCCCGCCTGCCGGCGCTTGCGGCCACGGAAGGCCGCTTCGGGGTCGTCCTCCGAACGGGCCAGCCCTGGATCCGCGACCGGATCGACCCCGCCGAGCCGGGGACCGGCTACGAGCACTACCGGGGCGTCATCGAGTTCGCCGCCGACATCGTCGTCCCCCTCACCCTCCACGAGAAGGTCATCGGCGTCCTGACCGCCGTCAGCTCGGCGCCCCGGTCCTGGACGCCGAGCGACGTCGAGTTCATGGCGGCGCTCGCGAGCCATGCCGCCATCGCTCTCGAGAACGCCGATCTCTTCGCCCGGACGAACCAGCGCGCGGCCGAGCTCGAGGTCCTTCGGACGGCCTCCGCTCGGCTGTCGCGGGAGAACACCCTCGAATCGGTCGGCCGGGCCATCGTCGAGGAGACGGGCCGGATCATCGACTACCACAACGCCCGGGTCTACGTCGTCGAGCCGCCCGACGACGTCGTGCCGATTGCCTTCGAGGGCCGCGTCGGCGCCTACGAACGGGTCGACTTCGATCTCTTGCGGACGAAGCTCGGTGTCGGCCTCACCGGTTGGGTCGCTCTGACGGGAACACCCCTCGTCGTGCCCGACGCGAACGCCGATCCGCGGGGAGCGACGATCCCCGGCACCGACGACGTCGACGAGTCGATGCTCGTCGTCCCGATGCGCTACGACGAACGGACGATCGGGGTCATCACCCTCTCGAAGCTCGGCCTCGGCCAGTTCGACGAGGAGGATCTGCGGCTCCTCTCGATCCTCGGCGACCACGCCGCGACGGCCGTTGAGACGGTTCGCCTTTTGGAGCGAACGGGGCGGCTGGCCCGCGACCTCCAGCGGATCGTCGACATGTCCCGCGACCTGGCGCGGTCCCTGGAGCCACGGGCCGTTGCCGACGTCATGGCCCGCCATCTGGCGGATGCGGCGGGGATGGACGCCTGCGTCATTAGCTCCTGGGACCGGCCCGGGAACCGACTCCTCACCTTCGGCACGTACCCGCCAGACCGTGAGGTGGGGGCCGAGTTCTCCCTCGCCGACTTCCCGGCGACACGCCGTGTCCTCCAGGAGCGGGCGATCAGCCAGATCCAGGTCGCCGACCCCGAGGCCGACCCGGCCGAGGTGGCCCTCCTCCGCCTGGAGAGCTTCGAGTCGCTCGTTATGCTCCCTCTCGTCGCCAAGGGCGAGGCGATCGGCCTCGTCGAGCTCGAAGCCCGCCGGCCGGTCGTCCTCGACGAGCGGACGCTCGAGCTCGTGACGACGATGGCGAACGAGGCGGCCATCGTCCTCGAGAACGCCCGGCTCTACGCCGACGCCCGTCGTCTCGCCGACCATGATCCGCTCACGGATTGCTACAACCACCGGGCCTTCCACCAGCGTCTCGCCGAGGAGCTTCTCCGGGCGGGACGCGGCCGGCGGCCGCTCGCCCTCTTGATGCTCGATCTCGACGGCTTCAAGCTCGTCAACGACACCCTCGGTCACCCCTTCGGGGATCGGGTCCTCGCCTGGGTGGCCCGGGTCATCCGGGGCGTCCTGCGCGGGTCCGACATTCTCGCCCGCTACGGCGGCGACGAGTTCGCCGTCATCCTTCCCGACAGCGATCGTCGGGCGGCCGAGCGGACGGCCGAGCGGATCGTCGAGGCCCTCGCCGAGCGGCCCTTCGAGTCGAACGGCGGCCCGGTTCCCATCGGGATCTCCATCGGGATCGCCACGTACCCGGCGAACGGTCGAAGTGGGGCCGAACTCATCGCGGCCGCCGACGCCGCCCTCTACGCTCGAAAGCGAGACCGAGCCGGCGGTCGGTCGTCGGGGCGGCGACGGGTCGCTCGGAAGGTGGCGGTCGGCTAGGGGCCGTCCGGGTCGGGGGGTGCGCGCCTCGGTCGGCTGCCGGCGTTCGGGCGCCCAGGTTCGGCGGTCGTCCAGGTGCGGCGGTCGTCCAGGTGCGGCGGTCGTCCGGGTTCGGCGGGCGTCCAGGTTCGGCGGGCTGGCGGCGTTCGGTTCGTCGGTCCGGGCGCTACCCTGATGGCGTGCCACGCCGACCGCCGAGCGCGCCTCCCTCATCAGGCTCCGGAACGCCGCCGTCTCCTTCGCCGACCCCGTCTCCTCCGCCGACCCCGTCTCCTCCGCCGACCCCGGCCAGCCCCTCCGACGAGCCGCTGCCGCCGGCCGCCGCCGAGGAGCCGCCGGCCGCCGCCGAGGAGCCGCCACTCCTCTCGAACGTCGAGATCGCCCGAATCCTCCACGAGATCGGGGACATCCTCGAGGTCAAAGGCGAGGTCGTCTACAAGACCGTCGCCTACCACCGCGCCGCGGACGAGATCGCCCGCCACCCAGTCGATGTCGCCAGGGCCTACCGCGAGGGCCGTCCGCCGGCCATCCCCGGGGTTGGCAAGGCGATCTCCGAAAAGCTCGAGGAGCTCGCCCGAACCGGCCGCCTCGCCTACTACGAGCGCCTTCGCCAGGAGTTCCCGGCCTCCCTCCTCGCCCTCCTCGAGATCCCCGGGGTCGGCCCGAAGACGGTCAAGCTCGTCTACGAGCAGCTCGGGATCGACTCGATCGAGGATCTGCGACGGGCGGCCGAGAGCGGTCGGCTCCGGAGCCTGCGGGGCTTCTCGGCGAAGGCCGAGCAGTCGATCCTCGACGGGATCGCTGCCCTCGAGCGACGACCCGGGCGGATGCTCCTCGACCGAGCGGCGGCCTTCGTGGCCGCCATCGAAGCGGCCCTGGCCGGGACGCCCGGCCTCCGCCAGCTCGTTGCGGCGGGCTCGTACCGGCGTCGCGTCGAGACCGTCGGCGATCTCGACCTCCTCGCCGAGACCGCTGAACCTGAGGTCGTCGTCGAGCGGCTGACGAGCCTGCCGGAGGTGGAACGGGTGCTCGGCCGGGGGAGCCACAAGGCCTCCGTCGTCCTCCGCGACGGCCCCCAGGTCGACTGCATGATCATGCCCCCGGGAGCCGCCGGCACGTACCTTGTCCACTTCACTGGCAGCAAGGCCCACAACGTCCGTCTCCGGGCTCGGGCCCGGGACCGCGGCTGGAGCCTCTCGGAGCACGGCTTCCTTCGTCTCGGCCCCGATGGGGAGCCGGCGACGGGGGCCGCGGCCGAACTCCGGACCTTTGCCACGGAAGCCGAGGTCTACGCCTTCCTCGATCTGCCGTTCATTGAGCCCGAGCTTCGGGAAGACCGGGGCGAGATCGAGGCGGCCCTCGCCGGGCGCCTGCCGCGGCTCGTCGAGCGGTCGGACCTCCGGGGGGACCTCCACTGCCACTCGGACTGGTCGGATGGGGTCCACGACATCGCGACGATGGCCGAGGCGGCCCGTCGGGCAGGCCTGGAGTACATCGTCCTGACCGACCACACGGTCAGTCTCGCCATCGCCCGGGGACTCGACCCGGCCCGCTTCGCGGCCCAGCGAGCGGTCGTCGCCGAGCTGAACGCTCGCTTCGAGGCGGAGGAGCGGGAGGGGCGGATCCCAGCCGGTGGCTCCGCGGCTGGCTTCCGAGTCCTCCACGGCTGCGAGCTCGAAATCCGGGCCGACGGCTCCCTCGACCTGCCCGACGAGGTCCTCGCTGGCTTCGACCTCGTCGTCGCTTCTCTCCACGTCGGTCGGCGGCAGGCCCGAGAGCGGTTGACGGCCCGGGTCCTCGGCGCGATCCGGAGTCCGCACGTCGACGTCATCGCCCATCCGGCGGGCCGCATCATCGGCGAGCGGGACGACCTCGACCTCGATTGGGACGCCGTCTTCGAGGCGGCCGCCGCGACGGGGACGGCGCTCGAACTGAACGGCTCGCCCCACCGGCTCGACCTGTCGGCCGATCGGGCGCGCCAGGCGGTGGCCGCCGGCTGCCTGCTCGCGATCGACTCGGACGCCCACCGGACGACGGAGTTCCGCCACCTCGACTGGGGGGTCTCTCAGGCGCGACGGGGTTGGGTCGAGGCGTCCTCGGTCGTGAATGCGCGGTCGCGCGCCGAGCTCCTCGCCTGGGCGGCGGGAAAGGCGGACCGAGTTGCGTGAGGCATCTTCGGAGCACCCGCTCGTCTCGGCCCCGACGGCCGGCCGGCGACAGCTCGCCCTCGCCCTCGTCGTCGTCGGCGGGCTGTCGGCCCTCGTCGACCCGCCGGCGCTCTGGCTCGTCGCCGGTCTGCTGGCGGTTGCCGTGGGGCTCGGCACGCTCCAGATCCTCGGGGAGCGACAAGCCCGGGGCGTGGCGGTCGAGGCGCTCCTCCTGCCGGCGGTCCTCGCCGTGGCGACGATCGGCCTCGTCCGGCTCGTGCCCCTCGGGCTCGGCCTCGTCCCCATGCTGGCGGTGGCCGCGTTCGGTCTCGACCGACTCGTCGTCCTGGAGGCCCGGATCGACGCCTCGGAGCGGGGGCCGTCGAGCGAAGACCGGGCTGCAGTCCTGACCCTCGGGCTCGTCCTCGCCTTCGCTGCCTTCGTCGGCGTGGCCGGCAGCATCCCGGCGGGTCTCGTGCCGGGTCCCGCGGACGTGAGGCCAATCGCGGGGGCTGACCTGGCGGTCCTCGTGGCTCTCGATGCCCTCGTTGGGGCGGCGCTCGGCTACCGGTTCGCTGCGCTCCGCGAGCCGTCGATCCGAGGGGCGCTCGTCGCTGCGGGCACGTACGGCGCCGTCGTCGCCATCGCGGCGGGCATCCTCCGGCTCCTCGCCCTCCCGCGTCTCGTCGGGCCGGCCGTCCTCACCCTCGTCCTCTTCCTCTGGGATGCCGTCCACTGGGATACCCTCCACGGCCGGCGGCCGTGGCGATTCTGGGACGTCCGGCGGCTCGTGGAGCTCGTCGTCCTCGTTTTGCTCGGTGTCTTGGTGGTCGTCCTCAACGCTCGCCTCGTGCCGTGACGGGTGACGGTGTGCTTCGCCGAGCGTGTCACTCTGGCCGGACAACACGCCCCTCCCGCCACGCCGATCGCCGAGCGTGCCACTCTGGCCGGACAACACGACTGTTCGACCGCTCTTATTGGGCGTTCTGTTCGCTCAGGCCGTCAGCCCGCGCCCTCGACCCGGCCGAACCCGCGTTCTGTTCGCTCAGGCCGTCACTCGGCAGCGCGGCGCGAGCGAGGACTCCAGGTCCGAGGGCCGGCACGAGCACAAAAGGCGGACCCGGGCTGCAAACCGGGACGAGATCGAAGAGCCTGACCTGATCCGCGCGGGCTGGACCCCGCGGCCGTCGCCGGGACTTCGCCGCGCCGTGACGGCAGCGGCGCGGCCTGGAGCGGCCGTCACTGGAGCGGTCGTTGACAGGAACCGGCGCGGGTGCTACAAACCCTCGGCTTCGCCGCTCGATCCTGCCACGGGCACGACCCGGTGCCTCGGTAGACGAACCAGGCAGCATCCATTCCGGTGCACGAGATGGTGGGCGCACGACAGCGAAAGGACGAACAGCGGGTGACCTTCCCAGACCTCGAACCCACGACGACCCCGACGACGACGACCACGAGCCGTTTGAAGCGGCAGCTCGCCGAGCAGGCGATCGCTCAGGCAACAAAGGGCGATTGGGCCACCGCCGTCGAGACGAACCGGAAGATTCTCGAGCTCGGCCCCGACGTCGAGGCCGAGAACCGCCTCGCCAAGGCCCTCTGGGAGCTCGGGCGGCTCGCCGAGGCGCGGGAGCACTACCAGAACGCCCTTGCCCTCGATCCCGGCAACGAGATCGCCGAGCGGAACGTCGCCCGCCTGCGATTCCTTCTGGCCGAGGTGGGCGAGCAGACGATCCCGGCTCCGCCCGGGGCGAAGGCGCCGGCCTCGATCTTCGTCGAGGAGACCGGCAAGACGGGCTTCGCCTACCTCATCGACCTCGCTCGGCCGGCCGTCCTCGCCCAGGCGAACCCCGGTGACCTCGTCGACCTTCGACCCGACGGCAACCGCCTCGTTGCCTATTGCAACGGCCTTCGGATCGGCGTCGTCGAGCCGCGCGTCGCGGCCCGTCTCCTTAAGCTCATCGCCGACGGCAACAAGTACCTCGCCGGGATCACCTCCATCGGCGACCGGGACGTTCGACTCATCATCCGCGAGGTCTACCAGGATCCCCGCAACTACGGAAAGGTGAGCTTCCCGACGGCGGCGAAGTCCACCGATCTGCGCCCGTACACAAAGGGGACCCTCCTCCGCGAGGACGAGGTGCTCGAGGAGGAGCTCGAAGAGGACGTCGAGGACGAGGAGATCGAGGACCTCGCTCGGGTCCTGCCGCCCGAGTCCACCTCCGACGAGGCCTTCGAAGAGGAAGAGATCGAGTTCGACGAGGGCTGAGGGGTCCGGCCGCGGCACAGGCGGGTCGCCGGGGGCACAGGCGGGTTCGCCGAGGGGCGGAGGCGGGTCGCCGAGGGGCGGGGGCGGGTCGCCGGGGGGCACAGGCGGGTTCGCCGAGGACGACGAAGGCGCCCCGTTCCGGTGACCGGCTTCCGGCGCCGATCGCCGACCTCGGCTTCGAACCCTGAGCCCCAGACCGAACGTCAGTCGCCGAGCGAACCTGCCCGACGTGGCACAATCGGCCCGATGCCTCGCCCCGCGCCCGGGGCCGGGAGCGATCCGCCGCTCGGTCTGCCGGTTCTCGATCGCCTCGTTCCGCCGCCCCCGGCGGCTCCGGTGGCGGCCGTGGTCGAGGCCGCCACGGCCCCTGGCGACGTCGTCCTCGATCTCGCTGGGCGGGGCGGATGGATCGCCCGCATCGCCCACTTGAGGCGGCGCAAGGCCATCAGCCTCGAGGCGAATCCACTCGCTCGCCTCGCTGCCGAGATCGTCTTGCGGCCGCCCGATCTGCGGCACCTGGATGCGACGGTCGCCGCCATCGGTGCCCAGCCGATGGGCGAGACGAGCCTCCGCCTCAGGGCGGCCGACCAGTTCCGTACCCGCTGCCGACGCTGTGGGCGGCGGGTCGTCGCCGAGGACGTGCTCTGGCGGGCATGGCCAAGCTCTGGAGCAGGCGCCGCCGAGGGTGGTGTTCGAGCCGGCTCTGGGCGGGCGCCGTGGGGCGAAGCGACGACCGGCCCGGGACCCGAGCCCTCGAGCACCCCATCGGGGTGGACTCCAGAGCTGCCGAACGAGACGTCCGCTCCGGGCGACGCACGCCACCCATGGGTGGACGCCATGCCGGTCGAGGTCCGCTACCGCTGCCCTGCCTGCGGCCCTGGGGCGGCTGCCCGCGACCCGGCGGCCGCGCCCGCCGACGACGAGGACCGACGACTCGCCGCCACGGCTGGACTCGAGATGGCGGCTGCCGTCCGGACCCGCCTCCGGAATCGCTTCGCCCTGAGGGAGGGCCTGCCGACGCTCGCCGACGAGCTCCTCGACCTCCCGTCGCCCCGGCAGCTCGTCATTCTGGCGGCCCTTCTCGAGGCCATCGAGGGCGGGCTTCGCGCGCCGGCCATCGACGCAGCGCTGCGCTTCGCCCTCCTCGCTGCCGTCGAACGCTGCAGCCGCCTCGTCGGTCCGAGTGGCCGCCCGGGTTCGCTTCGCCTCGTGGGCGGTCGGCTCCGGCACAGTCTCGAGGCCTGGCGGGAGCGGAATCCCTGGCTCGCCTTCGAGGCCGGCGTTCGTCTCGTCCGAGGGGTCGTCCAGCGGCTCGAAGCGGATGACCCGGGCGCTCCGCCGGCGAGGTTCGGTGACGACGTCCGAGCCCTCGTCGATGGGCCCGCGACGGCCGTCGTTCGCCTCGCCGCGCCGGCCGCCCTGGCCGGATTGGCCGCCGAAGTTGCCGGCGTCGAGGTCGACCTCGGTCGGTCGCCGATCCGGCTCGCCGTGGTCGAGGCGCCTCCTCCGCCCTCCTCGGAGCGTCTCCTCGCCATGGTCCATGCCGTCGGCTGGGTCCTCGGCCGGGACGCCGCGGCCCAGCTCCCCCTCGAGCCCCTCGCCTCCGCGCCGGCGGGGGGTGCCAGCGGCTGGCAGCTCGTCGCCCTTCGACGGAGCCTCGAGGGCGCGGCGCCGATCCTCGCCTCCGATGGACGGGCCGTCGTCATCGTTCGCGGGCTCGGGCTCGAGCCCCTCGTCGGAGCCGCCGTTGCTGCGAGCCGCGCCGGCTACCATCTCGTGGCTACCCACCGAGCGCCGGAACCGGACACCGTCTGGACCCTCGAGCTGGCGCCACCAGGGTGGGCGGCACCGTCGTCGGTTCGAGGCCGACCGAGCGTTCCTGTGCCGCTGGTCCCAGACGGCCGCAGCGAGCCGACGGCCGGGCCCGGAACCGGCGGATCCTCCGGCCTCGACGAGCAATCCCGCGTTGAACCTGGAGCGGTTCGGCCCTTTTCGGAGGCGGACGCTCGTCAGACGGTGGTCGACGCGGCCGTCGCCACCCTCAAGGCCCTCGGTGAGCCGGTCGGTCGCGAGCGGCTCGTCGGGCCGCTCCTCGTCGGCCTCGATCGGGCGGGACACCTTCGGCGGGCGGCGGTGGGTGAGCCCCTATCCGCCGTCGCCGAGCGGCCGGGCCTCGCCGAGCGGCCGGGCCTCGCCGAACCGTCCGCCGCAGCCGAACCGTCCGCCGCAGCCGAGCCGTCCGCGGCCGAACCGTCCCCGTCCGCAGCCGAACCGTCCCCGTCCGCAGCCGAACCGGCACCGTCCGCAGCCGAGCCGCCCGCCGCGACCGTCGACCCCGCCCCACCAGCAGCCGAGGCGCAGCTCCCACCCGGGCCAGGCCCGACGGCGGCGACCGCTCGACCCGGCGGGCGCGGAGGGGCGCAGGCTGCGGCACGGCTCGGGGGGCCGCAACAGGCTGCCGCCGAGGGCGATGCCGCGGTGCCTGCCAGCCGACCGAGGACGGCCGTCGAAACGATCGTCTCCCTCATCGAGACGGCGATGGACGGTGCGGCCAGCCGCCGCCTCGTCGCCACGGGCGGCGAGCTCTGGCTCGCCGAGCGCGACGACCGCGCCGCGGCAGCCGACCCGATGAGCGACCGCATCGAATGGGCGGTCCTGACCTTCCTCGCCACGGCCGGCCCAGCCGAGCCGGAGCGGGTTGCGGCTGCCGTCGAGGAACGTTTCTCTCTCCAGGATCCAGTGGATCGCGCCCTCGTCCGGACCTGCCTGGCGAGCTACGCCGTGCCCACCGGCGACGGCCGCCTCGTCGCCGCCCGCGATGACGTCGTCCGGCGGGCGAACGAGCACACCCGGGTCCTGGCTCGGCTCGTCGAGCTCGGCCACGCCCTCGGCTTCCACGTCTGGCTCCCCGCCCGGGAACGGACCCGTCGTCTCGGCCCAACGAGCCTCGAAGCCCTCCTCGGCGAGCGGGAGCGGCGCGCCGATCTGGCCGGCGTCCTGTCCGCCCCGGCCGGAGCCCTCGAGACCCTCGACGTCGTCTGGTACGTCCGGAGCCGGGCCGTCTTTCTCTTCGAGGTCGACTGGACGGCGATGCTCGTCGGACCGATCCTCCGGCGCGGCCCGCTCATCGCCACCGACGAGCGGATCGTCCGCTTCTTCGTCCTCCCTCCCGAGCGACGGGCGCTCGCCCGAACGAAGCTCGAGCGTTCGGCCTTCCTGAGGGCCACCGTCGAGGCCGACAACTGGCACTTCCTCCTCTGGAACGAGCTCGATGCCTTCGCCAACCTCGCCCAACCGAGCCTCGCCGCCCTCGAGCCGTACCTCGGGCTCGATCCGCCCATCGAGCGGCTCGGCGGCGAGCAGCTCCCCCTCTTCGAGGTGGGACCTGCCGAGGAGCCACCGAGGGCCGGTTGAAGCGGCCACCGTCACCGTCCCGCCGGGACGGCCGAGCCGCCCGGGCGAGCTAGGACCGTTCGACGCCTGGCTGACGGCCCGATGACTGCCCGTGGAGCGGCGAAGCGCTACCATCGACGGCCCAGGATGCTGCCACCGGGACGAACGACCGGTGCCGGCCGGTCGCGAGGGATGCCGGGGCGAACACCACGCGGCGCCGTGGGCACCGGCCCGCCCCATGGGAGGCTCTGCCGTGACCAACTCCGCCACGACCTCGCCCGTCGATGCCCTCGCTGAGCGCTATTGGGAGGCGCTCCTCGAGCTCTGGCCGACGACGGCGACCCTCTACGGCGACGATCGCTACGACGATCGCCTCGAGGATCCCGGACCCGAGGGCCGGGCGAAGGTCCGTCGCCTCCACGAGGCGACCCTCGCCGAAGTCGAGGCCTTCAACCGCGACGGACTGTCGGTCGAGGACCGGATCACCCTCGACATCCTCGGCGTCGTCTGCCACCTCCAGATCGAGCAGGACGACCAGGGCTTCCACGAGCTCCGGGTCGTCGACCAGATCGAAGGCCCCCAGACCCTCCTCCCCCAGCTCGTCCAGTTCCAGCGGGCCGACACGCCCGAGCGCCTCGAACGGCTCCTGGCCCGGCTCCGCGCCTACGGGCGCTTCATGGCGGCCAACGTCGAGATACTCCGGGACGGGATCCGGAGCGGTCGGACTGCGCCGCGGATCGTCGCCGAGCGGACGATCGAGCAGCTCGAGCGGCTTCTCGCCGTGCCCGTCGAGGAGGCCGTCATCCCGAGGCTCGCCCAGGTCGCCGACGAGGCGGCCCGCGAGCGGGTCCGGGAGGTCGTCCGGGAGGTCGTCTACCCAGCCGATGCCGCCTTCCTCGAGGTCCTTCGGGGCGAATACCTGCCCCACACTCGAACCGAGCCCGGGCTCTGGTCGGCGCCCGACGGGGAGGCGCTCTACCGGACCCAGATCCGGGCTTGGACGACCCTCGATCTCGAGCCGCGAGAGGTCCACGAGCTCGGCCTCGCCGAGCTCGACGCGATCCGCTCGGAGCAACGGGCGATCGCTCGGGCGGCCGGGCTCGGGGACGACGTCGCTGCCTACCGGGAGCGACTGGCGAGCGACCCAGCGAACCGGCCGGCGACGCCGGACGAGCTCCTCGAGCGCGCTCGGGAGGACGTCGAGCGGGCGCTCGCCGCCGCCCCCCGCGCCTTCGGCCGGCTGCCCCGAACGGCGGTCGAGGTCCGCCCTGTCGAGGCGTTCAAGGAGAAGGATGCCCCGTTCGCCTACTACCTCCCGCCCGCCGCCGACGGCTCGCGGCCAGGGATTTACTATGCGAACACGTACAGTCTCGGCTCGCGGTATTTCTCGAGCCTCGCCGCGACGACGTATCACGAGGCGGTCCCCGGCCATCACTTCCAGATCGCCCTCGAGATCGAGCATCCATCGCTGAACCGCTTCCGGCGGCTCGGGTCGAGGCTCGTCGGGGCTGCCTTCGCCGAGGGCTGGGGGCTCTACTCGGAGCGCCTGGCCGACGAGCTCGGCCTCTATCGGAACGACGCCGAGCGGTTCGGGATGCTGACGGCCCAGGCCTGGCGGGCGGCGCGCCTCGTCGTCGACACGGGCCTCCACGCCCTGCGCTGGTCCCGCGAGCAGTCGATCGCCTTTCTCCGAGAGGCGGGTCTGACCGACACCGACGCGGTTATCGAGACCGATCGCTACATCGTTTGGCCGGGGCAGGCCCTCGCCTACAAGATCGGGCAGCGTGAGATCGAGCGGCTCCGCCGCGAGCTCGCCGCCCGGGACGGCTCGCGCTTCGACCTTCGGGCCTTCCACGACGAGCTGCTCGGCCACGGCTCGCTCCCGCTGGCGACCCTCGCCCGCGAGCTGCCCACCTGGCTGGCGGCGGCGGTCTAG
>JBHORA010000105.1:0-14083 GCA_042408535.1 Chloroflexota bacterium | reverse complement strand
GGGCGACATGCTCGGCATCCCCTTGTGGGCCTGGCACCAGCACTTCAACGACTCCGAGACCGAAGTCGCTCGCTACCTCGCCATCCAGGACACCTTCACCGTCAAGGCCCTCGGTCTCCACCAGATCGAGCGGCACCCCGAGACCCCTGGCGACGAATGAGCGGCAGGGAGGAGGGGACGTGAGCACTGCGTCGACGGCCCGGCTCACCGGAAGGCCAACCGGGAGCGGGCTGCGAACGTGGCTCGCCGAGCACGAGCGACTCGTTCTGGGACTCGCGGGCATCGTCGGCTTCCTCCTCCTGTGGGAGGCAGGAGGGCGGGCAGGGGTCGTCGATCGAGCCTTCTTCTCGAAGCCGACCGATATCGCCATCGCCGGAGTGAACGAGCTCCAGAGCCCCCGCTTCTGGCGAGATTTTCGGGTCAGCGTCATCGAGTTCTGGTCCGGCTACCTGCTGGCGGTGGTGACAGCGGTTCCCATCGGTCTCGCCGCGGGCTGGTTCCGGCGCCTTCAGTACGCCCTCGATCCCTGGCTCAATTTCTTCAACTCCCTGCCTCGGATCGCACTGCTGCCCGTGCTCGTCATCCTCTTCGGACTCGGCATCGCCTCGAAGGTCGCTGTGGTCTTCCTCGGGGCTTTCTTCTCCATCGTCATTCCGACACTTCAGGGAGTCCGGACCGTCGACCGCCGGTTCGTGGACGTGGCGACGAGCTTCCGCGCCTCACGGCGCCTCCTGTTCACATCCGTCGTCGCGCCCGCCACGGTGCCCTTCATCATCACCGGCCTTCGACTCGGGGTTGCACGAGCCCTCATCGGGGTGGTAACAGGCGAGCTGTACGCGGCCACCGAAGGCCTGGGGGTCATGATCCGTCGAGCAGCCGAAATTCGACAGGGTGACCGAATGCTCTTCGGGGTTCTCATGTTCACCCTGGCGGGCATCGCCAGTGTCGAGGTGATCCGGCGCATCGAGACCCGCTTCCAGCGATGGCGACCATCGACCGAGGAGAGGAGATGACGATCCTGACAGCAGACCGCCTTGCCCTTCGGGCGCGAGGCGTCCGAATGACCTACGTCGACCCGACCTCAGGAGAACGCCTCCTCGCGATCGAACACCTTGACCTCGACATCCGGGAGGGTGAGTTCGTCAGCATCGTCGGCCCGAGCGGCTGCGGCAAGTCGACGTTCCTGAAGATCGTGAATGGGCTCCTACCCCAGAGCGAAGGCGAGATCGAGGTCGCTCAGCCTGAGCACGGGCGCGCCCATGCGATGGTCTTCCAGGACTCGGCCCTGTTCCCCTGGTACACGATCATTGCCAACGTAGCCTACGGGCTGATCTGCCAGGGCGTGCCCAAGAAGGAAGCCGAGGCGAGGGCGCGACCGCTCATCGAAATGGTCGGCCTGACAGGCTTCGAGAACAAATACCCGTATCAGCTTTCGGGGGGCATGCAGCAGCGGGCGAATCTGGCCCGAGCCCTGGCGGTGGACCCAGAGATCCTCCTCATGGACGAGCCCTTTGCCGCTCTCGATGCCCAGACTCGGGAGCTCATGCAGGCGGAACTGCTCCGCATCTGGACGGAGGCCCGCAAGACCGTCCTCTTCGTGACTCACCAGATCGAGGAGGCGATCTACCTGTCGGACCGGGTCGTCGTCATGAGCGCTCGACCGGGCCGGATCCTGGCCGACATCGCCATCGACCTCGCCCGGCCCCGAGACCTCCACGTCAAGCGCACGCCGCGCTTCGTCGAGTACGCCGAGCAGATCTGGCAGCTCATCGCCAGTCAGCTCCGGACCCACACGAGGCCAGGGCACTAGCGATGACTGCTACCCCTCAGGGGCTCGCGCGACGAACCCATCCGACACCGAGCCGGCGGCTGAGCCTCCCCCGACCCAGCGAGCGCCTTCTCTTCGGGCTCCTGGGCTTCGTCATCGTCTTGCCCATCTGGGAGGGAGCCGTCCAGCTCGGCTTCGTGAAGCGGGTGACCTTGAGTGCCCCGAGTCTCATTGCGGCCACCGCCATCAATGACTTCACGAGCGGGGTCATCTGGCCACACCTCTTCGTGAGCGGCCAGGAGTACGTCCTCGGTTTCGCTGCCGCCCTCATCACCGGGGTTCCGATCGGCCTCCTCATCGGCCTGTTCCGGCGACTGAACTACCTCCTCGATCCGTGGTTGGCGGCCATCTACGCCACACCGACGATCGCCCTCGTCCCCCTCATTATCATCGTCTTCGGGATCGGCCTGGCATCCAAGGTTGTCGTCGTCTGGCTCGAAGCGATCTTCATGGTCGTCGTGAGCACGATGGCCGGCGTCCACGCCGCCGAAGCGCGACACCTCGACATCGCCCGCAGCTTCGGTGCATCCCGTTGGCTGACCTTCCGGACGGTGATCCTGCCAGCCAGTGTCCCGTTCATCCTCACCGGGTTACGGCTCGGCTCGACGAGAGCCATCGTCGGGGTCGTCGTCGCCGAGTTTCTCGCTTCGAACGCGGGGATCGGTTTCTACATCAACTTCAGCGGGACGACCTTTCGAACGGATCGGGTGATGCTCGGCGTCATCCTCCTCGGGCTCATCGGCATCGTCCTGGGCGAGTCGATCCGGCTCCTCGAGCGCCGTTTCGAGAAGTGGCGACCGGCCATCAACTGACCGAGGCCGGGGGCGCGCCGCCCACTCTCTTCACGGGCGGCGGTGGGTCCTCCTTCGTACGAAGTCTCGGAGGGCTGCCCGCAGGTGCCAGCGGGGTCGGTAGCCGAAGTCTCGTCGAGACGACGTGATGTCGAGGCGGCAGTTCCGGCCCGGGGGTGGCTGATCCCCGAGTCGAACGCGAGCGTTCGGCGCGATCGTGGTCAGCGCTTCCACGAACGTACCGAGGGTGACGATGGCGCCGCTCCCGAGGTGGTAGACCGGATCCCGGAGCGGTGCTCGGCCGAACGCCGCTGCGACGAGGCCAGCCGCCACGTCCGCGTAATAGACAAGATCGTACCCGTACTGTGGCCCCACCTCGACCTCGACCGGCTCGCCTCGAAGCACCGCTTCCACGAGGTCCGAGTGCAGCGCGAAGCCGGCGTGGGTCTCGGCTCCCTTGCCCGGCCCCCACGTGGTTGCGAGGCGAATAGCAGCGCAATCCTGACCGCCATCCCGGGCTCCGCGAACCGCGATCTCGACGAGGAGCTTCGTGCCATCGTACAGGGAGACAGGACTGGCCGGCCAATCCGTCGGCACCGGGTCGTACGTCGGATGGAGAAAGCGCCCTGGCAGGTGCCCGAGAACACCCTTCGTGCTGAGAACCACGACCCGCCGGATCCTGAGTTCTCGGGCGAGGCGAAGGAGGGCGACGGTCGCCGATGCGTTCACCTCGATGGCATCGACGGGGGCTTCGTCGGCCCTCCGCCCGACGATTGCGGCGAGATGCACGACCCGCGTGATCCCCTCGGACGTGAGCACCGCCCGGAGCATCTCCGTATCTCGCACGTCCGCGACGACAGCCGGGGCGAAAGGAGCATCGGAAAAGGTCAGCCTCGGTTGCGGCAAACGATCGAGGACGATCGGAACATGTCCGTGACGGGTCAGCTCCCGGGAGACCCATGAGCCGATGACGCCGTGGCCACCGGTGACGAGGACACGCTCGGCGAGGAGCGGCTGCGACATCACCCTGAACGGGACGTGCTCGGGGTACTCGGTCGCACGACAGCCTTCACGAGCGTCGACGGCTGCTCCTCCGCGACGCTCATGGCCCGCTCCGTCTCGGCGAGCGGGAACTCGTGGCTGACGAGAGCCGCGAGCCGCTTGGCGAGCCCGGCGTCGCCGGCGACCAATCGGATCGCGGTCACGATCGCCGCCTCGTCCTTCGAGAGCACACCCTGTACCCGGATCTCCCGGTAGACGAGGTCGTCAGTCGCAAGCGCCGTGGTCCGCTGGCGCCCGACGAGACCGGCGAGGATGAGCCTGCCCTGGGGTCGGAGGTGCCCTGGCGTCCGAGTGATCGACGCCGATGATCCGGTGACTTCGAGGGCGATGTCGTAGTCGCGGCCGATCGCTGCCAGCCGATCCGATGTCGACCACGCATCGTCGACGGCGACGGTCCGTGCACCCGCCGCTGCGGCCTGGGCGAGGCGAGCCGCGTCACTCGGGAGGCCGGTCACGGTGACCTCAGCCGCGCCGGCCAGCTGCGCTGCAAGGGCCGCTGCGAGCCCTTGGGGCCCGCAGCCACACACGAGGACCCGCTCCCCGGGCAGGAGGCCACCCTGACGCACGAGCCACATCAGCCCGTTCGCGAGCAGCGGGATGCAAACCGCGGCGCGATCCGGGAGGTGGGCAGGTACCGGATGCACGACCGAACCGGGCGCCAGGAAGAGCTGCTCGGCAAAACCACCCCAGAGCCCCGGGGGGTCCTCGATCGAGCGTCTTGTGCCGTAGCCGCCTTTGTTCGGGCAGAGACGGTAGGCACCGGAGCGGCAAAAGCGGCACGCCCAACACGGGATGCTGCTCTCAACGAGAACACGATCGCCCACGTCGGCACCGAGTCGAAGCCGCGCAGTAGGACCGACATCAACGAGGCGTCCGAGGATTTCGTGACCGAGAATGATCGGGTACGGGGCTGGGAGCGCGCCCGAGAAGTACTTCAGATCGGTGCCGCACACCCCGCACAGCTCGACCTCAAGGAGCGCCGCCGACTCCCCGACCGGGGGGCTGGGCAGCTCACGGACGGTGATGCGCCGAGGCCCCTCGAGGACCGCCGCTCGCACGAGTCTCGCCGCACCCACGACTGCCTCGCGGAAGGGGCGTTACACCTCTGGGCGACCGGCGAGATGATCCGGCCACTCGACGCCGCTGAGATCCGGGGCGTCGAGGACCGGCGGCTCCTCGATGAGCTCGAGGGGGTCGAGGAGGACCCGCATCATGTCGTACAGACCGTCGAAGTTGTGGATGCGGATGAGCCGGGCGGTGTTCTGGGAATCGCTGTTGACGTGCTGATGCCACGCCCAGTGATCGACGACGACGAGATCGCCGGTGTGCCACTCGTACGGGACATCGTCGATCGTCGAGTACCCGTCGCCTTTGACGACGTAGAGGAAGGCCTCGCCGCCGTGGCGGTGGCGAGCCTGGTGTCGGCCGGGTGCGAGCTCGTGCATGACGATGCTCAGTCCAGCCGTTCGGTAGCCGATCGCCGGATCGACGAGGAAGAGGCTCCTCGCTCCGCGCTTGGAGACCACGCCACGGACGTCCTCGAAGCGGGTCAGGAGTCGCGTTCCGGATGATCCAATCGGCTGGTCCGCCAACCGCCGAAGGCGTCGCGCGTACGGATGGTCCCCGGCGATCGTCGGAGCCGTCCGGGGCGGACCGGGGAGTGCTTCCACTGGCGTGTCGCCGGCATCCTCGATCACCGCCGCTCCGAGTTGCTCGAGCATCGGCTCGACGCTCCAGGTCAGGAAGACCGCTGGCCGGTCGCCGTCGTTGCCGTGCCGATGCCAGGACCAGGGCGGCAGGTAGAACGTGTCCCACGGCCGCCACTCGAAGCGCTGACCATCGACCTCGGTCCAGCCCCGACCCGACTCGACGAAGGCCACCGCCTCCCACGAGTGGCGATGGATGGTCGTCGTCGTGCCGGGGAGGATCTCATGGACGGTGGCGTCGAGATTCATCGTCGGTCGATCGCCGTCTGGCCCGACATAGACACCACGGCGCTCTCGGCGCTCAGGAACGTCGACCATCACGACATCGCTCCGACGCACGACCGTCTTCCGGTGGCGCCGCCACTCTTCCACCAGGGAGGCGCGGCGCTGCTTCTGGATGTCGTAGTGGCTGGCCTGAGTAGTGGTCACGCTCTTCACGGTTTCCTCGTCTCCTCCGGTTCCAGGTCTGGGCAGAAGGCTCGGGCGCGCTTCAGGGCGCTACGGCAGGCCACGGCGATCCGAGGGGTGGAGGAGCCGATCCCTGGCCTCTGCCTCTCGGAGGTACCGCCGAATGAGAAGAGCGACCCGCCGGTAGTGGCCAGCGAGCTGAGCGACGGCTCGCTCGACATCGCCGGTGCGAACGGCCTCGAAGAAGTGCTCGTGCATCGTCGGTGCCTGCTGGAGGGTGGGCCAGCGGAGAACCCGAGCGACCTCCTGGCGCAAACGGGCGATAAGGCCGACGAGACGTGGGCGGCCGGTGACCGAGTAGAGCCGCAAGTAGAAACGCTCTCGCGCCGCGAGCTGCTCGTCTGGGTCCGAGGCCGTCGTCATCTGGCTGTAGAGCTGCTCGAGCTCGGCGAGGTCTTCGTCGGTCAGGAGGGGGAGCGCGAGGCGCAGGGCGTGGCTCTCGAGCAGGATTCGAAGGTCGTAGACCTCCTCGACATCATCGGCATCGAGGGCCGTCACCGTGAAACCGCGGTGGGGCTCCGAGCGAACGAGTCCCTCGTACTCGAGGGCCCGGAGCGCCTCTCGAACCGGGATCCGGCTCGTCCCGAAGAGCTCGGCGAGCTCCTCTTGGCGGAGCCGCGCCCCGGGCTCGAAAATCCCGGCGAGAATCGCCTCCCGAACGGCCGAGAGAACCAGGTCTTGCGCGGTGACCGACGTCGCGCGCGCGGCCTCGATGATCCGTCGGAGGGCGTCCTGGCGCTCCTTCGGCTCATTGATCGTCGGGGTTGTCATCGAAGAACTCCACTGTCGAGGTAGAAAAGCTGGCCGTTGACCATCGTTCCGACGATCATGACCGAGTCGGCCAGGGTTCGCCAGTCGCAGTCGAACGGATCCCCGTCGAGGACGATCAGATCGGCCGGCGCCCCGGGGACGAGCCGCCCACCACAGGGCTCCCCGGCGATCTCGGCCGGCCCGACCGTGTGAGCCTGCCACGCTTCGGTGACGGACAGCGCCCTTGTGGGGTCCTCGGCATCGGCCGGCGCCACGGCTGCCTGGATGGTCGTGATGGGCCCGATCGGGCCCGTTGGCACATCGCTGTTCAAGATCATCGGCACGCCGATCCGACGGCCCACGGCGAGCGGCATCGCCCGGCGGGCTCTCTCCGCACCCAGGAGCCGCTCCCAATCCTGCCCGAAGGCGGTCCGGAACGCCGGCTGAACCGACCAGACGAGACCCCGATCGCGCATCCGGACGAGCTGATCCTCGGTGACGTCGAGGTAGGCGTGCTCGATCCGGTGGCGCCCCGGTTCGAATGGTGGCCCGGCCTCGAAGGCCGCGAGGGCCATGTCAACGGCTCGGCCGCCGACAGCGTGAAGCGAGACAGTGAGATCGAGAGCGATCGCCCGAGCGACGAGCTCGACGAGCTTGTCGGCCTCGATACGGAGAATCCCGGTGTTCCCGACTTGTCCAGCATAAGGCTCACGCAGCGCGGCGTTGGCGAAGATACAGAAGCCGTCCAGGCTGACCTTTACGCCCTGGATGCGAAGCCAGGGGTCCCCGAAGCCAGTCTTGAGGCCGAGCCCGGCGAACCAATCCAGCTCGACGGGCGTCTCGTGAAGGCGGTAGAAGAGCCGAACGCGGACGCCCAGGCGACCCTCGTTCCGGAGCCGAACGAAGTCGGCCGCTTCCTCGGGTCGACGGACCATCTCGTGGATCGTCGTCACCCCCAGTCGATGGAGGTCGGCGATGCCGCGCTCGAGCGCAGCGCGCCGTTCGGCCTCGCCCGGTACAGGGACGACCGATTCAGGATGGGAGCTGTCGAGTCGCAGCTTTGCTCGCTCGTGGAGAATGCCGGTCGGCTCAGCGTGCTCGTCGCGCTCGATCCGACCCCCAGGGGGATCAGGTGTCTGGCGATCGATCCCAGCCAGCGCGAGGGCAAGGGAATTGGCGGCGACGACGTGTTTCCCGATGCCGCGGAGGATGACCGGCCGGTCCGGAGCGGCGCGATCGAGCTCCCAGCGGGTCGGCAACCGGCCTTCGGCAAGCTGCCCGGGAGAGATCGAGTCACCTTGGACCCAGGCTCCGGTCGGAAGCTCCCGCGCCTTCGCCTGGACGGAGGCGAGAACGTGGGCGATCGTCCTCGGGCGGAGGCGCGCGAAGTCGAGGTAGAGGTGGCGGACGATGGCCGCCCTGTGAAAGTGCGTGTGGCTGTCGACGAAGCCCGGGAGAACGAGCCGATCACGGACGTCGATCACTTCCGCGGATCGCCCGAGGCTCGAGCGGACCTCCGCCCGTGCCCCGACGGCCAGGATCCGACCGTCTCGGATGCCGACTGCCGCCGCGGGAGCGGGGTCACCCGGCCAGCGGTGGATGCGCCCGCAGACTACGACCGGTTGGGGCGAGGGCTGCACGTCGGTGAAGGTCACGGGCTAGACTGTATCCACTTGATGAAAGATTGTCGAGCATAACCATCGTAATGCACACATTTTGGGATTGGGCAGGTGGTGGTCCGTGAGGACCCGCGAGCGCCTCGGGCCGTTCCGACACCCACCGTTCGCCATCTACTGGGTAGGAGGCCTCGTCTCGAACCTCGGCACGTGGCTCCAGACCGTTTCGGCTGCCGTCTACGTGTACCAGCTCACGGGCTCGGTCCTCGTCGTCGGAGCCCTCAACTTCCTCGGTTTTCTACCGATCGTTCTCTTCTCGGTGTCAGGTGGCGTGCTCTCCGATCGGGCCGATCGGCGAACGATCGTCATCGCCACCCACGTCCTCTCGGGCGGTCTCGCAGCGGGCCTCGCGATTCTCGCGGGGCTCCATCTGGCGACCCCCGAGCTCGTCATGGCGATCGCCTTCGCCCTCAGCACCGCCTACGCCTTCGCGAAACCCGCGCTCATCGCGCTCATCCCAAGCCTCGTCCCCCGCGACGAGCTCACTGACGCCGTGGGGCTCAACTCACTCCAGTTCATTCTGGGTCAGCTCGCCGGCCCAACGCTGGCTGCAATCCTCCTGGCGACCGCCGGAGCCCCCGTCGCCTTCGCGATTAACAGCCTGACGTACCTGGGGCCCATCGCCAGCATGGTCTTCCTGCGCCGGCGAAACCTCGGCGGCTGGCGGACAGAGGAGGCCCGAGGTCGCGCCGGGAGCGACAGTCTGGGGATCTACGTCCGGGGCAACCCCTGGATCGTGGCCCTCTTGGTCGGGATCGTGGCCTGCAGCGCACCCCTCGAGGTCGTTCGAACCATAGCCCCAGCCATCGCGGTCGAGCAGCTCGCCGCCGCAGAAAGCGTCGCCGGGCTGCTGATCGCCGCCCAGAGCTCGGGCTCCGCTCTGGCCCTCCTCGCCTTCGTCCCGATACGAAGGCGTGGGCAGTCGCGACGCGTGTCAGCGATCGGGCTATCCCTTCAGGCTGCCGGTCTCCTCGTGACCGCAGGGGCATCGAACCTGGCCATGGCGGCTCTCGGTGTCGCTCTCGTCGGCTTCGGCTTTTCCCTGACCTTCCCGACCCTGACAGGGGCTCTCCAGGAGGCGCTTCCCGACCGAATGCGCGGTCGAGTCATGGCCATCCACCAGATGGCCCACCTGGGCAACCGACCGTTCACCGCGCTCGGCGCCGGGGCGATCGCTGCAGCAATGGCACCCGCGGCCGCCTTGATCGCGGCGATCCTCCTGGCTCCGCTCGGCCTGTTCGCAACCCGTCGAGCGTGGCAGGGCTTGCCATCACGAGCACCGACCGAGCCGCCGATCCCCGGAAGTGATGTGGTGGGGGTGGTGCGAACGGCAGCACCCGAGGGCTGATCGGTTGTCGCCCCGTCCGGACCGACAGTGAGCTCGCCCTAGTCGACGCGAGCCGACCGGACCCGGACGTTGACGGCTTTCACTCTGGTAAAGGAGAGGATCTCCTCGAGTCCGTGCTCGAGGCCGATGCCCGAGTCGCGCCAGCCCCCGAACGGGACGCCAGGGAAGCGGGTCTCGACGTCATTCACCCACACATAGCCAGCCTCGAGGCCGTCGACGATGCGGAAGGCGCGATCGAGGTCCTGGGCCCAGATAGCCGCCGTCAATCCGTACCGCGTCCCGTTCGCGAGCTTGACGGCCTCATCCTCGGAGCGCCAGGTCGTGACGGCCAGGACGGGCCCGAAGACTTCCTCGCGGAAGATCTCGCTATCGGGACTCACGGCGTCGAGGATCGAGGGTTCGAGAAACGCACCAGATTGGAGCTCAGGCTGCGGGGGCACCCGACCGCCGACGACGAGCCGAGCCCCCGATCCGACAGCCCGTTCGATGGCGGCGAGACATCGGTCACGAGCCGGCACGCTGATGAGGGAGCCCATCTCGGTCTCCGGCGCCATCGGTGGGCCGATGCGGATCCGCCGCACGAGCTCGACGAGCCGCTCGACGATCGGTTCGGCGATGGCCTCGTGAACGAGCAATCGGCTCGTCGAGCCACAGCTCTGACCTTGGACGCGGGTGAAGTTCATGCCCCGCACGGCGGCGGCAGCGGCTTCATCCGGGTCGGCGTCGGGACAGACGATGAGCGGGTTCTTGCCGCCCAGCTCGAAGGAGAGGGCCTTGATTCGCCCGCTCGCCGCGGACGCGGCCTGGATCCGCAGGGCCGTCTCCGTACTGCCGGTGAAGGAGATCCGCTGAATTCGCGGGTGGCGAACGAGGGCATCGCCGGTCTCCGCTCCACCGAGGACCACGTTTAGCACGCCATGCGGCAGGATGTCGCGGCTGAGCTCGGCGAGGGCGAGGCTGGCGAGGGGGGCGAGCTCGGATGGCTTCAGGACGACGCAGTTCCCGGCAACAACCGCGGCGCCGAGCCTGGCACAGGCGAACATGACCGGGTGGTTCCAGGTGATCATGCGGCCGACCACACCCCAGGGTTCGCGGGTGGTGTAGTGGAGGCCGGGCTGGGGGTACACCGTGCCAGTAACGGCGAGGCCCAGCGAAGCGGCATCCTCGAGCTGGCGCTGTCCCTTGGTGACGTCGGCTCGCATGGCTGTGATCGGGTTGCCGGTGTCGAGGGTGTCGAGCCGGGCGAGGTCATCGGCGCGCTCACCGACTCGCGCTGCCAGGGCACGGAGCCGTGCGGCTCGTTCTCGGATGGGCATCCTTCTCCAGGCCGGAAAGGCGGCTTCTGCGGCCGCCACCGCCTCCGCGACCGCCGAAGTTCCGCCTTCCTCGACCCTGGCAATGAGGCGGCCGGTCGCAGGATCCACGACGTCGATGGTGGTCTCCGAGGGGGCCCTGAAGCGGCCATTGATGTAGGAGCCGAACGTCCGAGGCACGACGCTTCCCGTGACCACCTCGGCCGCGTAGTCGAGGACGTCACCGGCCTGTTTCAGCTCTAGCATCCGCGCTGCTCCTCTCCCGATGGTGAGTCAGGCCGCCAAGGCTGGCACAAGCACCCAATCTTGTCTACATTATGCCGTAGAACGGCTACAATGCGACATGCGGGTCGATGTGCGACAGGAGGCGCGATGGTTGTCGTGACGGTGGACCCGGAGCTGTGCATCGGCTCCGGCGACTGCATCCGGATCGCCCCAGCAGCCTTCGTCCTCGACGAGGAACGGGGCGTCTCCGTGGTCCGACCGGGAGCGTCGGCTGTCGATCGCTCGCTCCTCGAAGCCGCCGCACGTGGCTGTCCGATGCAAGCCATTCTCCTTCGGGATGGGGACGAGCACCCACAGGTAGGTGGATCCGACGGACGTTCTACTCTCGATCGAGAGGGCTGAACGCACCGATGAGCGAGAAGGAGGATCAGACGGAGTGATGGATCCGCTGGCTGCTCCGCCGACTGTCGTCGAGTTCAGCACGGTCGAGACCATCCGCGAGGCACTCCTGAACCCGGACCTCTCGCGGACCTTCGATCGACGGTCCTACGCCGAGGGCAACATCCGCGATGGGATCGTTAGCACCTCACACGGAGCCGTCCATCGGGCCCGCCGCCGCGTCGAGAACACCCAGTTCCGGCCGGAGCGGCTCCGCGAGTACGAGAAGGAGCTCTTTCCCGAAATCATGGGCTCCATCCTGGATCGTCTCATCGGCCCGGGTACCGTCGACCTCTTCCCGCTGGGCGAGCTTCTGGCAGTCGTCCTCGCTGCTCGGCGCGCGGGCCTCGATCCCGATACCGACGACCTCGACGAGCTTCGACGGCTGGTGAGCTATGTCGACGCCTTCTCACAGGGGAGCGCCATCCTCGACGCCCGAGATCCCGATGCCGTTCGCGCCCTCGTTCGGGCGGCCCTCGACTCCTTCGAGAAGGAGTTCGTCCGGCCAGCCTGGCAGCGTCGGGCAACCCTCATCGAGGACGTGCGGGCAGGCCGGCTGGACCGATCGGCGCTTCCAAGCGACATCCTGACGGTCCTCCTCCTCCACCGAGATGAGCCGAACATGGCCCTCGAGGATGACGGCAGGATCGTACGCGAGGTCGCGACCTACCTCCAGGGCGGCACCCACACCAGCTCGCAGACGCTCATCAACGCCGTCGATCTCCTCTTCGGGCTCGGCGAGCGAGCGGCCTCGGCCCTGGATCGGGTCGCCTCCGACCCCCTCTTCGCTCAGCGGTGCATCCACGAGACCCTGCGCCTCCGGCCGACGACCCCGAGGATCAAGCGCCATGCCGAGGCTGACACCGTCGTCGCCGGGATCCCCATCCCCAAGGGTGCCCTCGTGATTCTCGACGTGGCAGCGGCGAACCGCGACCCCGTCCTCTTCGGGCCGAACCCGAACGAATTCGACCCCGACCGTACGGTCGATCCCGACGTTCCACGCTGGGGACTGTCGTTCGGAGCCGGACCCCACCAATGCCCCGGGCGGCTCGTGGCGGGCGGACTCCCCGTTCCACCGGACGGGGTCGCCGACCCGGATCACCTCTTCGGGCTCGTAGCCCTCATGCTTCAGGAGACCGTCCGTCGAGGAGTCGCCCCCAACCCCGAAGGACGACCCGCACGCGACGATCGCACGGAACGGTACACGCGTTGGCGGAGCTATCCGGTTCGTTTTCGGCAGGGCTCGCTCAGCGGTGCGAAAGCGGCCTCCTAGGCCTGGGTCTGGCTCGTCCGACCCGGAGTCCGCCGCTGGGGAGCTCAACCTGCTCCCGCTCGTTCCTCGCTGAAGCCGGATCGGTCGACCTCGAGGATCTCGGGGAACCGCTCCGGGAGGGTTCCGTCGAGGGGCGTGGTGCCTTTGAACCCGAGCGCTCGTTCGATGACCGTGTTGCGAACGAGCAGGTAGCGGACCGGCTCGGACCCCGCCTGCTCGTGGCGCCGCCGGACCCAAAACGGTGGGGCGACGAGGTCCCCGGCCCGCCAGTCCACAACCGCCTCGCGCCCATCGTCGGCGCGCAGCGTCGTGCGGCCGGACCCTCGCAGGATGAGCATGGCCTCCTCGGCCAGCGGTCGATGCTCGCGAACGAACCCGCCCGGAGCGATTTCGACGAGAGCGTGCTCCAGCATCCGATGGCCCCCCATGGCGAAGTACTGGAGGGCTACGCCCACGCCCGCTTCGGGAGCCGGCCGGACGTCCTCCTCGACGACAGCGGGGAGAAAGTTGACCTGAAGGCGCCCATGGTTCGCTGGCTCCCGTCGCGACCAGTAGTCCTCCTCGTCGGCGTAACGATCGTTGAACCGGAAGTCGTTGGCGTAGACGAACTCACGGCTGTGAAACAGCCGCCGCAGAAGGCGGGTGTTCTTGAAGGCGAGCTGGCGCGCCGGCTCCTTCGGGTCGGCGTTGAAATGCTGGTGCCAGGCATTGGCCGGAATGGCGACGACGTCGCCCGCCTGCCAATCGACGCGTTGGACAGGAACGGTGTCCGCCTGTCGGAGCTCAGTCCAGCCTCGGCCGCTGACGATGTAGAAGGTCGCCTCGTCGAGGTGGCGGTGCCCCGCCTTCTCGCCCCCGGGCGGCACCTCGCTCAGGTGGATGCCGAGCGTCGTGTTCCCGCCGAGAGGGTCGAAAGCGGCAGCCCTCGAGCTGCGTTTCGGCCGCGGCGCGAGGGGAAAGGTCGCGATGTCGCGGGCGATGACGCCCTCGACGATGAGGAACTGGCGGGTCTCGTCGTAGTAGAGACGCCCCTCCTCCCTGCCGCTCATTCGTCGCCAGGGGTGTCGGGGTGCCGCTCGATCTGGTGGAGACCGAGGGCCTTGACGGTGAAGGTGTCCTGGATGGCGAGGTAGCGAGCGACTTCGGTCTCGGAGTCGTTGAAGTGCTGGTGCCAGGCCCACAAGGGGATGCCGAGCATGTCGCCC
>JBHORA010000102.1:0-1333 GCA_042408535.1 Chloroflexota bacterium | reverse complement strand
CCTCCCACCCGAGGAGCGAGCCGCCCTCCGGGCCCGCTGCCGTCAGGCGGCCCTCGAGCGCTGGAACTGGGAGACCGAAGGGGCGAAGCTCGTCGCCCTCTACGAGCGCCTCGAGCGGGAGGGGCGGGGGTGAGCCGGGGGCAGGGCGCCTGATGATGCGGGTCGTCATGGTCGTCTACAACGACGTCGTGCACGACGCGCGGGTCCTCCGCGAAGCGCGAACGCTCACCGCAGCGGGCCACGCGGTCGTCGTCGTCGGGCGTCCAGCCGATCCGAAGGCGACCGAGGGCGACCGACTCCTCATCGACGGCATCCCCGTCCGTCGGGTGCCCGTCCCGCATGGGTGGCGGAGGGCGTGGCGACTCGCCCGAGGCCCGCTCCGGGCCGCGGCTGCCGCTGGCGAACGGGTCGGTCTCCCGGTCCGCGCCGAGACACCGGGTTGGCTCGTGACCTGGTGGCGGGCCGTCGGCGGTTGGGCGAGACGAGTGGCCGCCGAGGCTGGCGCCGTGGACGTGGTCCACGCTCACGATCTCAGTGGCGCCCTCGCCCTCCTTCGGCTCGGGAAGCATGGGTCGACGGCACGCTGGGTCTACGACAGTCACGAAATCCTCCTCGAGTCGCGAGCCGCCGCTCGCCAGCCGCGGTGGGCCCGCCGCCTCCTCGCCCGCCTCGAGGCGCGCGTCGTCCGTGAGGCGGCGGCCGTCGTCACCGTCAACGATGCCGTGGCGGAGGAGCTCGAGCGACGCTACGGCCGGAGCGGCATCCTCGCCCTCCACAACTGTCCACCTCGTCAACCGGTGAGCGTCACCTCACCGCTCCGAGATGCCATCGGGCTGGCGGCCGACGCCCGGGTCGTCATCGCCCACGGGTCGTTCGTCCCCGGCCGTGGGCTCGCCGAGGCCATCGATGCTCTTCTGCAGCCTGGCATGGACGATGTCCATGCCGTCTTCCTCGGCTTCGGGCCGCTCCGGGCCTGGCTCGAGAGGAAGGCCCATGAGCCGCGCCTGGCGGGCCGTCTCCACGTCCTCGATCCGGTACGTCCAGAGGACGTTCCGGCCTGGGTCGCCGGCGCCGACGTCGCCGTCATGCCGATCGGTCCCCAGACGCTGAACCACCGCCTCTCAACCCCGAACAAGCTGTTCGAGAGCCTCGCCGCCGGGGTCCCCGTGGTGGCGAGCGACTTCGCCGGGATGCGCCGGATCCTCCTCGACGACCCCCTCGGACCCCTCGGTGCCGTCTGCGACCCGACGGACCCGCGGGCCATCGCGGCCGCCCTCCGCTCCATCCTCGACCTCCCACCCGAGGAGCGAGCCGCCCTCCGGGCCCGCTGCCG
>JBHORA010000101.1:0-27429 GCA_042408535.1 Chloroflexota bacterium | reverse complement strand
CGCCACCCTCTATCTCCGCCTCGCCCAGACCGAAGACCGCCACGCCGCCCTCTGGCGAGACCGGCTCCGCGAGGCTGGGGCAGCGACCGAGCTCCGGCCCACCCTCCGGGCCCGGATCCTCGCCTTCCTCGCTCGTCGCTTCGGAGCCGGGACCGTGGCCCCGATCATGGCCCTCGAGGAGCGCGAGGGCCGGACGATGTACGACGACCAGCCCGAGGCCGCCGGGACCTCCCTCCCGGCCGACGAGCGCTCCCACGCCCGCCTCCTCCACACGATCACGGGCGGCGCCTCGGGGGCGATGCTCGCTCGCTTCGAAGGTCGCCACCGGGCGATCGGCGGCAACGCCCTCCGGGCCGGCGTCCTCGGGGCGAACGACGGCCTCGTCTCGAACTTCAGCCTCGTCATGGGCGTTGCCGGGGCGAGCGGCGGCGGGCCTCCGGTCCTCATCGCCGGGATCGCCGGTCTCCTCGCGGGATCGCTCTCGATGGCCCTCGGCGAGTGGCTGAGCGTCCAGAGCGCCCGCGAGCTCCACGAGAGCCAGATCGCGACCGAGGCCGAGGAGCTCCGGGTCTTCCCGAGCGAAGAGGAAGAGGAGCTCCGGCTCATCTACGAAGCGAAGGGCCTGCCGACCGAGGAGGCGCGGCGGCTCGCCCACCGGATCGTCAGCGGCGATCCGGCGATCGCCCTCGACACGATGGCCCGCGAGGAGCTCGGGATCGACCCCGAGGAGCTCGGGGGCTCGGCCTGGACGGCGGCGTTCGCCTCCTTCCTCCTCTTCGCGACCGGAGCCGTCGTCCCCGTCCTCCCCTTCCTCGTCGCCTCCGGAGTCGCCGCCATCGTCGCCTCGGCGATCCTCTCGGGTTTCGCCCTCTTCGGCCTCGGCGCCGCCATCACCCTCCTCACCGGTCGGAACCCCTGGCGGTCCGGCCTCCGCTCCCTCGCCTTCGGTCTCGCCGCGGCGGCCATCACCTTCGGCATCGGTTCTCTCCTGGGCACCGCCGTCGGCTGACCGGGACCGACTCACACACTGACCGAACCGAAGCCGCGGGCGGCTCTGGCCCCGCCGCCAGTGGTCGGCCGGCGTGTGAAAGGAACACCAAAAGGGCCGCATGCACCGGATCCGCCGCCTACCTGCCGGCCGCTCGCCGGCCGGCGTGTGCAAGGAACACCAAAAGGGCCGCATGCCCCGGATCGAGGGCCCGCGCACCCGCCATGTGGTGTTCGTCGCGCAACAAAGGCGCCGAATCGGCCGCTTCCCTTCGCCCCACAGCCCGGGTTTGGTGTTCTGAGCGCACGGCGCTCGGGCCGCCGGGCCAATTGGTGTTCTGAGCGCGCGGCGCTCGGGCCGCCGAGCTGCTAGACGCACGGCCCCAGATCACCCCGCCCACGTCCGTCCTTGCACCATGGAGGAGACTTGGAGGCCGGCCGACGACGCGGAGCGCCTCGGCCTGCCCCGAAACCGAACCGGGCGGACCCTCGAACGAGAGTCCGCCCGCTCCGGCTGCGCACCAGCGAGGTTGGGGCTCGGAGGCTCGCGCCCTCCGAGCATGACGTGGAGATCGAGCCGTCAGTAGGCCTCGAGGTAGCGGTCAATCTCCCACTGGGTGACCTGCATCCGGTACTCGTTCCACTCAGCCCGTTTCGCTTCGACGAAGTGGGAGAGGACGTGGTCCCCGAGGGCCTCGCAGATGACCGGGTCCTTCTCGAGCTCGTCGATCGCCTCGGCGAGGGTGCCCGGCAGCTCCCGGATCCCCTTCTCCTTGAGGCGGACCTCGTCCATTTCGAAGACCGACTCCTCGACCGGCTCGCCGAGCTCGAGACCACGCTCGACGCCGTCGAGGCCGGCGGCGATCATGACGGCGAAGGCGAGGTACGTGTTCGAGGAGGGATCGGGGCAGCGGACCTCGACCCGGGTGCCCTCGATCGACTTGCCGGGCGAGACCTTCGGGACTCGGATGAGGGCCGAGCGGTTCGTCCGGCCCCAGGTCAGGTACGTCGGCGCCTCGTAGCCGGGGACGAGCCGCTTGTAGGAGTTCACGAGGGGGGCGAGAACGGCGCTCATCCCCCGAGCGTGGGCGAGGATGCCGGCCATGTACGAGCGGGCGACATCCGAGAGGCCGTACTCGTTCGACGGGTCGGCGAAGGCATTCCGGCCCTCAGCGATGGAGTAGAGGGACTGGTGGGTGTGCATACCCGAGCCGTTGATCCCGAAGATCGGCTTCGGCATGAAGGTCGCGTAGAGACCGTGCTGGTTGGCGATCGCCTTCAGGGTGAACTTGAAGGTGATCGCGTTGTCGGCCGTCCGGAGGGCGTCGGCGTACTCGAAGTCGATCTCGTGCTGGCCGACGGCGACCTCGTGGTGGGCGGCTTCGACCCGGATCCCGAAGGCCTCGAGGGCGTCGACCATGTCTTGGCGGATCTCCTGGGCGAGGTCGGTCGAGAAGTCGAAGTAGCCGGCCTCGTCGTGGGGGAGCGGCTTGATTGCGCCGTTCTCCCGTCGGAAGAGGAAGAACTCGAGCTCGGGACCCATGTTCACGATGTAGCCGAGCTTCCGGGCCCGCTCGACCTGGCGGCGGAGGACGTACCGCGGGTCACCGACGAAGGGCTCGCCCCGCGGCGTGTAGACGTCGCAAATGACCCGCGCCGTGCCCCGGGGGCCGGAAGCCGGCTGCCAGGGGATCTCGGCGAAGGTGTCCATGTCCGGCATGAGGTACTGGTCCGACTCGGCGATCCGGGTGAAGCCCTCGATGGAGCTGCCGTCGAACCAGGTGCCGTGGGCGACCGAGCCCTCGAGCTGGTGGATCGGGATCGTGACCGCCTTCACGGCCCCGAGGATGTCGGTGAACTGGAGCTGGACGAAGCGGATCCCGTTCGCCTTCGCCCGTTCGATCTTTTCGCGCGCCTCCGGCGCGATCGCTTCCGCCAACGCGGCCTCCTTACCGTGAACTGTGGCGCTGGGCACGAAGGGTTTCGCCCAGTGGTCGTGACGGCACGACTCTACCAGCGGCTCAGCGGCCCCGAGGTTGCGGTTCGGTTTCGCTCAGTAGTTCAGATTGCACAAGAGAGAGGGCGAGAGCGAGCGGGAGGCGAAGCTCTCGGTCGCCGAGGTTCCAGCCGGTCAGGGCTTCGATCCGGCGGAGCCGGTAGGCGATCGTGTTCCGGTGGACGCCGAGGACGGCGGCGGCTTCGGCGGGGCCGCCGGTCTCGAGGACGGCCCGGAGGGTCGCCAGGCGCTGCCGCACGGCCGCCGGCCGGCCGCTGAGGAGCGGCGCGAGGAGAGCACGGGCGTGGCGCCGTCCCTCGGGTAGGTTGTGCAGGACGCTCAAGAGCCGGTAGGCGGCGAGGCGATCGGCCCGGACGATCGATCCGGGTGGAGCGCCCGCGGCATCGAGGCTCTCAGCCGCCTCGAGGGTCGAGCGGGCCTCGGCTTCGGCGACGGCCCGCTCGGATGGCCGCTCGAAGGGCCGCGAGACCGCCACCCGGCGACCGAGGAGGTCGGCGATCTGGCGGGCGAGAGCGAGGCCGCCGGGATCGGCGGCGTCGGCGGCGAGGACGGCCCGGATCTCGAGACTCTCGGCATCGCCGCGGAGGACGAGGCGTCCGAGGGGAGCGAGGAGGCGGATCTCGCGCCGGACGGCTTCGCGGATCGCGAGGGCCGCCGGCGAGTCGGGAGGGCCGCCCTGGCGGGCGACGAGGACGACCCACGGCGGCCCGTCGGCCGGCAGTCCCTCGGCCCCCCGCTCCCGTTCGGCGATCCGGCGAGCGGCGTCGCCGCGAACGATCTCGAGGGCGAGGAGCCCGGCAATCCGCTCGGCGGCGACCCGCTCGAATTCGGTTGCCGGCCGGTCGCCGAGGATGACGAGCGCCCCCGAGCTCGCCTCGGGCCGATGTCGCCGAGGAGAAAGGATCGAGCCGCCGTCCCGGTCGTCCACCGGGCGCCCAAAAGATCGCTCGGCTCTTGCCGGGGCCGGGCGGATCACCGCCGTCGTCGGAGCGGCCTCGATGCCGGGCAGGACCGCCCGAAGGACGACCCCCTCCCCCCGGGCGTGATAGGCGTGGACGGCGGCGACGGCCTCCGGTCGATCCGGTGGAGCGTGGACGGCGAGGGCGGTCCCGGTTCGCCCCTCGAGGACGACGGCCCGTCCGAGGACCCCGGCGATGGCCCCGACGAGGGCCTGGAGATCGGCTCCGGCGAGAGCGAGCCGTTCGAGCTGGCCTTCGAGGCGAGCCGCCTGGTGCTCGAGCTCGGCCCGGCGGTTGACGAGGAGCCCGATGACGCTCCGTTCGAGGGCAACGGGGTCGGCGTCCGGGAGACGGAACGTCGGCAGGCCGGCATTCGCGGCGGCGAGGGCGAGGGCCTCGCTCGGGGCGAGAGAGCGATTGGGCTCCTCCGATGCCGACTCCTCGCCGACGATGCAGCAGCCGGCGGCGCGGGCCCGGACGAGGGCTCCCACGAGGGCTGCCGTCTCGGCCGGCCCGGGGGCGACGACCCGGAGGGCGGAGGCGGGGACGATGGCGAGGTCGCCGGGTTCGAGAGCGTCGAAGGCTGGCACTCGAGCCCGGAGGACGCGGACCCAGCTGACCTGAACGGCGAGGCGCTCGGGGCCGGGACTCCCGACGGGTCGGGCCGCCGGAAAGAGGGCCGAGCGGACGTCCTCGAGAGTCGCCATCGTCGTGGCCCCGGTGCGGGCTCCCCTAGCCCGATGTCGGGGCGGGCGAGGCCCGCCGCCGGACGAGGTCGGCGAGGAGGGGGCCAAAGGCCCGGCGGACGTCGACGTAGCGGTCGGCTCGGGCGACGAGGGCGAGGGAGCCGTCCGGTCGGAGCCTCGTCCAGACCCGCCGGCGCGGGAAGTGGAAGGTACCGACGATCCCGGCGAGGAGGAAGCCGAAGGCGAGCCAGACGAGGCCCTGGCCCGGATCGTGCTTGGCGATGATGAGCGCGTAGTCGGCGAAGCGGCGGAGCCCGACGCTGAAGTCGAGACCGGGGACGGTCTGGGTCTCCCCGACGGCGATCGCCATCGGGGCGAACTCCTCGACGACCGGCGAGCCGTCGGGATTGCGGCCGACGATCCGGTAGGGCAGGACAAGGACGATCCCCCGACCGTCGGCGGCCCGCTCGAGGAGGAGCTCGAGACC
Organism: Chloroflexota bacterium; assembly: GCA_042408535.1. Classification (GTDB taxonomy): domain Bacteria; phylum Chloroflexota; class Limnocylindria; order Limnocylindrales; family CSP1-4; genus BPIH01. Next base: position 22,293 of record JBHORA010000101.1, on the reverse strand, counting down.
GATGTCCCGACCGGGCACGGAGAGCTGGCCGTACGGAAAGCCGGCCGCCTGGTCGGTCAGGGGGACCGGCCCGTCCCAGAGCGGCCGCCCGGCGGTGTCGCGGATGACGAGCTCGGGAGCCGGTCCGAAGCCGTTCTCGTGGAACGTGTAGCCAGCCACCGAGAGGGGGTCGTTGACGCGGATCTGTTTGCGGGCGATCTCGCGACCGTTCTGGAAGACCCCGAGATCGGTGACGAAGTCCCGGGGCTGGCCCGCCTCGAAGCCGGGCGCCTCGAAGCCGTAATTTTTGACGAGGAGGAGTCCGGGCGTGCCGATCGGCTGGACGGTCGTCGAGGCTCCTTCGGCGACGACGAGGCCAACCTCGTCGCCGAAGCGGCTCGTGACCGCGGCGGCGACGAGGAAGAGCACGAGCCCGGTGTGGGTGAAGATCGTGGCCAGCTTGGCGTACTGGTTCCGATCGCCGTAGAGGTATCGGATCCCGTCGACCTCGGCCTCGCGGACGCGATAGCCATGCCGGCGGAGGACGTCCCGGACGGCGTCGGCGGTGAGGCCGTCGATCGTCGCCCGGTCCGGGAGGCGGGGGTCGAAGTAGGGTTCGGGCTGGACGACCCGGATGTCCGTCGCCTGGCGCCAGAGGCGCGGCAGCCGATCGATCGTGCAGGCGACGATGGAGACGAGGAGGACGGCCAGACCGATCGAGAAGATCGTCGATCGGAAGACGGCGAAGAAGCCGAGGCGTTCGAAGAGGTCGACGACCCCCGCTCCGAGGACCGGTTCGTAGAGATCGCGGAGCTTCGCCATCTCGTTCGCGTAGTCCGTCGGCGAGCGGAAGGCGAAGTCGGGAAGCTGGCGGACGACCATCCCGACGCTCGCCAGGAGGCCGAGGACGATGATCTGGACGACGGCGAAGTCGACCGAGGTAAGGAGGCCCCAGACGGCGATGCCGAGGCGACCGATCGGGCCGGGTCGGACGGCGTCGGTGGCGACCGGACGGCCGGTGGCGAGGGTCGCGATGGTGCCCTCCTCGAGGGATCGCCTAGGATCGCCCGGCCGGAGCGGAGCCGGGGGCCTGTTCGGGGGTGGTCAGGGCGCCGGCTCGGGCCGCGGCCTGCAGCCCTGCCTCGAAGTCGGAAACGAGATCCTCGAGATCCTCGAGCCCGACGGAGACCCGCAGGAGGCCGGGCGCGATCCCGGCGGCAGCGAGCTCGGCTTCGGAGAGCTGGCGCTGGCTCGTCGACGGCGGGTGGACGACGAAGGTGTGGACGCTCCCGAGCGACGCCGTCCGCTGGGGGATCGTGAGGGCATCGATGAAGGCCGCCCCAGCCCTCCGGCCGCCGGCGAGCTCGAAGGCGAGCATGCCGCCCCCGCTCCGGAAGAGCCGGGTAGCGACGGCGGCCTGGGGATGGCTCGGCAGGCCGGGGTAGTAGACGCGGGTTACACCGTCCTGACCCTCGAGCCAGGCAGCGAGGGCGAGGGCCGTCGCGGCGTGGCGATCCATCCGAACGGCGAGGGTTTCAACGCCCCGGAGGACGAGGAAGGCGCTGAAGGGGCTGAGGGTCCCGCCGGTTTCGACCTGCCGGTCGCGGATGAGCTCGACGAGCTCGCGCCGACCGGCGACGAAGCCGGCCAGGACGTCCGAGTGCCCACCGATCCACTTCGTGGCCGACTCGATGACGAGGTCGGCCCCGTGCTCGAAGGGGCGGAAGACGTAGGGCGAGGCGAAGGTGTTGTCGACGACGACGGTCGCCCCGGAGCGATGGGCGAGTTCGGCGAGGCGGGGGACGTCGGCGACGATGGTCGTCGGGTTGGCGATCGTCTCGACGTAGAGGACGCGGGCCGGGCGTTCGCCGAGGGCAGCCTCGACGGCCTGCGGGTCGGTCGGGTCGACGAAGTCGACCTCCACCCCGAAGCGCCGGAGCCCGGAGCCGATGACCGACTGGGTCGAGCCGTAGAGGGCGCGGGAGGCGACGATCCGGTCCCCTGCCCCGACGAGGGCGGTGAGGGTCGTGAAGATGGCCGCCATCCCCGAGGCGAAGCCGTAGCCCGCCTCCGCCCCCTCGAGCTCGGCGACGGCGGCCGCAGCGGCCTCGACGGTCGGGTTGCCGAGCCGGCTGTAGCTGAAGCCAGGTCGCCGGAAGGCGATGACGTCAGCGAGGGTCTCGGCGTCGGCGGCCTGGAAGGTCGCGCTCTGGTAGATCGGCACGGCCGTCGGGATCTCGTCGACCCGGGGCGGGGTCGAGGCCGCGCGGATGGCTCGCGTCGAAAAGCCGCTCACGGCCCCGATCGTACACCGTCCGTCGAGCGAGTCGGCTCGGAGCGGTTCCCGGTCAGCCGTGTCCTCCGCCCGTCGCCTGGCCCGGTTGCCCCGGCCCAGCGGCTCAGCGCCGGTAGGCTGCCCGGGCGAGGCCGACCTCGATCCGACCGCTCCGACCGATCTCGATCCGTTCCCGTCGACGGGGCTCGATGGGGAGGCCGGACCGGTCGACGAAGTCCGACCAGAGGCCCCAGCGCTCGCTCCCGGGATCCGCCTCGTCCTCGACGAGCCCCCGACCGCCGGTCACCCGGTCCCGGCCGGCCCGCTTGCTGGCGAACATCGCCTGGTCGGCGGCGATGAGGAGCTCGTCGGCCGTCGTCCCATCGACCGGATAGGCGGCGACCCCGATCGAGAGGGAGGCCCGGATCGTGCCGCCCTCGGCCGTCTCGACGCGGATGCCCGCCGCCCCCTGGCGGATCTTCTCGGCGAGGACGAGGCCGCCGCTTGCGTCCGTCTCCGGGAGGAGCACGACGAACTCGTCGCCACCGTAGCGGGCGGCGGTATCGATCCGGCGGAGCCGGGTCCCGATGACCCGTCCGACGGCCTCCAGGAGCCGGTCGCCGACGAAGTGGCCGAAGCGATCGTTCACGACCTTCAGGTCGTCGAGGTCGATCATGAGGACGCAGAAGCCTCGCCCGGAACGGTCACTCCGGGCGATCTCGCGTTCGACTGCGGCGAAGAAGAAGGTCCGGTTGAAGAGCCCGGTCAGGGGATCGATCGTCGACAGCCGGATCGCCTCGTCCCGCGACCGGCGATGCTCGCCGGCGACGATCGTCGCCACGTAGGCGACGAGCCCGAGGGCAGTGAGGTTGACAGCGACCGTGGCCAGACCGAGCTCGCCCGGCGCCGGATCGCCGATGGGCGCCAAGCTGGCGGCAAGGTAGGCAACTCCAGCGACAACGGTGAAGACGGCCGTCGTCCGAGGCGGAGCGACAAGGGCGGACCCACCGACGACGAGGGGGAAGACGTAGAAGAAAGGGCTCGTCGCCTGACCGGTGAAGAGGACGAGGAGGGTGGCAAAGGTGAGGGCCATGCCCCCCTCGAGGGCGTACCTCCTGCTGCCGAGGACCCCGGTCGGGAGGAGGTCGTGGGCGACGAGGAGGACGAGCCCAGCCAGGGCGAGGAGGAGAACGATGGCGGCCTGTCGCTCGACCCAGAACCCGCCCCCGACGACGACGATCATGGCGACGATGATGAAGGCCCAGCCGGCGACGCGGACGAGCCGGTCGTAGGCGAGGGCCGGCTGGCCATTGGCGAGAAAATCGGCGGGTGGAGTGCCGGTGACGGCGGTCAGCCCGAAGGCCGATCGATCGACCGCCCCGTCGGCGGGACGGCCCTGGGCAGCCAGAAGGGATGGCAGGACGGCCGCCGCCACGACGACGAGGTTGGCGACGGCGAGGAGCGCGACGAGGCTGACGATCAGGTCGACGGGCACGTGGCTTGGCCCCCATTCGCTCGGGCCGGCAGGGTACCGCCCCATCCATGGTAACCGGACCCGACAGGCGCGGGTACCCGACCGGGAGGCGTGGTGCGTGGCTCGTGGTGCCGGGAGGCGACACGAACTATCAGCTGTGACCCCCCGACCCGTCGGGGACTCGCGGCTCCCGGTACAGCGGCCGCCGGGCTCGGTCCGCCAGTCGCCACCAGGTCCGGCCTCAGCGGGTGCCCCATTGGTACGTCTGCTTGACGAGGCGGAGGTAGACGAAGGTCTCCGTCTCGGCGACCCCGTCGACGGTCCGCAGCTTCTCGGAGAGGAATCGGAGGAGGGCCTCGTTGTCCTCGTGGACCGTCTCGATGAGGATGTCGTAGCGGCCGGCGGTGATGACGACGTAGTCGACCTCCGGGAAGGCGGCGATCCGCTCGGCAACCTCGAGGAGCTTCCGAGGCTCGCAGCGGATGCCGATCATCGCCATCTGGGCGAAGCCGAGCTTCAAGGGATCGGTCACCCCGACGATCTGGACGATCCCCTGCTCGACGAGTCGGTTCGTCCGGGCGCGGACGGCCGATTCCGAGAGGCCGAGGTCGGCCGCGATCTGGGTGAAGGGCCGCCGGCCGTCCTCCTGGAGGTGCTCGATGATCCGCTTGTCGATCTCGCTCACGATCGGGGCACTCCTGCGGCGGAGGCGGGGCTCCGTCCGCGGCTCGACCTGCCGGCCCCGGCCTCGACCCGAGCGCCCAGGGGCGGCGCTCGTCGCCTTGGACGCGCCTGTCCGTGTCGCTCCGGCGGACGGTGTCGCCGGGGGTTCGATCGGCTGGGTCGTTCCGATCGGCAGGCGTCCGCCGAGCCGCCGCCGCTCCCTCGTCACGGCGCGCTCCCCGAGGCGACGGGGGACCCGGATGGGCGCTCCGAACCCGACGGCGAGGTGCTCGCACCGGGCGACGGGGCACCGGGGGACGGAGTGAGGGTGGGCAGCGGGAGCGGTTCGATCGACATCTGGGCGAGCGGCCCGAGGAGGGGATCGAGGACCTCGATGAGGGCCTCGGCGGCTGCGCGGAAGGCGGCTTCGGGTGGTGGCTCGTTGCGGTTTTTGGCGTGGGGGCCGAACTCGACGAGGATGTTCAGTCCGGCCAGATTGAAGGGCGCCTCGCCGATCGTCGGCCGACCGCCCGGTCGGAAGCGGGCGTGCGTCCGCAGGGCGGCGCTGCTCGAGTACTCGTGGATGACGAGGGGCCAGTTGGCGTACGTCGCGTTGATCCTCAACCGGGGTTCTTCTCCCGCTGCCCCGCTGACGGCGTTGTTCGGCACGACCCGGAGTCCGGCCGCGCTCATCGCCCGGAAGACGTCGTTGGCGCTCGCCGGCTCGGTGAGGTGGGGGTTCGGGGTCGCCGTCGGGGATGGCGCCGGCGATGGCTGGGGGGTCGGGGTCGGACCTGGCCCACAAGCGACGACGAGGGCGACGACGAGAGCGGCCGCAGGAGCTCCGGTGACCTCGGATCGGTGCCGTGCTCCTCGACCCACCCTCCGGACGAGCCTCCCCGTTCCCATAGCGAGGCGATCCTAACACGGCCCGAGGGGCGCGCCCGGACCGGAGCAACGGGTCCGTGCCACTGGAGCGGCAGGCCCGTGCCACCGGAGCCGGCGTAGGGCGGGCCGGCGCTCCCCCCCTCGTCCGGGGCTGGCCCCTCGTCCGGGGCTCACCGCCGGGGCGGGCTCCGAACGGGGAGAGAGATCGGCGGCGGTCGCGAAAGCGCGATCGGCGGCGGTCGCGAAAGCGCGATCGGCAGCGGTCTTCGGTGGGCGGTGACCTCCTTCAGAGCAGCTCGGTCGACGGTTCGGGAACCCGGGTGACGGACCAGGCTCCGACGACGAACTCGAGGGCGGCAAGCACGAAGACGGCTCGGTAGCCGGCACCGGTCGACCAGCCGTTCACGAGGTCGGCAAGGGGCCCACCCACGGCGACCGCCAGCACGCTCGCTCCGGCGGTCACCGTGTTCGAGAGGCCGAGGTAACGACCACTCTCTTCGGGGGGCACGATGTCGACGAGGAGCGCCCAGTCGGCGGACAGGAAGACACCGAGCGCGATCCCGAAGGGGATGGCGATCGGGAAGAGAGCGCCGTAGCTCGGAGCGACCGCGAAGAGAAGGGCGCCGATGGCACCACAGACGGCGCTCACGAACACGGTCCGAACGCGGCCCCAGTGGGCCGTCAGGGCACCACCTGGCAGGGCCGACGCGATCGCGACGAGGGCGACGACGGCGGCCAGGGGCGCCACGGCCGCGCTCGCCTGCGGGCCGAGACCGATCGAGTCCTCGAGGTAGAAGTAGACGAACGGCTGGAGGGTGCCGGTGGCCATCAAGATGGCGAGCCGTGAGGCGAGGAGCCAGAGATAGTCGCGTCGTTCCAGGACGTCGCGGCCCCAGACCTCGAGGAGCATCGTCCGCATCGGGGCCACCCAGCCCCGCGGTCGGAGGATCGCTCGCACGACAGCCTCTGCCGATGGTCCCGGACCACCGGCCGAAGGGGGCTCGTCGACACCGAGGATGGTTGCCAGGGCGCCGAAGGCGACGGCGAGGCCAGCGAAGACAATGGCGGTCGACGTGTCGCCTGCAGCGGCGAGGACCCCGGCGACGGCGACACCGACGACCTGCCCCACGAGCTGAGCGCCGCCGAGGAGGCCAGAGGCGAGGCCACGGCGACCAGGCGGGACGAGATCCGGCAGGAGCCCCTGGTACGGCCCCTGGGCGACGTTCGAGGCGAGTTCGACCAGGAGGATCGTCACCACGATCGCCGGGTATGAGCCGGCGACGGCGAGGAGGGAGAGGAAGACGAGCTGCGCCGCCACCCCGACGACGATGTAGGGTCGTCGACGACCCCAGGGAGTGGCGGTGCGGTCGCTCGCCGCGCCTGAGACCGGTTGGACGAGGATGGCCACGAGGGCCTGGAGGGCAGCGACGGCCGAGAGGGCCGTCGTTTTCACGGCACCGGGCGCGAGGCGCTCGACGAGGCGAGGGAGGACGATCGTGGTGAGGCTGCCCCACAGCACGGAGAGGCCGAGCCAATAGGCCGCCAGCAGCCCGAGGCGACCGAGGGCGGGCGTCCGCTCGGCGGGCCATGGCCGAGGCGAGCCGGACCGACCTCGATCGGATGGGGGAGCCGGAGGGAGCTGGGCAGCGATGGCAGGTTCCTCGTCAGCTCGGGATCGACGGGGCCATTGTGCCGCCCTCCGGCGCGGCGGAGGGGCCATCACTGGCAGCGCCCGCAGTCTCCTGGAGGGGCGGGCGAAGAGCATCGTCCGAGCGGCGGGTCGGAGCTGGAGCCTGGTCGGGGAGGCGGGACTCGAACCCGCGATCTCGTGCTCCCAAAGCACGTGCGTTCGCCAACTACGCCACTCCCCGGCGCGGCCACCGACATCATAGAGCGGGAGCCGGGTCGGCGCGACCCGCGGGCCGTCGCGAGGGCCCGCGGGCCGTCGCGAGAGCCGGTCGGGGCCTCGGCCACGGCATCCAGCCGCAGCGTCGGCCCTCAGAACCCGAGGCGGATGAGCTTCGGCGCCAGGCGACGGGCGGCACGCCCACGATGGGAGATCCGGTGCTTCTCCTCGGTCGAGTACTGGCCGAACGTCCGACCGCCCGGCGGTTCGCGAGCCGGCTCGAAGATCGGGTCGTAGCCGAAGCCCCCGCTCCCGCGGGGCGCCAGGGCGATCCGGCCCCGGCACGTCCCCCGCGCCTCGGCGACGATCGGCACGCCGCCCCGCGGGCCGGCGCGATCCGGCATCGCCACCGAGAGGACGCAGACGTAGCGAGCCCCGCGGCGCTCGGGCGGCAGGTCGCCGAGGACCTCGAGGAGCCGGGCGTTGTTCTCGGCGTCGGTCGCCCGCTCCCCAGCGAAGCGGCGCGTCCGAACGCCAGGTCCGCCGCCGAGGGCATCGACCTCGAGACCCGAGTCGTCGGCGAGGGTCGGTAGCCCCGTCAGCCGGGCGTAGGCACGGGCCTTCGCCCGCGCATTGGCGGCGAACGTCGAACCCTCCTCGGGGACCTCGATGTCCGCCGGCACCCCCGCGTCGTCGAGGGAGAGAAGGACGGCCCGCGGGAGGGCGAGGAGCGTGGCGAGTTCGCGGAGCTTGGCCGCCGAGCGGGTGGCGACGACGAGGCGGGGGCGTCCGGCGAGCCCGGGGGCCGATTCGGCGGGGCGGATCGTCACGTCAGCGGGCGGAGGGGCCAGCAGCGATCGGAAGGGGCTCGATGGCGATTGTCACCGGCGAAGGGAGGCGAGCGCCTCCGCCTGCGCCGCGAAGAGCCGCTCGAGACCGATGTTCGCCAGGTCGAGGAGGCGGTCGACCGCCGCCCGGTCGAAGGGCTTCCCCTCGGCCGTCCCCTGGAGCTCGACGTACGTGCCGGCGTCCGTCCCAACGACGTTGAAGTCGACCTCGGCCCGCGAGTCCTCGGCGTAGTCGAGATCGAGGACGGCGACCCCATCGACGATCCCGACGCTCACCGCCGCCACCTTGCCGAGGAGCAAGCGCTCCATCCCATAGGTAACGAGGGCGGCCGCCAGGGCGACGTAGCCGCCGGTGATCGAGGCCGTCCGGGTCCCGCCGTCGGCCTGGATGACGTCGCAGTCGATGGTGATCGTTCGCTCGCCGAGCCGGGCCAGATCGACGACTCCCCGGAGGGAGCGCCCGATGAGCCGCTGGATCTCGTGAGTCCGACCACCGATCCGCCCCTTCACCGACTCGCGCTGCGTCCGCTCCGCCGTCGAGCGCGGCAGCATGGCGTACTCGGCGGTGACCCAGCCCGTCCCCGTCCCCCGGAGGTGGGGCGGGATCTTGTCCTCGATCGTCGCCGCACAGAGGACCTCGGTGTCGCCGAGCCGAATCCGGCACGATCCCTCGGCCCACTTCTGGACACCGAGGGTGAAGCTCACCGGCCGGAGCTCGTCTGGCGCGCGGCCGCTCGGCCGGACGAGGGGCGGCCGGTTGGCGATCGTCATGGGCGTTCCTCCACGAGAGCCTTCGCAGCATCCCAGAGGGCGTCGAGCTCGGCAAACGAGAGATCGCGGAGGGCGACGCCTCGTTCGGCCGCCAGCCGCTCGACGGTTGCGAAGCGCCGCCGGAACTTGTCGTTCGCCGCCCGAAGGGCGGCCTCAGCCTCGACGCCGTGATGGCGGGCGAGGTTGACGACGACCATGAGGAGGTCGCCGATCTCCTCTTCCCGCTCAGCGGTCGACGCGGCTGCGGCGAGCTCGGCGAGCTCCTCGGCGACCTTGTCGAGGATGCCGTCGATGGACGGCCAATCGTAGCCGAGGCTCGCTGCCCGCTCCTGCATCTCCTGGCTCGCCGCGAGGGCCGGCATCGTCGGGCTGATGCCGTCGAGGGCCGACGTCCCTCGCGGCGGCCGAGCGGTCGAGCCGCCCTCGCCGGTGCCGGCGGGACCCTCCGCCGCGGACAGCCCGTGGGTCGCCCGCTCGGCAGCCTTGATCCGCTCCCATTGCCGGTTGACGTCCGCCGCCGTCCGGGCGACGGCATCGCCGAAGACGTGGGGATGGCGGCGGACGATCTTCGTCCCGATGGCGGAGGCGACGTCGGTCAGGTCGAAGACGCCCGCCTCGGCCGCCAGCTGGGCGTGGAGGACGACCTGGAGGAGGAGATCTCCGAGCTCCTCGGCGAGGGCCGGGCTCGGACCGGCGGCGAGGGCGTCGTAGACCTCGTAGGCCTCCTCGAGGAGGTGCTTGCGAAGGGAAGCATGGGTCTGCTCCCGGTCCCAGGGGCAGCCGTCCGGAGCCCGGAGGCGGGCGCTCATGGCTGGCATCGCCCAGAGGGACGCCGGTGCCGCCTCGGGAGCGGCGGCTGGGAGGTAGCACGGACCCCGGGCGTCCGCTTCGGTGAGGGCGGCGACGCTCGTCGCCTCCTGGCGGCCGAGGCGACCGACGAGGTGATCGGCCGGGTAGAGGCGCCGGAGAACCGCCAGGGGGTCGTCGGCCGGTCGGCCGTGGCGGCCAGGGACCGCCGCGGCCGGAGGGACCGTCGCCGTCGAGGCGGCGAGGCCGGCGGCCCGGAGCATCGTCCGGGGAACGAGGATGGCCGGCCGAGTCGGCTCCAGGGGAAAAGCTGGGACGCTCTCCCAGGCGACGACCTGGAGGCCACCGGTGGGGTCGAGCCCCCAGCGGAGTCTCGCCTCGGCAACGAGCGCGTCGAGCACGCCGATCCAACCTCGCCTAGGACGTCGGCAGGTTCGCCAGACCCGAGCGATCGATGGTCGCCTGCTCCTTCTCGGCGGCGTACCAGTTCGAGAAGGCGCTCGCCCGAAGCGTCTTCGCCTGCGCCGGGTCGGGGCTCCGGGTCTGCTCCTCCCAGACCTTGAAGATGTAGAAGCCGTCGCCCTGGACGTCGATGACGTCGGAGACGCCGCCGACCGGGGTCCCGAAGATGGCGTCGTCGAGCTGCTTTCCGAACTGGTAGCGGGCGACCCAGCCGAGCTCGCCCCCCTTCGCCGCCTCGGGACCCTCCGACACCTCCTTGGCGATCGTTGCGAAATCTTCGCCTCGGAGGGTCCGGACCTTCGCGTCCTCGGCCCGCGACTGGGCATTGCCACGCCGATCGATGAACTGGATGACGTGCCAGCCAAACTGGCTCTTCACCGGCTCCAAGAGCTGGCCAGGCTCGAGCCCCGGAGCGAAAATGGCGTCGCCGAAGGCCCGGTCGAGGTCGCCCTGGGTGTAGTAGGGGAGTTCGCCACCAGAGGCGGCGCTCGTCGTGTCGTCGCTCTCCCGCTTCGCGGTGGCGATGAACTCCTCCTCGAGCTTCGTCGGATTGCCCTCGAGGGCCTTCAGCCGCTCGTACGTCGCCCGCGCCTCTGCCTCGGCCGCCGCCCAGGCGGGATCGTTCGGGTCGAGGGAGGCGGCGCCCTGCGGGTCGTTCTTCGGCGCGTAGAGGATGTGGCGGACCTTCACCTCGTCGCCTCCTCCCACATGCTGGGTAGCGGCGATGTAGATCTCGCTCACCCGGCGCATGACCGATGGAGCATCGACGACCTGGGCCAGGAGCCGGTCCTGGAGTTTCTGGCGGATGACGTCGGCACGGACGACGGACCGGTAGACGGCGAGGCTGATCCCGTCGTTGACGATCTGCTGCTGGTAGGTGTCGTCCACTTCGGCCGGAGCGATCTCGGTCACCTTGCCGATCCGGAAGACCCCGTCGGCCCCCTCGACGACCCCGGTCGTCTCGTTCGGGGCGAGGCCGAAGACGGCGGCCACGAAGGTCTCGTCGAGGCCGCCCTCCTTCTGGATCCAGCCGATGTCGCCGCCCTTCGCCGCCGACGCGTCGGTCGAGGTCGTCCGGGCGACGTCCTCGAAGCTCTTCCCGGCCCGGATCTCCGCCAGGGCTGCCTCGGCCTTCGCCCGGGCCGCGGCGCGCTGGGCGTCGGTCGGCTCGGTCGCCCCCGGATCGAGCTCGGGGGCGACGGCGATGAGGAACGTGTGGCGCTCCTCGGGCCGGGTCGCCTCTTCGAGGAGGCGGGCGTCGATATCCGCCTCGGTAACGGTGATCCCTTCTCGCTCGGCGAGCTGGGCCTGGAGGGCGGCGTCGATGAGGTGTTCGTAGACGGTCGTCGCCAGCTGCTGGCGCTGCTGCTGGAGGAGAGCGATGAGCTGATCCCGCTCGGCGTCCGTCATTCGGCCAGCCTGGGCCGCATCCCGGATCCGCCGCTCCGTGTAGTCCGAACGCCAGCGCTCCACCGCCAAGCGGTTGCGGAAGTCGTCCCGGGTGATCGAGACTCCGTTCACCCGGGCGACCTCGCCGAAGTGGTCGCCGTACCAGCTCGCCCCGGCCGCGCCGACGAGGATGAGGACGGCGACGACGATGACGAGGCCGAAGCCAAGGTTGAGATAGAGGCTCTGGCGCTCCCCGCTCTGCCAGGCGGGCCGGTGGGAGCGCTTGACGACGGGCTTGGCGCGGAAGGTCATCCGGGGCGTCGCCTCCGAGGTGGAACCATGGTCAGCGGCCCGGTCATCGCCCGAGGCGAGCAGCACAGAGCGGCGCGCCCGGCCGGGCCGGAAGTCGGCGACATCCTAGCGCATCGGTCCCGTCGGCCGGCCAGCGCCCGGCGAGCTCCGTCAGCGAGGTTCCCCACCGGCCCGGGCGACGTCGGGAGCATCCGGTCGCGCCCACCCGGCGCCGAGCCGAAGGACCTGCCCCGCCCGCCGGACCCGACCCCGAGAGCTGTTCGTCGTGTCGACGACGAGGCCTGCCCGCTCGTAGACGAGGTCCCAGTCGATCGCCGCGTGGGGCGTGACGACGACGAGGCAGTCGGAGCCCTCGACGAGACGGTCGAGCTCGATGCTCGCCCGCCAGGCACCGGCGGCGTCTCGGAAGCGCGGCACGTACGGGTCGTGGTAGGCGACGACAGCCCCCCGCTCGGCGAGGAGGGCGAGGATCGCTTCGGCCGGCGAGTTCCGCGGATCCCGGACGTTCGGCTTGAAGGCGACCCCGAGGATTCCCACCGAGGCCCCTTTCAGCGGTCGGCCGACGGCGTTCAGGGCCTCGCCGACGAGGGCGACGACGTGGCGGGGCATCGAGAAATTGATGTCGCCGGCGAGCTCGACGAAGCGGTCGACGAAGTCGAACTCCCGGGCCCGCCAGGCGAGGTAGTAGGGATCGACCGGGATGCAGTGGCCGCCGACGCCGGGGCCGGGGGTGAAGCGCATGAAGCCGAAGGGCTTCGTCGCCGCCGCCTCGATGACCTCCCAGACGTCGAGACCCATCCGCTCGCAGAGGAGGGCGAGCTGGTTGACGAGGGCGATGTTCACGTTCCGGAAAACGTTCTCGAGGAGCTTCGCCATCTCGGCCGCGTCGGGCGAGGAGAGCTCCCGGACGTCCTCGTTGATCCGCCGGAGGAGCCGGGCCGCCCGCGCCGTCGCCGCCCGATCGATACCGCCGACGAGGCGGGGCACCGTCCGGGCTGCCGAAGCCGGGTCCCCCGGGTTCACCCGCTCGGGGGCGAAGGCGAGGTCGAAGTCGCGGCCCGCGACGAGGCCCGACGCTTCCAGCGCCCGCCGCAGGGGTCCGGCCGTCGTGCCCGGATACGTCGTCGACTGGAGGACGACGAGCTGGCCGGGCCGGAGGTCTCGGCGGATCCGCTCGGCGGCGGCGAGGACGGGGCCGAGATCGGGGTCCTTCGAGGCCGTGATCGGGGTCGGGACGCAGATGAAGATGACGTCGACCTCGCCGAGGTGCGCTTCGTCGGTGTGGGCGATGGCGAGGCCGCGGGCGAGGGCCGAGCGGAGACGCTCGTCGGAGACGTCGTCGATCGGCGAGCGGCCGGCGTCGAGCTCCGCCACCCGGTCGGGGTTGGCATCGACGCCGAGGACGGAGCAGCCGGCCTCGACGAAGGAGATGGCGAGGGGGAGACCGACGTAGCCGAGGCCGACGATGGCGATCCGATCGTCGGCAGAAAGATCGTTCCTCAGGTCGCTGCTCCGCTCGATCACGGCTGGCCTCCGTTTCGCTTCGCCGCCGTCGAGGCCGACGGTCGGCGGCCTTGGATGAGGTCGTCGACGAGGGCGACATAGCGCGCCGCTTCGCGCTCCCAGGCCAGCGCACGGACCCGCTCGAGGGTCCGCTCGACCCGTGCCGCCCGCTCGGCCGGGTCGTCGACAAGGCGGAGGATCGCGGCAGCGAGGTCAGTCGCGTCGCCGGGCTCGTAGCGCGCGATCGTGTCGGGGGGAAAGGTCCGCTCGACCATCGGCAGCGCCGAGGCGACGACGGGCTTGCCCATGGCCGCGTACTCGAAGAGCTTTGTCGAGAGGCTGAAGTCGGTGAAGGCGGTCCGGCGGGTCGGGGCGAGGCCGATGTCGGCGGCGGCGATGGCGGCGGGGACGGCTTCGATCGGGATCCGGCCGTGGAAGGCGACGAGTCCGTCCAGCCCGAGCTCAGCCACCCGGGCCTCGAGGGGCACCTCACCGTAGTCGCGGCCGTAGACGTCGAAGCGGAGCCCGAGGCCCCGCTCGGCGAGGGCGGGCCGGAGGCGGGCGACGGCCTCGATGGCGCACTCGAGCTCGTAGACCGGGCTGAGGGCGCCGGCGTAGACGAGGCGGACGAGGCCATCGTCGGCGAAGCGACGCGGCGGGTAGGCGGCGGGATCGAAACGGGCGAGGGCGGGGGCGTTCCGAACGATGGCCACCTTCGCCGGGTTGATTCCGCGCCTGACGAGCCGCTCGGCGAGGGCCTCGTTCACGGTCAGCACGGCATCGGCGACGGCGATGGAGACCCACTCGGCGGCGAGGAGGAGGCCATGGACGACGGGGTTTGCCGCGCCCGGGAAGCGGATCCGAAAGAACTCGGGCATCGCCTCGTGGAGGTCGAGGAGCACCGGCACGCCGGCGAGTCGGAGCGGGAGGGCGGCGAAGACGAGGGGGTCGGGGAGCGAGTGGACCTGGACGAGGCTGTAGCGGCGGCGCCGATGGGCACGGGCGAGGGCGACGGCCGCCCGGACGAAGAAGGCTCCGTACTCGGCGAGGTAGGTCGGGATGCCAGCGCCCTGGTGGCGCTCGACGTCGAGGCGCTCGACGCGGACGCCCTCGATCTCGTCCCGGGCCGCCGTCCCGCGGCGGCGGAGGGCGAAGACGTCGACGGGATGGCCAGCCGCGACGAGGGCTTCGGCCTCGCGGCGGACGCGGGGGTCTTCCTCGTAGTAGGAGTGGGTGACCATGGCGATGGGATGCGGGCGCACGGAGGGAATGCTACGTCGATGACGACGCTAGCCTCTCCGATCGCCTGCCCGGCGCTCGGCTGGCCCGGCGGCTACCGCGCCTGACCTCACCCGATCCGCGCAAGAACGACGTCGGCGAGGTCGGCGCCGATGATCCGCCAGTCGTACCTGGACTCTGCAGCCAGCCGCGCCGCCGCCCCGAGCTGACGCGCCAGAGCCGGATCCTGGAGGACCACGAGCAGGGCGGCGGCGAGGTCCTCGACACGATCCCCGGCAGCCACAAGTCCCGCCCCGTGGGCTCGGACGACAGCCTCCATCTCGCGCCTCGGCGTGACGACAACCGGGCGGCCAGCAGCCATCGAGTCGAAGAGTTTGACGGGGAGCGCCGAGTCCATGTACGCCCCGGGGGGATGCGGCACCGTGAGGACGGTCGCCCGGGCGAGGGCCTCGGGCAAGTCGTCGTAGGCGACCTGCTCGATCCGGATCCAGGGTCGGTCGGCTGTCACGGTGCGGAGGGAGGCCAGGTAGGGATCGTTCTGTTCGGCAGCGAGCCATAGGTAGAGGCCCACCTCCGGCATGGTCTCCCGGACGAGTTCGGCCGCAGCGATGAGACCCTCGATCCCGCGACCCGGCGCCGCCCCCGATACGAGGCCGATGGCCGGACGCCCCGGGAACGGGCGGGGCGTGATGTGGGCGGCATCCGTCCCGTTCGGAGCCACGATCTGGCGGCTGGCCTCGATACCAGCTAGCCGGGCGAAGCTCAGGGAGGGGACGACCAAGAGCTCGAAGCGAGCCACGTTTTCCGCGTAGCGCCGCTGAAGGGCGGCAGCTTCTTCAGGCGAGGTGGTCGCACCGAGCGCTTCGCGCTGGAGGAGCGGGTGGTCATGGAGGTCTAGGACCGCGGCCCGGCCGAAGCGGTCGAGGGCCGGGAGGGCATCGAGGGTAAGGAGCTCGGTCGTGGCGACGATCGGGCGCCTGCTCCACGGCCAACGACCCGCACCGGCCCGAGCGAGACCCTGCCTGACGGCGCTTCGACTCCAGCCGCTCACGACGACAGCGCCTGTCCGGCGGGCCAGTTCGGCGAACAGGTGCATCCGGCGCAGATCACCACCCCACCGCAGGCGCCGACCTTCGAGGAGCACGAGCCAGCGTCCATCGTGTCGAAACGGAGCACGGCGCCGACCAGCCTGCCGATCGGTCCCTCGCGTCGCGTCGACCACGTGCCTCCTCCCTCGAATGATGGCGACGGTTGGCTCTGGGCCTGGGACGGGGCCGCCCGCCTCGGAGCCATCGGCCGAAGATGCTAACGTTGCCAAGAGCATGGAGCGAACGCAGCCTCGCGAAGAAGCCATCGTCTGGCCCGGTCGGCCCGGCGCTCTCGATCAGGTTGTCGAGGGCGTCCGGGAGATCTGGTCCCGCCGACTTCTGACCCGCTACCTCATCCAGGCGGAGCTGACGAAGAAGGGCTCGGACACCGTCCTCGGGAACGTCTGGTGGGTCCTCGACCCCCTCCTCCAGATGGTCGTCTACGTCGTTCTCGTGGCCATCATCTTCCAACGCTCCGTCGAAGCCTACCCTCTCTTCATCTTCGCCACCATCCTGCCCTGGAAGTGGTTTACGAGCAGTGTGAACGACGCCATCACCTCGGTCACCTCTCGCGATCGAATCATCAAGCAGGTCAAGTTCCCGAAGCTCGTCCTGCCGGTGGCGGCGGTGGTCGGCGGCATCGTCAACTTCGGATTCGGCCTTATCCCCTTGCTCGGCCTCATGATCCTCTTCTATCCGCACCATCTGAGCCCAACGCTCCTCCTCCTGCCCGCCGTCGCCGTCGTTCAATTCGTCTTCACCCTCGCCGTCGCGATCGTCCTCGGGGCCGTCAACGTCTTCTATCGGGACATCGGCAACGTCGTCCGGCACGGGCTCCGCCTCTGGTTCTACCTCTCCCCCGGCCTCTACGGTGCAGATCAACTCGCCCACCTGACGGACCGCCATCGGATCCTCGCCTGGCTCTTCGCTGCCAACCCCTTCACGACCCTCTTCGAGTCCTACCGCAACGTGGTCTACGTGGGAGCACCGCCCCTCTGGGACGCCCTCGCGATCTGGCTTCTCCTCTCGATCGGCCTCTGTGGCGTGGCGATCGTGTTCTTCAAGCGCCTCGAACCCGCGTTCGCCAAGGTCCTCTGATGCTCTTCCGCCGCCGAAGGCCGGAGCTTCCCCCGGCCGACTACGCGATCGACGTTGCCCGCCTGGGTGTCCAGTACAACCTCCGCTTCACGCGCCGGACGACCGTCCACGGGACCTTTAAGAACCTCTTCCGACGCCAGAACGGTCCGACCCATTTCTGGGCCCTCCAGGACGTCAGCTTCCGAGTCCGTCACGGCGAGAGCGTGGCGGTCATCGGCCCGAACGGCGCTGGCAAAAGCACCCTCCTCCAGGTCCTGGCCGGGATCATCCAGCCATCGGCTGGCCGAGTCGACGTTCGGGGCAGCGTCTCGAGCCTGCTCACCCTGGGGGCCGGGTTCGATCAGGACCTGACCGGCCGGGACAACATCCTGCTTGCCGGAGCCTTTTTGGGCTTCGATCACCGTCAGATGCTGGCCCGGCTGCCGGACATCATCTCCTTTGCTGACCTCGGCGATTTCATCGACGCCCCGCTGAAGACGTACAGCCAGGGCATGCGGGCCCGGCTCGGCTTCGCCATCGCCACCGCGGTCGATCCCGACGTCCTCCTCCTCGACGAGGTCCTGGCCATCGGGGACGCAGCCTTTCGGGAGAAGAGCAAGGCCCGCATCGTCGAGCTCCTGCGGGCTGCGCGAGCCATCGTCCTCGTGACCCACGACATGCACTGGGTCACCGAGTTCTGCACCCGAGCCATTCTCCTCGAACGAGGACACGTGGTCGCCGACGGTGATCCGGGAGAGGTGGCCGCGCTCTACGAGGAGCGCTCGGCGCGGGCGCGGGCTGAGCGCGAGGCCATGGAGGCGGCGGCCATCGCCCGAGTCCGGGCGGAGATCGCGGGCCGTCACGAGCAGAGGGTCGGTGGCTGACCGGGGCACGCCGGCGACGGGGCCGCTCGATGTCCTGGTCGTGGGCTGGTTCCCGGGGCTCGGAGATCCTGGCGCCGGCCGCTTCATCGCCGACCAGGTCGCCGCGCTCCTGGCCACGGGCCGCGTCCAGCCGTGGGTCGCCACCTTCGAGAGCATTCCGCTCTTCGGCGACGATCGTCTCCGTACGGCAGCCGAGAACGCGGCGACCGCCCACCTGACAGCGACAATCTGGCGCGGTCCCAACCCTTTCGTCGAGCGCGGCGGCTCGGGCCCCGAAGGAGTCCCCGTTGCGCGACTGGGCTTCCCGGCCGGGCCGACTCGGCAGACGGGATCTGAGCACGGCCTCCGCCACCGGGAAGCGGTCCTCACCGCCCTCGCCGAGCGCCGGGATCGGCCCCCCTGGGTCCTCGTCCACGGCCACGTCGGCTATCCCGAGGGCGCTGCCGCAGCTCGGATCGCTCGCCGGCTCGACCTCCCCTTCGTCCTGACCGAGCATGCGACGTACCTCGACCGGGTGTTCGGCGACCGCGTCCAGAGAGCTCGCTACGTCGAGGCCGCTCGTCAGGCGGCGCGCGTCGTGACAGTCACCCGGATGCTCGCCGAAGAGCTGCTCGCGGAATTGGGTCGCGACGTCCCCGACCTCGGCGAGCGCCTCGTCGTCATTCCCAACGCCATTGCCGTCGACGACTTCCCGGTCGTCGGCCCCGAGGCTCGAGCCCAGGCCGAGCTCCTCTGGGTGGGCTACCGGAAACCGATCAAGGGCATCGAGACGCTGCTTCGGGCCTTTGCTCGCGTCCGCCAGGTCCGTTCCGAGGCACGTCTCCGGATGATCGGCGCGTCCGTGGAGCCGACCGGGGATGAGTACTGGCGGTCCCTGGCCGGGGCCCTCGGGATCGCCGACGCCGTCTCCATCGAGGGGCCGGCCGACCGGGCAACCGTCGCCCGAGCGATGGCCCGCGCCGCGGTCTTCGTCCACCCGAGCCACCGCGAGACCTTCGGGGTCGTCGCTGCCGAGGCCCTGGCGACGGGCCTTCCCGTCGTTGCCACGGATTCGGGCGGGGTGACCGAGATCCTCGGAGCCCAGCCCGAACGGCTGGGCGCGCTCGTCCCGCCCGGCGATCCCGAGGCTCTTGCGGCCGCCATCCTCGCTACCCTCGACCGGCGTCATGCATTCGACCCCTGGCGTCTCCGGAGCTGGGTGGAGGAGAACTATTCCGCCCGTCGCGTCGCGGAGTCCGTCGTCGGCCTCTACGAAACCGTCCTGGCCGAATGGAGGCCAGCGAGCGTCACGAGGTCAGCTGGGGTCAGACGGCCCACCCTCGCTGTTCCGGACCGTCGCCGGGGCCCGAGGGAGCGCGTCGTCGTCGTCGCTTTCCAGCGCTCGCTTCTCGACCGCCAGCTGGCGAAGCTGCCCGCCGAGTTGCTCGACGGCGCCATCGTCGTCTCGGCCGGCGGCCGCGGCCTCGGAGCGGCGGCCTGGATCCTGGCACCGGGAGGAGCCGACCAGCGCCTCACTGCCCTTCTCGCTCGGGGCTGGCGCCCGCCGGCGGCGGCGACCGTCGGTGATCGTCTTCGTCGTTGGATCCGCATCGCTGTCCGCGGCCTCCGGCGCTTCCGGGAGCGACTCCAGGACGCGCTCACGGGTGTCGATCGTGAGGCGGTCCTCATCGGGGAGCTCCGCGAAACCCTCGGCTCGGCGATCATTCAGGCGACGACACCCGGCTCCGGAAGCTCCCCCGACGCCCGAGGCGAGTCGCCGGGGCAGCCGTTGGGCTCGGCGATCGATGGTAGGTCGGAACCCCTCCTCGTCTGCGTCGCCGGGATCGATCATCTCGTGGCGGCCCCCTTCGTCGCAACGGGCGTCCGGATCGCCCCCGGTGGACTCTCCTGGCTCGCCGACCATCTCGCCCTCGAGCGTCGGCCAGCGGTCGGCGGCGAGCCCCGAGCAGCCTGGCCTCCGATCCCCTCGACGAACTCGGACGAAGCTGCGGGCTCAGGCTGACCGAGCGGCATCTGATTTGGGCCGCCCGATCACCAGGTCGCTGACGAGGCGCCGGTACGGTTCGACGGACGTCTCCCAGTTGTAGCGTTCGTGGGCGAGCCGGAGACAGCGGGCCCGCATGGCCGCCACCTCGGCTGGTGGCCGGTCGAGGATCGACGAGATGGCTCGGGCCAGGTCCTCCGGGTCGAGGGGATCAGCAACGGCTCCGATCCCCTCGCGCTCGACGATCTCCCGCATGACGACGAGGTCGCGCCCGACGACGATCGGCGTCCCGGCGGCGATGCTCTCCCAGAACTTGTTCGGCGTCGAGAGACGCTGGTTGAGCGAGTTCGCCGGGACGGCGATGACGGTCACATCGGCTGAGGCGGTCCAGGCCGGCACCTCGTCGGGGTGGACGGGCGGCAGCGTCACGTGGCGCCCGGCGAAGCGCGGGTCCCGGTCCCGCTCCCGGAGCCGGTCGGCCCAGGGCCCGAAACCGAGGAGGACGAGGGCGGCGTCGCGGACTCGGAGGACGGCCTCGGCGGTTTCGTCGAGCCCGCGCTCGCGGCCGAGGCGGCCCAGAAAGAGGACGAGGCGTCGCTCGGCGGGAAGCCCGGTCGCCTCCCGGATGCGGTTCGGCCGCTCCGGTGGCGGCTCCCAGCGGGGCTGGCAGTTCAGGAGGACGGTCGGCGGCTCCGCTAGCCGCCAACGGCGCGCGAGGTGGCGGGCGATCGGCTCGTTCACGGTCACGAGGGCGTCGACCCCCCGGACCCAGCGTTGCTCGCGAGCTCGGTACCAGGCGAGGAGCGGCGCCGGCACCTGGGCGACGTTGTTCGACTCGAGGATGACGTCGATGACGTCGTAGACCGTGCGCCCCTCGAAGCCGAGGCGTCGCGAGCGACGGGCGAGGTCGAGGGCGACGGGCACGGTCAGGATGCCGAAGGCATGGATGAGGTCGGCCGGCGGCGCCTCCTCGCGGAGCGCCTGCCACCAGGCACGGACATGGGCCGGCCAGGCGAGACCGCGGAGCCCGATGTCGATGAGGCGAAGGATTCGACCGAATCCACGCTCCTCCGGCCGTGGCGCCCCGACCGCGAACCGGCGCCAGATCCCCCGCGGCCGATAGCGCCGGAGGACGACAGCGCCCTCGTCTTCGGTCTCGGGCAGCGACGGATCCGCGACAGCGGCGATCTCGACCTCGAAGCCGTCGGTGGCCAGGGTCCGGGCGACCCGGAGGGCGCGCGAGTAGGGGGCCGCGGCGTTGGCGACGAGGAGGAGGGCCCGGGGTCGCCGCCCGAGCGCCTCGCCCACGGCCCTCACCAGGGACGACCGGTCAGGCGGCCGTACTCAGCCAGGAGAATGGCGACCTGGGCCGCCCAGTTGTAGCGCTCCTCGGCGGCCCGCCGACCCCGCTCGCCCATGGCACGCCGCTCGGCCTCGGGCAGTTCGAGGATGGCGCGGATGGCCGCGGCAATGGCGGCCGGTCGGGTCGGGTCGCAGAGGATCCCGGCCTCGGTCTCCCTGACGATCGGGGCCATGCCCGGCAGGTCCGAGGCGACGATCGGGACGCCGGCGGCGAGGGCCTCGAAGAGCTTGTTCGGGGTCGTCAGCCGATGGTTCAGGGTCGTCGGCTGGATCGGGATGGCGACGACGTCGGCAGAGGCGACCCAGTCGAGGAGCTCGTCCGGAGCGACGGCTGGCAGGACGTGAAGCCGACCGTCGCCTTGGGCGGCCCGGGCTCGCAGGAGGGGCTCCAGGACGCCGTAGCCCAGGAGGACGAGGTGGACGCCCGGAAGGAGGGGGAGCGCCGCGATGAGCTCCTCGATGCCTCGATCGGGCGAGAAGCCGCCGTGGTAGAGGACGAGGGGCGTTCCCGGGGGCAGGTCGAGGGCCTCGTGGAAGCGCCGCGGGCGGCCCGCCGCCGCCGGACGCGGGTCGGGGCAATTCATGACGACGGCAGGCGTCGGGACCCCCCATCGGTCGGCCATGACCTGAGCGTAGCCGTCGTTCACGGTCACGACCCGGCTCGCTCGCCGCGCCCAGCGGCGTTCGAGGGCCCCGACCACCGCCCTGGCTGGGCCCGGGAGACGGGCGAGGTTGGCAGCATCGACGTAGATGTCGCGGGCGTCGTAGACGACCGGGGATCCGCTCCGCCGGGCCAGGCCGAGGGCGATGGGGATCCCCATGTAGGCCATGCCGTGGTAGAGGTCGGCCCCGGTGTCGACGGCAAGGGCCGCCCGGAGCTGGCTCCGGACCGTCAGACCGATCCGGGCGATCCGGGCCGCGGCTCGGAGGGCTCGGCGGCCGCCGTCAAGTGCCGTTCGGCGATCTGGCGGCCCGCCCCGTTCAGGGTTCGAGACCGCTCGCTGCTCCGACGGATCGCGCCCGGCGACAGGGAGGATCCGGCGGACGAACGCTGGGAGTGGCAGTCCGTCCACGGCCGAGACCTCGACCCGCCGGATCAGATAGCCGGCCGGGTGGACCTCGTCGAAGGGGAGACCTGGCTCGGCGCGACCGAGGACGACGACGTCGTGGCCGCGGGCGGCGACCGTCGCTGCGATCCGCTGGGTCCGGGAGTCGAACCGGACGCTCGTCGGCGCGACGACGACGAGGCGCTGGCGGACTGGAGCAGGGTCACCGCCTGCCCGACGCGCGGCCGACGCCTCCCCCCGGCTCACCCCCGCCCCTCCCGCTCGAGGCGCTCGTAGAGGGCGACGAGCTTCGCCCCTTCGGTCTCCCAGTTCCAGCGCTCGAGGGCCGCCTGACGGCAGCGGGCCCGGAGGGCGGCTCGCTCCTCGGGTGGGAGG
>JBHORA010000098.1:0-4470 GCA_042408535.1 Chloroflexota bacterium | reverse complement strand
GGGCGATAGCGGATCGCCATCCGACGAGCCTGGTAGTCGCGGAAGTTCGAGCACGAGCTCACCTCCAGCCAGCGCTCCACCCCCGGTGCCCAGGCTTCGAGGTCGTACTTCTTGGCCTGGACGAAGCCCATCTCGCCGGTGCTCATGAGGACGACCCGATAGGCGAGGCCGAGCCGCTGGAGGAGCACTTCGGCCCGGGCGGTCAGCCATTCGAGGGCGGCCGACGAGTCCTCGGGCTTCTCGAAGAGCACCATCTCGACCTTGTCGAACTGGTGGACCCGGAGGATCCCCCGGGTCTCGGCCCCGGCTGCGCCCGCCTCGCGGCGGAAGCAGGGCGTGTAGGCGCAGTAGCGGATCGGGAGGTCGTCGGCGTCGAGGATCTCGTCGCGGTGAAGGTTCGTCACCGGGACCTCGGCCGTGGGGACGAGGTAGAGCTCGTCGCGGGTGACGACGTACATCTGCTCTTCCTTGTCCGGGATCTGGCCGGTCCCCCGGGCCGAGGCGGCGTTCACGAGGGCCGGCGGCCAGACCTCGACGAAGCCGTGCTCGGCGACGTGGACGTCGAGGAACCAGTTGATGAGGGCCCGCTCGAGGCGCGCCCCGGCGCCGCGGTAGACGGGGAAGCCCGAGCCGGTGATCTTCGCCCCTCGCGGCTCGTCGAGGATCCCGAGGGCGGCCCCGATCTCCCAGTGGGGGCGCCGCTCCCAGCTTCGCCCGTCGGCGCCGACGGTCTGCCGCGGCAGCGGGTCGCCCCAGGTCCGGACGACGAGGTTCGCCTCGGGGCCCCCGACCGGCACGTCGGGGTCGGCCGGGTTCGGGATCCGGAGGAGGGCCTCGTCGAGCTCGGCCTCGACGGCGGCGAGCTGCCGTTCGAGGTCGGCGATGCGGTCGCCGAGGGCCCGGGCTTCGGCCCGGATGGCGGCGATCTCGGGACCATTCGGATCGGCGCCGGCGCGGATCCGCTCGCCGACGGACTTGCTGACGGCGTTCCGCTCGGCCCGCAGCCGGTCGGCCTCGCCGAGGAGGCGGCGGCGACGCTCGTCGAGGGCGAGGGCGGCGTCGACGACGGTGGGGTCTTCGCCCTTGTCGATGGCGCCCTGGCGGATGCGGTCGGGTTCTTCTCGGAGGCGGGCGAGGCCGACGCTCATCGGCGGCTCCTCGGGTGGCAGGTCGGGGTGGGGCAGGGCGAGATGGGGGCGTCCTTCGTCATGGCCTGATTGTCGCGGCTCAGGCCGGCCGCTGCTCGATGGTCACGGCGCCGCTGCCCGCCGCCTCCTGAAGCCGGGCGAGGACGAAGGGGCGGTTGAGGCTCGCCAGGAGCCAGCCGGCTCGGGGCCCGTTCCGGCGCCCGAGGAAGGCGAGGTAGAGGGCGGCGAAGGCGCGCCCGCTCGGGAGACCGACGGCTCCGGCGACCTCGAAGATCCGGGCCTGCCACGCCTCTCCGGATGACGGCGGGTCAGCTTCGGCCGAAGCGGCGAGGTCGGCGAGGAAGCGGCGCTCGTCGGCTGGGAGGTCGCGGGCGGCCTCGGGGAGGGTCTCGAAGCGCACCTCGAGCCGGGCCGCCTCGGGAGCGAGGCGTTCGAGCCAGGCTCGGGCAGCGGCCATTCGTTCGTCGAGGATCGCCCGTTCCCGCTCGGTCAGCGGGGCGCCCTTCTCGGCCGCCACGCGTTCGGCGACGTCGACCCCGGGGATCTGGAGGAGGAGGGCGAGGTGGGCGAAGGGAGGCCGGTAGGCGGCGGCTTCGGCCTCGAGGTCGGCGTCGGGGTCGCGGAGGGCGTACCGGAAGATCCGCTCGTAGCCGGCGGGGAGCTCGCCCTTCACCGGCCGTCCG
The DNA here is from genome assembly GCA_042408535.1 of Chloroflexota bacterium. Taxonomy (GTDB): domain Bacteria; phylum Chloroflexota; class Limnocylindria; order Limnocylindrales; family CSP1-4; genus BPIH01. The sequence continues at coordinate 2,639 of JBHORA010000098.1, read as the reverse complement.
GCGGTGGCGGCGGCGAAGCGGTCGAACTCGTCGAAGAGGCGGGGGATGGCATCCGTTCCGTCGGGATCGAACTCGATCGCCTGGTTCGGCCGGGGGCGAATGAAGAGGAAGCGGAGCTGCTCGGGCGGGATGACCTCGGCCATCTCGTGGGCAGCCGCACCCCGACCCCGGGAGGTCGACATCTTCCGTCCGCCGATGTTCACAAACTCGTAGGGGACGTTGAGGGGCGGCTCGCGCTCGAAGACCTCGCGGGCGATGGCGTCCGATCGATCCCGTGACCCGCCAGCGGTGGAGAGGTCTTTCCCGCAGGGCTCGATCGTCACCTCGAAGATGCTCCACTGGGCCGCCCACTCGAGGTTCCAGGGAAGCTTCGCCCTTCCCCCGAACGGCGACGTCCAGCCGGCCATCCCGCAGCCCCGGGCCCAGGCGACGAGGTTCGGGCGGCACTCGTAGCGGACCCGCTCGCCGTCCCAGGCGGTGACGATCGTCGTCCCCACTTTCCCGCAGCGCTCGCAGACGACGGAAATCGGGTGCCAGTCGTCGGGATGGCGGACGTTCGCCACCCGCCGGTAGATGTCGCGGACGAGCTCGGCCCGCTCGAGGGCGAGGCGGATGTAGGGGTCCACGACGCCGGCCGCGTAGAGCTCCGACATCCAGTAGTAGCGGTCGGGGTGGATCCCGAGACGGTCGAAGGTGGCGACGAAGCGCTCGGCGTGGTGGCGGGCGTAGGAGGCGTGGCCGTCGTCTTCCTGGTCGGGGATGTGGGCGAGGGGCCGGCCCATCTCCCGCTCGACGGCGTCGGGGGTCAGGAGGGCCTGGGCGTCCATGGGATCCATGTCGTCGATCCCGTAGAGGTAGCGGGTCTCGATCCCGCGGGCCCGGAGGGCCCTGGCGATGACGTCGACGAGGACGGGGCCGCGGAGGGAACCGACGTGGACGGTTCCGGACGGGGTCTTGCTGTCGTTGACGACCTGCGGCCCGCGCACCCGGGCGGCGAGTTCGTCGGCCCAGTCCATCGGTCCTCCTGGTGTCCTGCCGGCGGCTCCGACCCGGTGACCGTCGCCGCCGGCAGCCGGAGGCCGGAGGAAGCTAGCTGATGCTGACGATCGTGTACGTGAAGTCGCCGGCGGGAACGCGGACGACGACGGTGTCGCCGGGCTTTCGCCCGAGGAGGGCGCGCCCGACGGGCGACTCGTTCGAGATCTTCCCTTCGGCGGGGCGGGCTTCGGTGGAGCCGACGATGGTGAAGCGCTCCTCGCCATCGACGCCTCGGACGACGACGGTGGACCCGATCTGGACGTGGTCGGTCGTGCGGTGCTCGTCGATGATCGTGGCGTTCTTGATGAGGGCTTCCAGGGTGGCGATCCGGCCTTCGACGAAGGCTTGCTCGTTCTTGGCGTCCTCGTACTCGGCGTTCTCCATGACGTCGCCGTGGGCCTTCGCGTCGTGGATCCGCTGGGCGATCTCGGCGCGGCGGACGTTGACGAGCTCGTCGAGTTCGGCGCGGAGCTTCTCCAGCCCCTCGCGGGACAGGTACGTGGGCTTCGTGTTCATCGTTTCCGTTCACCCCCGGTCAGTTCGTCGGCACCCGGGGTTCAGGGGGAGTCGTCGGTCGGCCCGGGGCATCCCCGTGGGGATAAGGAAAGAACTCCAGGCCCGCCGAAGGATGCTTCGCGGCCTGAAGTCCGACCGGCGCGACATGGTAGCGAGGCGAGGGCCTAGCGTCAAACCTTCGGGGTGCACGGCGGGGGCGGGAGGGCGTTGGTGGCGGGTGCGTGGGGGCGTTGGGGGCTTCGGCGGTGGCGGCGTCGGGGACGGGGGCGTGGGGGGCGCGTCGGGCGCGCGGGGCTGGGGCGCGCTTTCGGGATCCGTTCTCGGGGATCCGTTCTCGGGGTCGTCAGCCTGCCGGAGAAGTGGCCTGGCTGGCGAGCGGGTTCGCGAGGATGGCCCGCTCGTCGTCGAGCGGTCGTCAGCCTGCCGGAGAAGTGGCCTGGCTGGTGGGGGCGCGGCTCGGCTGGCGGGTGAACCGCGGGACCCTGTCAGATGCTCGCCATGTGAACGTTATCTGGGGTGGGCAGGGTGTTCGCACCGCTGACTCGTTCGGCCGCGTGCATGTGGTGCTCCATACAGGCTCGTCGGCCGGGATCTGCGTCACGAGGTGAACGTTGCGCCGCCGGAGGTCCGCCCGCGGACAGGGAAGAACGCCGGTTCGCTGGCCACCTGCGTCACCGCATGGCGCAATTGTTCGGAAAACACGGTTCGGCGTCCAGGCGAACCCAGCCGCACGGTCCCGGAGGATCACTGACCAGGGCGCGGGGGCTGGCGCGGGGGCTGGCGCGGGGCCGACGACGGGGTCGGCGCGGCGGGGGGCGCGTCCGGGGGGCGCGTCCGGGGGGCGGCACGGGGGCAGCGGGGAGCGGCAGCGAGTGAGCGGGGGCAGCGGGGAGCGGCAGCGAGTGAGCGGGAGCGGCGGGGAGCGGCAGCGAGTGAGCGGGAGCGGCGGGGAGCGGCGGGGAGCGGCCGAACCATGCCAGATTCCCGCCGCGTGAACGTTGTCGGGGGCGGGTGGCACTCGGCTGCCGCGAGTGGTTCGGGCGCGTGCACCTCGTGGCGCATACGGGCGCGTTGGCGGGGATCTG
>JBHORA010000092.1:0-3451 GCA_042408535.1 Chloroflexota bacterium | reverse complement strand
TCGCCGTCGTCGGCGAGGAGCTCGGCCCAGCTCAGCCAGCCGGCGGGGAGGGCTCGGTCCGGTTCGAGGTAGGGGAGGACGACGGTTGCCCGGAGGGACGGCAGGGCCTCGCGGATCGCCTCGACCTCGGCGACCCGGTCGACCACCTTCGCCCCGTAACGATAACCGTCGATGGCGAGGAGGACCTTCGGCTCGATCTGGGCGAGGCGGTCGACGACGGCTCGGACCCCGAACTCGGGCGCGCAGGAGGACCAGATCGCGCCGAGGCTCGCCGTGGCGAGGGCGGCGACGATCGCCTCGGGCCCGTTCGGCAGGTAGGCGGCGACTCGGTCACCTCGCTCGACACCGAGTCGCCGGAGCCCAGCCTGAACCCCTGCCACCGCCCGCCGGAGCTCAGGGGCGGTGAGCCGAACCGTCGGCCGGCTCTGGCTCGCGGCGACGAGGACGACGTCGTCGGCGCTCCGCCCCGGGAGCCGGAGGGCGTGCTCGGCGTAGTTCAGGCTCGCCCCCGGGAACCAGCGTGCTCCCGGCATCCGCCGTTCGGCGAGGGCGGGCCCGACGGGGGTCGTCGAGCGGACGTCGAAGAAGGACCAGACCGAGGACCAGAAGGCGTCGAGGTCGCTGACCGACCAGCGCCAGACCTCCTCGTCGGTGTCGAAGCGAAGGCCCCGCTCGCGCTCGAGCCAGTCGAGCCAGCGGCCCATCGTCGACCGCTCGCGGGCGTCGGCCGGGGGTGTCCAGATCGGGGCCGGCTCCGAACCGGCAGGTTCGGCGATCGACATCGTCCAGCTCCTGCTCCCAGGACCTCGCGCGTCCTCCCAGGTCCTCGCCGCGGACGGGCGGGGCCGGTACGGTCCATGATAGGGAGCGCAGTCAGGGCGGGGCGCCGGGGTCACCGGGAAGGGCACCGCCAAGGGAAAGGGACGGTGATCCAACCCACCGCCGAAGGCGCCGACGCGTGGTAGCGTCTTCCTCCCGCCCGACGTGGAGGTCGGGAGATCCCACCCGGCGGCTGACGACGTGGAGGAGGAGCCATGGCCCGGATCTGCATCTTCGACGTCAACGAGACGCTCCTCGACCTCCGCGCCCTCGACCCCGTCTTCGAGGGCCTCTTCGGTCGAGCCGAGCTCCGGCGCGCCTGGTTCGCTCAGCTCCTCCAGTCGGCTCTCGTCTCCACCGTGACCGGTCCCTACGTCGACTTCGGCCGGATCGGCCGGGCCGCCCTCGAGATGGTCGCTGCCCGCGAAGGACGTCCCCTGCCCCCGACGGCAGGCGACGAGGTCATGGCCGTCCTTCGGCGCCTGCCACCCCACCCCGATGCCGCCCCGGCCCTGGCCCGCCTCCGCGACGCCGGTTTCCGCCTCGCCACCCTGACGAACTCCGTTGAGGCCGTCGCCGTGGAGCAGCTCACGAATGCCGGCCTGGCGGAGTTCTTCGAAGCCATCCTCTCCGCCGACGAGGCCCGGCGGCTGAAGCCTGCGCCAGAGCCGTACCGGCTCGCGGCGACACGTCTCGGCGTCCCCGTCGGTGAGCTGCGCCTCGTCGCCGCCCACGCCTGGGACGTCGTCGGGGCTCTCCGAGCCGGCGCCGCGGCGGCCTTCGTCGCCCGTCCGGGCATGGTCCTCGACCCCCTCGGCCCCGCTCCTGATGTCGTCGGCGGCGATCTCCTGGAGGTCGCCGAGCAGATCGTCGCCGTCGAGCTCGGACGGTAGGCGCCGCCCGGGTCGGCCCGGGGCCCGCTGTAATGGGCCGCCAAGGCCACGCCCCTTGGTCCATGTGGCCCTCTCGGAGCGTCGGCAGCGACGCGTATCCTCCGGTTCAGAAGCGTCGATCGGGCTCGGTCGACGGGTGAGCGGTACCCCATGGAGGCACCAGGACAGATGGCTGTCAAGACGACGCGGGCGCGACACATCGGCCCGGGGCTCCGGCTCGAGGTCGAGACGGGCTCGGGGCACCGGCTCGTCCTCGACACAGGAGAGGGCGACGGCGGCCCCCGTCCGGCGGAGATGCTCCTCGTCGCCCAGGCCGGCTGCACCGCCATGGACGTCGTCTCGATCCTGGCCAAGAAGCGGCAGGTCGTCGACCGGTACGAGGTCGAGGTCGTCGGCGAGCAGCGCGACGATCCCTACCCCCACGTCTACACCCGGATCGACGTCGTCCACCACGTCGAGGGGCCGGCCGTCGAGGAGGCGGCGGTCCGGCGGGCGATCGAGCTCTCGGCCACGAAGTACTGCACCGTCACTGCCCAGCTTGCCTCCGGGGTCGCCGAGATCCACCACCGCTACGTCATCCGGCGGGGTACCGGCGAGGGGGTCGAGGTCCTCGAGGGCGAGGTTGTCGTCACCGGGCCCGGCGAATCCCCCGACGCGCTCGGCCGTCGCTCGGCCAGCGGGGCGGGCCAGGCGGCGAGCTCGGCCGCGTAGGCGCGGGCAGACGAGGTCGGGAGCAGGCGCGACGTCGCTGCCATCTGGCGTCGACGTCCTCGAGACGTCGGGCGTCTCTCGTGCGATCATCTCCCCCATGGACCTCGACCTCGCCGGTGCCCGGTCGCTCGTCTGCGGCGGATCGGCCGGGCTTGGCGCCGCCATCGCCGCGCAACTCGTCGCCGATGGCGCCCGGGTCGCCGTCGCTGCTCGGCCCGGCGCCCGCCTCGACGAGCGGGCCCGGAGCCTCAGCGCTGTCCCGATCCCCGTCGACCTCGCCACCTCCGAGGGCCCCAGGACCGCGGTCGCCGCCGCCGTGGACGCCCTCGGGGGCCTCGACTGTCTCCTCGTCAACAGCGGCGGTCCGCCCCTCGGTCGCTTCGCCGACCTGACCGAAGCGGAATGGCAGCGGGCGATCGACGGGACCCTCTGGACCGCCATCCGGCTCATCGGCGAGGCGCTCCCGCACCTCCGCGCCGGACGCCAGCCGGCGATCCTCCTCATCCTCTCCTCCTCGGTCCGGATGCCCGTCGACGGGATCGTCACCTCGAACGTACTCCGCCCCGGCCTCGCCGGCCTCGTCAAGTCCCTCGCCGCCGAGATCGCCCCGATCCGGATCAACGGCATCGCCCCGGGCCGGATCGCCACCGAGCGGGTCGCCCAGCTCGACGCGGCGACGGCGGAGCGGACGGGCCGGACCGTCGAGGAGGTCCGGGCGGCGGTGGCGGCCCAGATCCCCCTTGGTCGCTACGGCGAGCCGGCGGAGGTCGGGCGGCTCGGGGCGTTCCTCCTCTCACCCGCCGCGAGCTACATCACCGGCGTCGTCGTCCCCATCGACGGAGGGATGGTCCGCTCGCTGCCCTGAAAAAAGCTTGCGCCTGGCGGTGCGATCGCGTAGGATGCGCGCCATGCGCCACATCTTCTCCGTGGAGGCGAAGAAGAAGCTCTGGCGGCCCTTCCGGGAGGAACGGGCCCTGGGGCTCTGACGGCGCGCGAGACGAACCGAACGGGGCCTCCAGGACCGGAGG